>JAFXZT010000085.1 GCA_017541145.1 Bacteroidales bacterium | reverse complement strand
GTCCGAAATATTTTGTAATTTTGCCCATGGTAACATGTTTTTGTTTAGCAACTGAAAGTTACCAAAAAAAAACGGGCTGCCTATTATGGCAGCCCTATTTTTATTCGATTTTTTATTTTTCTCGGACACCAATAATTTTTATACATAATTTCTCTACATAATTAAGTACTTTTGCCCAAAATGTAAAAAACACAAACTAAAGAAATCAAAAACAAAACTATGAAAAAATTATTTTTAATTCTACTTACACTCATTACTTTGGGTGCAAATGCTCAACAAACATTTCAATTTTCGGAAAAAGACGGTCAAAAACTCTATCTTGACGTTTACAAATCACAAAATCCCGACAATCGCAAACCGCTGTTTATCTACGTTTTTGGCGGCGGATTTATGGAAGGCGTAAGAAACAATCCGCATTTTTTACCGTTTATCAACATTCTGAACAACAACGGTTACAATGTAGTATGCATCGATTACCGCCTCGGTCTCAAGGATTCCAAAGACAAGGGTTTGAAAATGATTTACAAATCGATACAAATGGCGGCAGAAGACTTATTGACTGCAACCAATTGGCTGATTAACAATCAAAACCAAACAGGAGTAAACGCCGACAGAATTGTAACATGCGGTTCGTCGGCAGGTGCAATTACAGTTTTGCAAGCCGATTATGAGCTCAACAACGGATTCCCGCTTTCCAAAATAGTTCCCGACGGATTCCGATTCAGCGGCGTAATTGCATTTTCCGGCGCGATTTTCTCGAAAAAAGGTTTAGTAAAATATCGCAAACACAATCCGGCTCCAACGATGTTTATTCACGGAACCGACGATAAAATAGTAACTTACAATCAAATACATCTGTTCAGATGGAGTTTTAGCGGTGCATCAAAACTTGCAAAACGTTTTGAAAAATATGAATATCCGTATTACATCTACCGTTACAAAGGACTTCAACACGAAGTAAATTTCTATTGTGAACGCAATATCAACGACGTGATGAATTTTATTGACAATTATGTGATAAAAGGCAAACGTTTGAGAAACGATTTTACATACATGGATCCTGATAATCAGAATACTACAAAAGCCAAAAGCACCAAGGAATATTACAAACAATAAGGAATAAATTTTCAGAAAAAAAAGAAATCAGGGATTAGTTTTTTTTTACAGCTAACCCCTGATTTTTTTGTAACTGACTCAACTTTTTTTTACAAGTATTTTTCTTTATAACAATTTTGATTTCAACTTTTTACATCGCATAAATACTTGTAAAAAACGTGAGTAAAACTAATTGTAAGACTCAATCATGGCTTTAACAACCTCGCGAGAATTATTGAAAAACTCACCGGTGCTGCGGTCAAAAAGTCCGGACTGCTCCTCTCCAGCCCCGGAATATCCGTTGTCCCAATACAATGCCGACAAATTGTATTTTTTCGCAGTTTTACAAAGCGTTGACAAATAGTAAATTCGGAATTTTTCATCCTCAGAATTATCACGATGAACGCATCCGAATTCACCGATATAAACCGGAATATTATTTTTTACATACTTTTCGTTCAGCTTGAAAAACAAACTGTCCATAGAATTTTCATCACCGTGTTTTGCACATTTTTTCGGATCGGCATCTTTACCCCATTGAGTAAATTTGTTTAACAAAGTATAGTCAAACGGATCGTAAAAATGTACAGCAACCATAAGTTTGTTGACCGTATCTTTCGGAAGTTCAAGGTATTGCATCGTTAACTCCGGATTTGTAACATATCCCGGAATACCAAGCCAACGCGAAGAATTGCAACCACCGGTAGCTCTTACTGTATTAACAAAAAGTTGATTCCAAGAGTTGAGAATCTGGTATTGTTTACCGAAATCGCTACGGTTTGCGCCCCAGCCCCAACCGCCGTCATGAATCTCGTTGAAACCTTCAAACACCAAAAAATCACCGCAATCTTTGAACCTTGTTGCAATTTGATTCCAAACGGTTTCAATCTGATGTTTTATCACCGAATCAGCTTCCTCAGATGCAGATGCCTGCTTGATATTGAGCCAAAATTTGGAATCGGCGCCATCATGATGGAGGTTGATTATAACTTTCAGACCGGCTTGTTCGCACCAAGAAACCACTTCGGCAACGCGGTTCATCCATTGAGGATCAATCATACAATCAGGCATTGACAGATGATTTTTCCATGTTACGGGAATTCTTATAGATTGAAAACCGCAAGTTTTTACGCTGTCAATCAAGCTTTTAGTAACAGGTTTGTTTCCCCACGAAGTTTCATCGGCAATAGTGTCGGTGTAACAATCAAGCGAGTTTCCCAGATTCCAACCCAAACCTAAATTATACATCTTGGAATCTTCCGATTGAGTTTTTGTACATTGCTTGCAACTTTCAAAACAAAGAAATGTCACAACAAAATACAAAATAAATAAATAAAATTTTCTCATTAAAAATATAAATTAGTAAATTAGTGTAAAAATAGAGGAACAAAAATACAACTTTTACATCTTTTACAAATAAATCACCACTAAAAACATCAAAAAAATTAATTTTATAAGTATCTTTGCGCCGAATTAGAAATTAAATAATCTTACAAATAATGAAAAAAATTTTTACAATTATCACAATGGCGATGATGATATTCGTTATGGGTATCAACAACGTAAAAGCGCAAGGATGTGCATTATCAGAGGGTTCATTTGCACTCAACTTGGGTTTGGGTATGGGCAACTGCGACTACAGATACCATAACTATACGTACGACGGTTTTGCTGTTCCAACATTCAATGCAGCATTTGATTACGCATTTTTAGGAAACGTAATCAATCAACACGGTTCTGTTAGCGGCGGATTATATATGGGTTTTGGTCGCGGCAGCAAAAAAGACGGCGGATATAAATTAATAGACGGTCGTTGGAGAATAGGTACTCGCGGAGCTTTGCACTACACTTGGGTAACAAATCTTGATACATACGCCGGACTTTCTGTCGGTTACAGAAGCGACAAATACAAATTCAAAGACAATAACGGCAACACTTCTGATTCTACTCCAGATTCTCGTTTTGACTGTTTCGGATTTGCCGGTGCGCGTTATGATTTTGGCGGAATTGCAGTATACAGCGAATTGGCTTTCACCAACTTTGCATTCTTCCAAATCGGTGTTGCATTCATGTTCTAAAAAATCAATCACATATTTCAATAAAAAAATCTGCGGTAAACAAAACAATTTTACCGCAGATTTTTTTTGTTACGAACTGACTGTCAATACAAATCTTCTGAAAAAAGAACCGCCTAAATTACAGCCCATTTTTGTTAAATCCGTGATAATAATTACAAAAAAATAACTAACTTTGCAACCAACACCAAAACGGTTTTAGATTATGGAAAAGATAAGACTTTTGCCATCGGGCATCAACGATTTTGAGCGCATACGCCGAGACAACCTTTATTATGTGGATAAAACACAATATATCGCCACATTGGAAGGCGGCGACAGTTATGTATTTTTCGGACGTCCAAGGAGATTCGGCAAAAGTTTGTTTATCAGTATGTTGGAGGCTTATTATGACATCAATAACAAAGACCGTTTTGACGAACTATTTTCAGGACTTTGGATTCACGAACACCCGACAGAGCGCAGGGCGTTTTATCAGGTCCTGAAGTTGGATTTTTCGCAGGTAGAGGGCAAATTAGAAAAACTCGAAAACAATTTTGACGCATATTGCGGCTCCGTGCTTGATACCTTTGCGCATAAATATGCCAAATACTACGACAGTGATTTTGTGGAATGTACCGCCAAACATACAAAAGCCTCGCACAAACTCACATATATCACGGAACAGGCGCGGCTCAAACGAATTCCGCTCTACCTCATTGTTGATGAGTACGACAATTTCACCAATACAGTCCTTTCGCTTCACGGCAAAGACGTTTATGCGGCAATCACTCACGGAGAAGGTTTCTACCGTGACCTTTTCAAGAAGTTCAAGGGCAACTTCGAGAGAATTTTTCTGACAGGCGTGTCGCCCGTAACGCTCGACGACCTCACGAGCGGTTTCAACATTGCATCGTATGTGTCGCAGAATCGTGAATTGAATCAAATGCTTGGTTTTTCGGAAGTCGATATTAAGGAAATGATTAAATACTATCACACTGTGGGAATGATAAAGGGCGATTTGGAGCAACAGACCGACTTTATAATTTCGACAATCAAGCCGTGGTGCGACAACTACTATTTTTCGTATGACAGTTTCAAAGACAACGAGTCGCCGATGTACAACGGTATGATGGTGATGTATTACTTGACCCGTTATATGAAAGAGGGCAGATTTCCCGACGATATGACCGCGCCCAACACGATGATCGACTACACAAAACTCGACCATCTTGTGAAAATAGAGCAAGAGAAGGGCAACGACTACCGCAACAGTTTCATAAACAAAGCGGTAGAAGAGGAATCGTTGCTCGGCAGAGTGAAGCCACATTTTGCGGCGGTTGACATTCTCGAAGACGAGAATTTTGTGTCGCTGATGTACTATTACGGAATGTTGACGGTTTGTGGCGGTTTTGGTGCGTTGTGGAAACTCAGGATTCCAAACAACAACATCCGCAAACAGTTTTACACCTACATCCGAAGTCGTTTTCCGAAAGCAGCAGCAGTCAACATCTCAGAATTGGAGATTCATTTCGCCAATGCCGCGATACTTGGCGAGTGGAAGGAAATGCTAACGTACATCGCAACATCGTACACCAAGGCGTCAGCAAACCGCAACGCCATCGAAGGCGAGCGCAACATCCAAGGCTATTTTATGGCTTATCTGAACCTTGCGCCGTATTACTTGATGTGTCCCGAAATTGAGATGAGCCACGGCTATTGCGACATCTTCCTTATGCCCGACCGTCATGTCAGCGATGTAAGCCACAGTTATATCATTGAGTTCAAGTATACTAAAACCGATTCTTCTGACAAGGACATAACCGACAAATTTTCAGAGGCTGTCGCACAACTAAATATCTACGCCGCCGACAAAAAGGTCAAGAATATGACCGAAGGAACTACGTTGCACAAGATTGTGATGATGTTCAAAGGTGCAGAATTGGTAAAGTGTGAGGAGGTGTAAGAAAATTACCCGCCTCACCGAAAAAGACAGAAAGTATAAATACCCGCAGAGCCTGCTGGTAATTATACGCTCATTGCATACCAAATGACCATCCAAATTTGCGTACAAGTTCGGCGAGAAGATTGTGGTCACGTGTTGGAATCAAAATATTGACCGATTCCTTTTGCGAATCTCGTTCAGCGATTTTTGCAGTGTCGAGGTCATATTGAGTTTGCATATTCATCCAAATGTCGGCGGGTATGCCGAGTGCTTTCTCCAAGGCTACGGCTACATTAAGCGACACGCTACGTTTGCCGTTGACAGTTTCGCTAATGACAGACGGTTTGATGCCGTTTTGCTCAGCAAGTTGTTTCTGCGTAATGCCGCGCTCTTTGAGTTCGTCTTTTAACATTTCGCCGAGGTGAGTGGCGACAAACGGGGTATAACTTTTCTCATTCATAATGCTTGGATGAACGTCCGATTGTTTTATTGCGGCAAATGTAATAATTATTTTTGAATAATTAGCATTTTTGCGAATTATTCTGGTGTATTTTTGAGATTGGCGAATTACTATGATTTTTGAGAATACGTTTGATGATGAAATAATAAGACGTGAAAAACAGCACGGAAATACATTGTCGTCTTTGTCCGAAGTCTGGTAAATTTCTGTCAAAGATGACAAAGATTCCGCGCCGAAAAAAGTTAAATTTTATCTCTTTAACAGCCGCTAATTTATAAAAATATATTAATATCAACAAAAACTTTTTCCAACTTTTTTATAAATATTTTCTAATCCTCTAATTACAAATTGCTTATTGGAATATTGAACGATGAAATCGTCTTCAATTGTTTTAAGGCAGTTTGGCGGAGAAGTTCAAGACGGCGACCTTGTTCGATGTTTTGCTGAATCAGAATTGCGTTGTAACTTTCAAGGTTGGCAAGTATCCAAAGTTGGCTTATTGAGGCATAGTCGCGAATGTTGCCTTGAAGGTGTCATTACGAAACAATTTAGTTCCGCATCTGTTTTAACCACCTCGAATTGCACACGGTTAAAATTTGGATTTTGCAAACTCTCCCACACTCCAAGAAACTCTATCGTGTTTCGATTTTTCAATCAATTTTTTCTTCACAGCCCACCTTTCCAATAATATAAAAAATCAAAAGGTTCGTCTTTGTGTCTCACGACACTGACGAACCTTTCTTCTTACCATTGTCTGCTATACAAAAAAACTATTAATAACTTTGCTGATGAACGTTCTTAACAGCACGTCCTGACGGATCGTTCATTTTCTGAAACGATGCGTCCCATTTCAATGCCTCGGCTGTTGAACAGGCTACCGACGGTACTGACGGAACTGTTAATGCTGCTGATTTTGAAGGGAAATGTTCTTCAAAAATTGAACGGTAATAATATTCCTCCTTGTTCATTGGAGTGTTTATCGGAAAACGCTCGTGAGCATGATCCATCATTTCGTCGGAAACGGCTTCGGCTGTTATGGCTTTTAAGGTATCAATCCAACCGTAACCAACGCCATCTGAAAACTGCTCTTTCTGTCTCCAGCAAACTTCTGCCGGAAGCATATCTTCAAACGCTTTTCGCAATATATGTTTTTCGATTTTGCCTTCGCCAACCATCTTGTCTTTAGGATTTACGCGCATGGCAACATCGAGAAATTCCTTGTCCAAAAACGGAACGCGACCTTCCACACCCCACGCAGAAAGTGCCTTGTTGGCTCTCAAGCAATCGTAAAGGTAAAGTTTACCGATTTTTCTTACAGTTTCTTCATGAAACGATTTTGGATCGGGAGCTTTGTGGAAATACAAGTAACCGCCAAAAATCTCGTCAGCACCTTCGCCGGAAAGTACCATTTTGATACCCATCGACTTGATTACTCGCGCCAAAAGATACATCGGTGTACTTGCTCGTACCGTTGTAACATCGTAAGTTTCAATAAAATAAATCACATCACGAATTGCATCCAAACCTTCTTGAATTGTATAATTGATTTCGTGATGAACTGTTCCGATATAATCGGCAACTTTGCGGGCTGCCAACAAATCGGGAGAATCTTTTAAACCCACTGCAAATGAATGCAATTGTGGCCACCAAGCTGCCTGAGTGTTTTTGGTTTCAACACGCATTGCAGAATATTTCTTGGCTATTGCAGAAACAATCGAACTGTCAAGACCGCCCGAAAGCAATACGCCGTACGGTACGTCAGACATCAATTGACGCTGTACGGCATCTTCCAAAGCTTGTTTGATGTCAGCAGAAGTAAGTGTAGAATCTTTTACATTTTCGTACTCACTCCAATCGCGTTTGTACCATTTTACTTGTTTCTGCTCTTTTGAAGTGTAGTAATATCCGGGTTTAAATACTTCATAATCAGTACAAAAACCTTCCAAAGCTTTCAACTCGGATGCTACACAAAGATGACCGTCGGAATCATGACCGATATAGAGCGGAATTACACCAATAGGATCGCGTGCAATAAGGTATTCGTTTTTTGCCTCATCATAAAGTGCAAATGCAAAAATACCCGACAAATCTTCAAGGAAATTGATACCTTTCTTTTTGTAAAGAGCAAGTATAACTTCGCAATCCGAACCTGTCTGAAATTCATATTCATCTTTCAATTGATCTCTGATTGACTGATGATTATAAATCTCACCGTTAACAGCAAGAATTACATCACCTTGTTTTGTTTTCAGAGGCTGCCCTCCTGAAAGCGGGTCAACAATAGAAAGTCGTTCATGGGCAAGTATTGCTGTTTTTCCAACATAAATTCCTGACCAATCCGGACCTCTGTGACGAATTTTACCAGACTGTGTAAGAGCACGCTGTCGCAATTTTTCAGCATGCTGCTCTATATCAAATATTCCAACGATTCCGCACATAGTATTAAATTTTTTTATTGTTAGTTATTTCATAAGATAAAAACCGGAAGATGTTTTTTTTTCAGAAATAAAAGATGTTAACAAAAATACATCTTCCGGATGTTATAAAAAACAGTTTATTTTTTTTGACTATGGATTGTAGCCTCGGTTAGCCCAACAGATATTTTTCAACATCTTGCGAAGCCTTACGACCTGAAGCAATGGCTCTTACAACCAAAGAAGCACCTGAGGCAGCATCACCGGCTACAAAAACATTTGGACCGAACTCCGGCAACTGAGGTTTCAAAAATCCCATCGCCAAAAGTACCATGTCACATTCGATAACTTCTTTTTTACCAGTAAGTTTCATGATAGGACGACCACCTTCGGGATTCGGTTCCCATTCCACTTCCTCAACTTCTGCTCCTGTAAGAACACCGTTTTTACCGATAAACTTATTGGTATTGAGTAGCCAACGTCTTTCGCAACCTTCCTCGTGAGCGTAAGAAGTTTTGAGGACAACAGGCCAATTAGGCCAAGGAGTAGCCGGATTTTCACCAACAGGAGGTTTCGGCATAATTTCAATTTGTGTAACAGACTTGCAACCCTGACGATGCGCAGTTCCGATACAATCGCTACCGGTATCGCCACCGCCGATTACCAATACTTTTTTGCCTTTGGCGTTTACAAGATTCTGTTTATCAAATGTTTCACCCATAAGAACTCTGGTTTGCTGACCAAGCATTTCAAGAGCGAGGTAAACGCCTTTGAGGTCACGACCTTCAATTTTGAGATCGCGGGCCTGAGGTGTACCGGTAGAAATTACGTAAGCATCATAACCTTCCGGAAGTTTTTCGAGGTCAACAGTTTTGTTGTAAACGAAATTTACGCCTTCCTGCTCCATGAGACTTATACGGCGGTCAATCACACTTTTTGACAATTTGAAATTTGGAATACCGAAACGGAGCAAACCTCCTGCGGCTTCATCTTTTTCATAAACTGTTACAGAAAAACCTTTGTGATTCAACTGATTGGCAGCTGCCAAACCGGCAGGACCCGAACCGATTACCAAAACTCTTTTGCCGTTGCGTTCCGGAATTTCGGGCACGATATAACTTTCTGTAAAAGCACGTTCGATAATTGCACATTCGTTTTCACGACAAGTTACCGGCTCTTTAATTGAAAGATTCAGAACGCATGATTTTTCGCAAAGTGCAGGACAAACTCTACCTGTAAACTCCGGAAAATCATTTGTTTTGGCGAGCAACTTGTAAGCAAGTTCCCAATCACCTTTGTAAAGTGCATCATTCCATTCCGGCTGTTTGTTTCCGAGCGGACAAGCCCAGTGACAAAACGGAACTCCGCAATCCATGCAGCGTGACGCCTGCTGCTGACGGTCGTTTGTATTTAGAATTTGTTCCATTTCAGAGAAGTCGTGAATACGCTCGTTAACAGGGCGAAGATCAGCTTCTTTTCTTGGAATTGATAAAAATGCTCTTGGATTTCCCATGATTTTAATTGTAATTTTAAAATTGGAATTTCTATTTTAATAATCCCTCTGGATGTCAGCGATTTTGTCGCGAAGTTTTCTAAGTTGCTCTTCTTGAAGTACTTTCTTGTACTCGATAGGTACAACTTGAATAAAATCTTCAACACTACGATTCCAATCGTCAAGAATTGTGCGGGCAAGTTTTGATCCCGTGTAACGCCAGTGTGTAAGAATAAGTTCGTGAAGTTCTTTTCTGTAAGTACTTTCTTCCACGAGGCTCAATTCTACCATATCGGGATTACAGAAATAGTCAAAAGTATGTTTAGGATCCCAAACGTAAGCCACACCGCCTGACATACCGGCACCAAAGTTACGACCAGTTTCGCCAAGTACTACCACACGTCCGCCTGTCATATATTCACAGCAGTGGTCGCCCGTACCTTCGATTACGGCAATAGCTCCAGAGTTACGAACTGCAAAACGCTCTCCTACTCTACCGTTGATATAAATTTCACCGCTTGTAGCACCGTAAAGACCGGTATTACCGGCAATGATATTTTTCTCGGCAGCAAAAACGCTCGCCATCGGAGGAAGAATTGCAATACGTCCGCCAGAAAGACCTTTGCCGAAATAGTCGTTGGTCTCGCCTTCAAGTCTGAAATTAACACCTTTTACAAGGAACGCACCGAAACTCTGTCCGGCAGAACCTTTGAATTTGATATTAATAGTGTTTTCCGGCAAACCTGCTTCGCCAAATCTCTTTGCGATATAACCTGAGAGCATTGCACCAAGAGCGCGGTCTGTATTTTTTATAGAATAGTCAAGATTGATTTCACGACCTGATTCAATTGCTTGTTTAGCCTGCTCGATAATTGCCAAGTCTTTTACTTCCGGAACTTTTGTAAATGCACGACCGTCCCAATGAAGCTGACCTGTACAAGGATTCAACAATCTTGAAAAATCAAGTGTTGAAATTTTAGAACCCGGAACCGACGGTTTTATCTTGATAAGATCTGTACGACCGATAATATCATTAAGCGATTTGAAACCCATAGCAGCAAGGTACTCACGGACTTCGCGTGCAAGGAAAGTAAAATAGTTAACGATATACTCACTTTTGCCACGGAAACGCTCTCTAAGAACAGGATCTTGTGTTGCAACTCCAACAGGACATGTATTGGTGTTACATTTTCTCATCATTACGCAACCCAAAACGATGAGCGGAAGTGTACCGAAACTGAATTCATCAGCTCCAAGCATTGCCATCAAAATTACGTCACGACCTGTTTTGAGCTGACCGTCAGTTTGAAGTCTTACCTGAGCACGCAAACCGTTGAGCGACAAAGTTTGCTGAGTTTCTGCCAATCCGATTTCAGGACTGATACCGGCAAATCGCATAGAAGAAGCCGGAGATGCACCCGTACCGCCCTCAGCACCGGAAACAACAATTAAATCTGCTTTGGCTTTTGCAACACCGGCAGCAATTGTTCCGACACCTGATTCTGCTACGAGTTTTACAGAAACGGCTGCTGTAGGATTGATATTTTTCAAGTCAAAAATCAACTGAGCCAAATCCTCAATTGAATAAATATCGTGGTGAGGAGGAGGCGAAATCAAAGAAATTCCGGGAATAGAATTTCTGGTTTTTGCAATAATTTCGTTTACCTTGAAACCCGGCAATTGTCCGCCTTCACCCGGTTTTGCACCTTGAGCTACTTTAATTTGGATTTCTTCGCCGTTAACAAGATATTCAGCTGTAACACCAAAACGACCTGATGCCACCTGCTTGGTTTTTGACGCCAAAGAAACACCGTCAACAGAAGTGTGGTAACGTTCGTTGTCCTCACCACCTTCACCGGTATTGCTACGGGTTCCAAGTTTGTTCATTGCCAATGCAATTGCTTCGTGAGCTTCAATAGAAATAGCTCCGAACGACATCGCACCTGCGACAAAATGTTTTACAATACTTTCTACAGGTTCTACTTGATCAACGGGTATCGGATGTTTACCTGTTTCAAAATCAAAAAAGTCACGGATAAAAATCGGACTTTCTTTTTGATCTACAGTTTTTGTAAACTCTTTGTATTTATTGTAATTGCCTGTTCTTGTAGCAATCTGAAGTGTAGAAATTGTTTCAGGATTCCAAGCATGTTTGATACCGTCTTTTCTGTAAGAGAAAAGTCCCTGATTGCCCGGAAACTCCGGTTTGGAAGGCCCGAATGCTTGCTCATGAAGTTTTTTTGCATCATCGGCAATATGTCTCAAACCGATACCGCCGATTGTAGAAACTTCTGTTCCGAAATATTCACGGAGCAAATCTTCGCTCAAACCGATTGATTCAAAAATTTTAGCACCACGGTAACTGCGGATTGTAGAAATACCCATTTTGGACATTATCTTAAACAAACCTTTGCAAACCGCTTTGGTGTAATTCTTTTCAGCAGTTTCGTAGTCTTCCTGAATCTGTTTTGTTTTTACCAAATAATTGAGAACTGCAAAAGTCATATACGGATTGATAGCCGAAGCACCATAACCGAGCAACAATGCAGCGTGCATTACTTCACGAATTTCGCCTGACTCTACGATAAGAGCTGTCTGAACACGTTTTCCAACAGAAATTAAATAATGATGAACAGCCGAAACAGCAAGTAATGAAGGAATTACAGCAGTTTTAGCATCCAAATCCCTGTCAGAAAGGATAATATAATTGATACCGTTATCAACAGATTCTTCAGCCTTTTTGCAAAGTTCGTCCACAGCTTGTTTCAAACCGGATTCACCTTTTTTCGGATCGAACAAAAGCGGAAGTTTTGTTGTACGGAAACCTTTGTATCTGATGTTACAAAGAATATCGAGTTTTGTATTATTCAACACAGGATGCGGCAAACGAACCATCTTACAGTTGGATTCGTCCGGAGTAAGAATATCAGTACCGACAGAACCTATATATTCAGTTAAACTCATAACCAACTCTTCACGAATAGGGTCGATAGCGGGGTTGGTAACCTGCGCAAACTGCTGACGGAAGTAGTTGAAGAAAATCTGAGGACGGTCGGAAACTACAGCCAACGGAGTATCGTTACCCATAGCGGCTACAGGTTCAGCACCCTGAGTACACATCGGAATAATAGTCTTTTCGATGTCCTCGCTTGAGAAACCGAAGTTGATAAGTTTGCGTTCAAAATTATCAACATCGTTACTTACCTTACGTCCTGATTTAAGATTTTCGAGCTGAATACGATTTGTATTCAACCATTTTTTGTAAGGATGTTCGGCCGCAAGCTGCTGTTTGATATCGCCGTCGTAATAAATAACGCCGTCTTGAGTATCAATCAAAAGAATTTTACCCGGCTGAAGACGACCTTTTTGTTTAATCTGAGTAGGTTCAAAATCCATAACACCGGTTTCGGAAGCTACAACCATCATGTCGTTGTTGGTGATGACATAACGAGAAGGACGCAAACCGTTTCTGTCGAGCATTCCGCCGGCGTATCTGCCGTCAGAAAACAAAAGTGCAGCAGGACCGTCCCAAGGTTCCATCAAAATAGAATGATATTCGTAAAAAGCCTTGAGCTCGTCACTAATCGGATTTTTATCATTGAAAGATTCAGGTACAAGGATTGCCATAGCGTGAGGCAATGTCATGCCTGACATCACAAAAAATTCAAATACATTGTCAAGAGATGCCGAATCTGACATGTTGGGCATGCAAATAGGACGGAATTCCTTTACATCGCCAAGTTTTCCCGATGACAATACGGTTTCGCGGGCTCTCATCCAATTTCTATTGCCTCTGATTGTATTGATTTCGCCGTTGTGACAAAGCATACGGAAAGGCTGTGCCAATTTCCACTCCGGGAATGTGTTGGTACTGAAACGTGAATGTACAAGAGCAAGTCCGCTTGTCAAGTATTCGTTGCTGAGATCCAAATAGTATTCACGGAGCTGCATAGAAGTAAGCATTCCTTTGAAAACTATCGATTTGCTTGAAAGCGAAACGATGTAGAAATCTTTGTCGTCAACTCTGTTTTCTACACGTTTTCTGATTTTGTAAAGCATAGTCTCAAACTGGTCAACTTTGTCGTCAGAAACACCGGTAATAAAAATCTGACGAATATCCGGCTCAGTAGCGAGTGCACCTTCACCAAGACATGCAGGATTGGTAGGCACATTGCGTAAGTGCATTAAATTGAGACCTTCGCGTTCAATTTCTTCAATAAAAATCTTAAGAATCTCATCTTGACGAGACAAGTCTTTCGGTAAGAAAACAAGACCTGTACCGTATTTACCTTTTTCAGGAACCGGAATGCCCTGAAGAAGAATAAATTCATGAGGAATTTGTAACAAAATACCGGCACCGTCACCGGTTTTTCCGTCCGAGCCTTCAGCTCCACGGTGCATCATGTTTTCCAAAACTTTCAAAGCATTATCGACAAGTTCATGCGACTTATTGCCATGAATATTTACAACCATACCTACACCACAGGCATCATGCTCGTTTTCAGAGTTGTAAAGTCCCTGAATACGCGGCATCATTTTTTGCATAGCGAATTAATTATTTTAGTTGATTTTTTTTAACAAAGGAAAAAAAGAAAGCCGGCAGGCTTTCGAATATAAAGGTGTGCATGCTTCCACCTGCCGTACTTTCCAAAGTTCGGGAAATATTAGCGAATGAACAATAGTTCTCGATATTTAGGTAAAGGCCAAATTTCATCATCCACAATCAATTCCAACTTATCGGCATGATAACGGATTGTATCAAAATAAGGAAGAACAGAATCGTGATATGCAATAGCCTTTTCTTTTTCAGACTCAATTTTGTTGGCAATCTTACGAGATTCTACCATAGCTTCTACAGCGTTTTGCAATGCAGAAACATGTTCAGAAATATGTTCGATAGTCTTGAGAGTCTGTTCACCAAGTTTGTCAGCTTTGTCCTTGCCGAATACAGTAACCAACTTGTTAGCACTATCAAGCAACAAGTTTTGATATCTTGTAGCAACAGGAATTACAGAGCTGATAATCAAATCGCCAAGTACACGAGCTTCGATTTGGATTTTCTTTGTATATGTATCCCATTTTACTTCGTTGCGGGCGATAAGTTCTTTTTCGGTAAATACGCCGGTAGAAGTAAAAAGTTTTACAGATTCCGGTGTTGTGTAAGCATCGTAAATTACCGGAACAGAAGTTTCACAATCCAAACCGCGTTTTGCAGCTTCAGCTTTCCATTCATCTGAATAGCCATTGCCGTCGAAACGAATTGGTTTTGAAACTTTGATATATTCTTTTATTACCTCGAAAATTGCTTGTTCTTTGGCAACTCCGGCAGCAATCTTGGAATCAACTGTTGATTTAAATTCTTTCAACTGAGCAGCAACTGCTGTATTCAATGCAATCATAGCCGAAGCACAGTTTGCAGAAGAACCTACAGCACGGAATTCAAATCTGTTACCTGTAAATGCAAACGGAGATGTTCTGTTACGATCGGTATTGTCAACAAAAACTTCAGGAATATTACCGATACCGAGTTGCATTTTTTTCTTTTCATCCAAAATGATACCTTCTTCGCAAGAAGCATTTTCGATTTTTTCCAACAAGCCAGAAAGTTGTGTACCGAGGAATGCAGAAATAATAGCAGGAGGTGCTTCGTTGGCGCCCAAACGGTGAGCGTTCTGAGCTGTCATTACAGAAGCCTTGAGCAATGCGTTGTTTTTGTAAACTGCCATAAGGATGTTAACCATAAAGGTAACAAACTGCAAGTTTTCTTCCGGATTTTTACCCGGTGTTAAAAGACCGACGCCGGTATCAGTACCAAGCGACCAGTTGTTGTGTTTACCAGAACCGTTAACACCTGCAAAAGGTTTTTCGTGCATCAAAACTCTGAAACCGTGTTTGCGGGCAATTCTTTTCATGATAGACATGATAAGAAGGTTTTGATCAACAGCTAAATTAGTTTCGCCGAAAATAGGAGCTAATTCAAACTGGTTTGGAGCAACCTCGTTGTGACGAGTTTTACAAGGAATACCGTATTTGTAAGCTTCAAATTCTACTTCCTTCATAAAAGCTTGAACTCTCTCAGGAATAGCACCGAAATAGTGGTCTTCCAACTGTTGGTTTTTAGCCGATTCGTGACCCAAAAGAGTACGACCTGTCATAAGCAAGTCCGGACGGGCTGCATACAAACCTTCGTCAACAAGGAAATATTCCTGTTCCCAACCCAAATATGAGTACACTTTTTTGACATTTGTGTCAAAATAATGACATACCTCAAGAGCCGCCTTAGAAACTGCATCAAGAGCCTTGAGCAACGGAGCTTTGTAGTCGAGAGATTCACCGGTATAAGAGATGAAAACAGTCGGAATACAAAGAGTATCGTCAACAATAAAAGCAGGAGAAGAAGGATCCCAAGCAGAATATCCGCGAGCTTCAAATGTATTTCTCAAACCGCCGTTAGGAAAACTTGACGCATCAGGTTCTTGCTGGGCGAGCAATTTTCCAGAAAATTCCTCAATCACGCCTTCACCGGGAGCACCTGCATATTCGATGAAAGAATCATGCTTTTCTGCTGTGCCTTCAGTTAAGGGTTGAAACCAGTGTGTGTAATGGGTAGCACCCAATTCGATTGCCCACTGTTTCATGCCGGCAGCTACCTGATCTGCTATGCTGCGGTCCAATGGTTTGCCACTCTTTGTGATTTCATTGATTTTTTTCACTGTATCTTTTGACAAATACTGAGACATCTGTTCTTTGCCAAAAACATACTTGCCAAAGTAGGCTGAAGTTGGTTCTGAAGGAACGTCAACTGCCACGGGTTCTTTTTTGAACGCCTCGCCTACGACTTGAAATCTTAATCCGGTCATTTTAGCTAAGTGTTTTTAATGGGTTATGTTTTACTTTTAATCTTCGTTGCAAAGTTAGAACAAAGAATTTAAAAAACCATTAAATAAAAAACGTAAATCAAAAAAAAATTAAATAAGTTATTTACGTATGTTCGGTAAGTGTCAAGCGTAAGTATGGTAAGTAGCAATCGTAGATTAATTTAGCAAGGATTACTTTTTTTATATTGGAATTAACTTTAATTTTTATTTTACTCAACTTTTTTTAATATAGCAGACTCTCAGTTCTGCCTAAACTTCAGATATTAAATAAAAAAAAGAGTCCTGCGAAATCTTTATCAATTCCAACAGAACTCTTTGCTTATTTTACAATTAAATATGAAAATTATGATCGATATTATTCATCTTCATCCTCTTCTTCGTCGAATTCTTCATCATCTTCATCGAATTCTCCGTCATCATCAAAATCCTCATCATCTTCGTCAAAGTCTTCATCATCTTCGTCAAAGTCTTCATCGTCTTCGTCAAAGTCTTCATCGTCTTCGTCAAAGTCTTCATCGTCTTCGTCGTAGTCTTCATCGTCCTCGTCGTAGTCTTCATCGTCCTCGTCGTAATCTTCATCGTCCTCGTCGTAATCATAATCCCAATCTTCGTCATCGAAATCGTCATCTTCATACGCGTACTCTGACCAATCATCAACGTCTTCAAACCAGATGTCTGCAATTTGATCGATAAAATCTTCTTCCTCTTCGTCCAAACCGTCGGAAGATGCTACTTCCAACATCTGTTTGTAAATATTTGCAAGAGCTCCAACTGAAAGATACTGTTTGAAAATAGCAAGTGTTTCCTCCAAAAATTCATCTTGATTCAAAGCGATGTCAATACAATGCAAAATAATTTTCTTTGGATTCATCTTGATTTTAAACAGTTTCAAGATGTTTTTGAGATGTGTAGCCGCAGCTTCGATTTCTTCGTCCGAAAGTTCACCGTCGATAGCCGCTGCTGTAATAAACAATGTACCAATACGATATTCAAAACCGTATTCACCCATTTGCTCGTTGAACTCATTCCAAGTCTCGTCGCTCATGTTAGAGAATTCGTCGTCCAAATCCACGAACAAAGATTCATCGTCGTTCTCCCATTCTTCTTCGTGATCGTCAACAACTTCGTCGGCATCTTTTATAATCCAACAGTCACCGAGATTGTAATCCTCATTCATTAAATAATCGTATGACATGTAACAATAACCGTTGTCGCCCCACGAATTTCCCCACGAATTGCGAACGATAAACATGCGGTCAGGATCGGAATAACCGACGCAAAGCATTGCATGATTTCCGTGAGAACCTCGTCCCACATCGTTTCTTGTAGGGTCAGGAACACGACCGCGACGCATATTATCAAACGAATTAAACAAAGTACAGCCAAAAATTATAGGATAACCTTCAGCAAGAGCCGATTTCCAAGTCTGCAAATCAACAGGCACATATTCTGTATCTTTCAACTTGAAACTCTTGGCTTCTTCGTAAGCTTCGGAACTCGGTCTTCTGTTAACAACCGATTTGTTTTCGGAATAAGGCCATGTATGTTCGCTACAACAACCCTTTTCAATCATCTCACTAACAGCCAATTGAATAGCAGAACCGTCGTCTTTCATACGTTCACCTCTATCCATACCGGCAGCGCGTCCATTGTAATAAATAAAAAGTCTTGAAGCGTCGTAATCAATACCTTGATTTTTCTTTACAAGATATTCGTAAGCACCGGCAACAGCGTTCGCAGTACACGAATTAACCTGCATTTGGTCTTCCACTTCGGTCATTTTCGACCTCATATCTACTTTTTTTGGAAGTTCAGAAGCGGCATAATGACTCTTAAATGATTTTGAGCCAGCAGCTGGAGCAGAATATTTATAACCGGCGAGTTCTCGGATAGTACCGTCAGCAAATTTAAATGCGAAGTCTATGATATCATCAACAAGGTCACGTTTTTTCTTAGCCATTGTTTAAAAGCTTTTGAGTATTAATAATTATTTTTTTTAGATACGATAATTTTATGCCGCAAATTACATAATTATTTTTAAACAAAAAAATAAAATTCAGGGAAAATAAATTCAAATTCTGATACTATCTTTCATGATGTTAAACGTTTAATTAAAAAATGCAAATTAAGCAAAAAGATAAAAAACCGAAAAAAATTCCATGTAAAAAATCAGAAAGAAACGGTGCAAAACTCTCAAAATTGCGACTTAACGGTCATCAATTTCTACATTTACATTTTTTTAAATCAAAAAAAATCAAAACAAAAAGTGATAATATTCAAGAAATTTATTATATTTGTTACATCTAAAAAAAATTATCCACAGTCAACAACGAAATAATCAACCTAATAAATAATCGAAATGGAAAATATAAATTACGATCACCTTTTACGAATATTTGCCGCAGCATTGTTGGGCGGCATTATTGGATTGGAACGCGAATACAGATCGAAAATGGCAGGATTCCGCACGCATTTTTTGGTAGCAATGGGCAGCGCAATTTTCATGATAATGTCAATTCACGGATTTGATTCCGACCTTCCGCTAATCGAAAAAAACAACTATTCGCTCGACCCCGCAAGAATTGCCGCCAATATTGTCACCGGAATAGGTTTTATTGGTGCGGGCGCAATAATTTTTCAAAAAAATATCGTGCGCGGTATCACCACTGCCGCCGGTATCTGGGTAACAGCAGCTATCGGAATGGCTTGCGGCTCAGGAAATTATACGCTTTCGATTACTACTACTTTACTTGTATTAATCTGCCTTGAAACTTTCAATTTTATACTAAGTAAAATGGGAAGAAGAACGGTTTCGCTCTCCATATCGGCTCATTCTCGTTACGAAATTTCTACTATTTTGGACAAATTAAGATCGGAGGGTTACAATGTGGAAACTTTTAATATCGAAATTTCGCAAAAAAATTCCGGCAAAGTTTACATCTTAACCGTAGAAGTAAAAGTAAAACGAAAGGATTATGACAAAAAACTTTCGGAACTGATTTCGGGATTTGACGAAATATCTGTAGCAAATATTCAGGGCTAAATTTCAAAACCCTGAATATTAATATTTTAATGTACGTCTAATCCGTCGAAATAAATCTCGGAAATTGCGGTGTCGTCCCACTTGTCGCCCTTATAAACGTCAACAATTTCAAAACGCATTGTCCACTGTTTTGAATCTGTAAGCGGCGAAATTTCAAACGATTGTACGCAACGTGTATCCTCAAGATTGAGCAGAGCTACGGATTTGCCGTTGATATACAATTTGAGTTTTTTAACACGGGAATTGTTTTTCCACGCCGCATAACTTTTGCAATAGCCGTTTACAATTTTTATTTCTGTAATTCTCGGATTGTTGGCTTTAAAAGTATATTCTACCCATTCGCCTATGCCACAACCTTTTACGCCTTCCACCCAAGGTGTATTCGCATAATCGTCGTGAAGATTTTTCTCATTGTAATTGTTGTTACCCTGATTGTTAAGACGGCTTGATGCAGTGATTTTTATCGGTCCGCCGTTGCCGCAATACCAAGAACATCCGCCTCCGTTCAATGAAAAATAACTGTCATAAATTTCCTCATAACCAAGTTTTTGAACATAATTCCAATCGGATTCGGACATATTGGTTTCGCCCTTGTCTTTGATATATTTCAAAGCCTTGTCGTAATTAGCCGCACCCTCATCAGAAAAACAACGGTCATACTCTTTTACAATCGGATTCAACGATTTGATAACCTGCGCCTTGCAAATAAAATTAGTCAACAATAACGCAAAAAGAATTAATAGTTTTTTCATAGATATATTTTTTTAAGAATCAAACATCTCAATACGCAAATGTATAAAAAAACGGTTAACAGGAAAAAAACTTCCGGAATTTGTTACGGATTTATCAAGTTTTTTATTTCCGGTAAGATTGTTTATTGTAAAATCTAAAAAAACATATACATTTGCCTCATGAAACTACAACAATTTTTACGTAGTTCTATTTTTACATTTAACTACAACAGTGAAGAATTTTTGAATTATAATGCTTAAAAACAAAATCACAATTACACTATTTTTACTTCTGTTTTTTTCAACAAGAGGATACACAATTGAATCAGACAGTAGCAAAACTTCGTATGAAAATCAGATAAAAGCTTACCGTCACCAAGCTTATGAATACACACGCAACAATGATTTCGTACATGCCGCAAAAAATCTATATAAATGGCAGCAACTAACAGAAAAACAAAAAGATACTACCAGAATGATAGAATGTTACATCTTTTTGGGAACTCATTACCAATTTAAAAATATTCCTGACAGCTCTTTTTATTACAACAACAAAGCATTGAAATTAAGTATCTTGCGACACGATACAACTGCGATGTCAGATTGTTATGCATGTATCGGTGCAGAAACTTTCAACCGTGTTTTTTACAGTTTGTCGGAAGATTATCTCAAAAAAGCACTTCATTTGGATTCTTTAATCGAAAACGAGGAAAAGATGGCTTTGAGTTTGTCGCTTCTCGGATTGGTTTACGGTATTCAATATATTGACAATCCCAAAAACGAAACTTTTAAAAACAAAGCTTTGGATTGTGTAAAAAAGTCGTTAAGTCTAAAAGGAAATATCTTTTCGCTTTACAATTCGTATTATGCAATGACGCAACATTCGATGTGGTACAAGCAAGATGACAGTTGCAAATATTACTATCAAAAGTTCAAAGAAATGTCCAATTATGTTCCTTACAAAACAATGACGGTATCTTTGGATGTTGATTATCTGATTTATCAAAAACAATATCGAAAAGCTCTAAGCTATTTGGAATCACAAAAAAAAATATTTGAAAACAGTAAAATCAACATGAGATTTTACTATGAAAAATTAAATTACGTATACGAAAGACTTGGAGATTACCGCAACGCTCACGAAGCAAATGTCAAACAGTTTCAGTATCAACGCGAAATCAGCAACGATAATACAACACGCGCAATTGCAAATGCCGAAGCCGAAAAAGCCGCTGCCGTAGAACGCATTAAACTTGAGGAAAGCGAAAAATTCTTTGAGGAACAAAAAAAGCATTTTAATACAATTGTAATTGCACTTTTAACCGGTTTACTGTTAGTTTCGGCGGTCGTACTGCTCTTTTTCCGACTTTGGAAACTTAAACAAAATTCAAACGAACAATTGATTCAGAAAAACCTCCTTCTCGACAAACAGAAAGAAGAAATTGAAAATTTCAACAACCAGTTAATCAGCAGTATAAACTATGCTGAACGTATTCAGAGGGCAGCGGTTTCGTCAGAAGAAGATGTCAAAACACTTTTTCCAAACAGTTTTGTACTTTATTTACCCCGCGATATTGTAAGCGGCGATTATTACAGAGCTGTGCAGTGCGGCAAATATTCGGTAATGATAACAGCCGATTGCACCGGACACGGCATTCCGGGAGCATTTCTCTCGATGCTCGGAATTTCTTCGATAAACAGTTTTATTACCAAAGAGTCAGACGCAGAAAATCCGGGTACGATACTCGACAGAATGAGAAATTTTATCAAACAAACTCTTGTTTCAAAAAACACAGAAGAAATTGGAGACGGAATGGATATGACGATTTGTTGTTTTGATACAGAAAACATGGAATTGAAATACGCCGTTGCAAATCAAAGAATAATACTGATTAGAGACGGAGTAGCCAAAAGATTAAAAGGCGACAACATGCCGGTCGGACGTTACCTGCGTGAGCGTGAACATTTTGAAACTTTCAGCATGAAGTTACAAAAAGGCGATATAATTTACATGTTTTCCGACGGAATAGAAGATCAACTCGGCGGAGATGATTCTGACGGTTTAGGACACAAATATTTAATCCGTACTCTTGAAAATTTTCTACTGAAAAATTCTTCAGAACCGCTTGAGAATCAAAAACAATTGCTTATAACAGAAATTACATCATGGCGAGGAAATATCCCTCAGATTGACGATATTACAATGGTTGGAATCAAAGTGTAGAACAAAAATTTTACGTGTTACTGTTTTAAATTTAAAAGTAATTTGTAATTTTGACGCATTATGGAACACGAAAAAAGTCAAAATAAAAAACCTGAACTGATAGTAATGCTCACCCAAAACGATTTTACGGTAATGAACGCTGCCGAAATTTTTGAGCAATGCAAAAATACCAATGCACAGTTTTGGGGATTCAAGGAGCATCCGTTACCTTTGGAGCAAATGAAATCGCTGTATAGAGAAATGAAATCATGCGGCAAAACAACATTTCTCGAAGTGGTGGCATACTCAGAATCCGAAGGTCTGAAAGGTGCTCAAATGGCAGCTGATTGCGGTTGCGATATCTTGATGGGAACATGCTTTTACGATTCAATCAACGAATTTTGTAAACAACACAGTATCAAATATATGCCATTTGTCGGACATATCGAAGGACGCCCGTCGGTACTTAGCGGCGAAATTAACAGCATGATTTTGCAAGCTAAAAATTATCTCGAAAAAGGAGCATTCGGAATTGATCTTTTGGCGTATCGTTTCATCGGCAATCCGGAGGATTTGTGTCAGAAATTTCTAAAAGAAGTTGACGCTCCGGTTTGTATGGCAGGCAGCATAGACAGTTTCAAAAAATTACAAGAAGTCAAGCAGTTATCGCCATGGACATTCACGATTGGAAGTGCATTTTTTGAAAATAAATTTGGTTCAACATTTTCCGAACAAATCAACCGCGTTTGTGATTTTATCAATAGTAACAACCAAGTTGTTGACTATTACGATTCAATTGCGGAAGATTACGACGAAAGCCGTTTCAACAATAGTTACGGAAAATTTATAGATGCTCAAGAACGCAAAATTCTCAACAAATTAATCAACACCTCAGAATCCTCATCACGACTGGAAATTGCTTGTGGCACAGGACGTCTTACAAATTACGCTACAAACGGTCTTGATGCAAGCCGCGAGATGTTGAAACAAGCCGAAAAATTGTATCCCGAAGTAAAATTCAAACTTGCCTCAGCTACCGAAACCGGTTTTTCTGACAATAGTTTTGATATCGTTTATACATTTCATTTTCTAATGCACATCGATATTACAACAATTAACAAAATCGTTGACGAAGTTTACAGGATTTTGAAACCGGGCGGACGATTTATATTTGACATCCCGTCGAAAAAACGTCGCAACTTTCTGAAACACAAACAAAAAACATGGCACGGAGCTACAGAATTTTCTACTGATGAACTTGAATCTGTAATTAAAAAACGGTTCTCAATAAAAAGTTCTCACGGCATAATGATGCTGCCGGTACACAAATTGCCAACCCGATTGAGAAAACCGTTACAAAATTTTGACTTTATTTTGGCAAACAGTTGCTTGAAATCGTACAGCTCTTATCTGGTTTACGAACTTGTAAAAATCTAATAATCAACCATGAAAACAAAGAAAAAACTATTCTGCGAAATTTGTCCGACTACATATTATATCTCGTTACAAAAAGAAATCATAAAACGTCATATCAAAAATCTGTTCGGTAAAGAGCATTATGCTAAAGAGTTACAGCCGCAACAGAAATTACCAGTAATTGTAAGTTCACACCATAGCAACATGATAAAACGCGGACCTGGAATTGATCCGGTTTTGCAAACCAACAAGGCTGACAATATCCGATTAGCATGCAGCAAAATGAACGGAATAATCATCAATCCGGGCGAAACATTTTCATTTTGGCGACAAGTTGGCAAAACATCCAAACGTAACGGATTCAGCGACGGACGAGTACTTGTAAACGGCAAACTTGTAGCCGGCGTGGGCGGCGGTTTGTGTAATCTTGCAAATACAATCAATCTTTTGATACTACACAGTCCGTTGACAATCACCGAATTGCATCACCATTCCGATGCCTTGGCTCCCGATCCTAACGGCAAACATACTCCGTACAGCGCAGGAACTTCGGTAAATTACAATTTTATAGATTACCGTTTCCGCAACGACACGTCGCAACCGGTACAATTATGTGTTTGGTGCGAAAAAGACGAACTTTGTGCCGAATTGCGTACAAGTTGCGAATATCCTAATACTTACCGACTTACAGAAGAAGACCATCATTTTCATAAAGAAGCAAACGGCAAATTTTACCGGATGTCAAAAATATATCGAGAAACTATCGACCGCGCAACTGGAAAAGTTTTAAACCGAGAACTCAATTGGGACAATCATTCAGAAGTCATGTTTCAATACGATTTGATTCCGAAAGACCAAATCAAATAATTTTTGTCAATGCGATAATTGGTTATAATTTTCGTGTTTAGTATCATTCGATGTATTATAATACACTGACCTCAAAGTTTATTAGTTTTTCATCTCAAAAACATAATACTCATATCATAATAGCCTTTTTGGGCGTAATTTAACAAAAATAGCCTTTACAATTATTTGTAAAGGCTATAGGAAGTTGTTTCAATTTTTCAGACAACAATAATTTTTAATTATTCAACTAAAACTGCAACTGCAATTACAATTCGATTATAATCTGCAATATCATAATGTTGAACTTTTGATGAGTTTGCTACGATTTCTAATCTGTTTTTATCAACATTATATTTATTAATTAGTTGATTATAAACATATTCTGCTCGTTTTTTGCTCAAAACATAATTTATATAGTCCGTTCCTGTTTCTTTATCAGCATATCCATGTAAAATCACTTTACAATTAGGATTATTGTTCAAGAAATTTACAATTTGTTGATATCTTATTTTACTATCAACAATTGGAACTGATTTACCTATTGGAAATACAATTGTTACAATTGCCAAAGAGTCTAATACAAATTTATTTTTATCTGTAGAATCTTTAACATTTTTTTCAACAACTTTTTCAACATAAACAGTGTCGTGCTCTATAATTGGTTCTTGGGCAACAGTACGAATATTCTCTTCTTCAATATCTTTTCCTTTATAAATATTAGAAGAAAAATGTTTTGAACCAAAATTATATCTAATTCCGCAAGAAAAATTAAAAGAAGCATGATGCATACTACCAGTAATTCTTCCATCGAAAAGATCAGGCAAAATAGAAAGACCGCATTGCGCAAATACATCAACATTTTTGTACACCGAATATTTAGCTTTGAAACTTAAATCCGTAGTTAAGGCATTTGCCTTCGGAATTCCATCTTGTTTAACTACGCGCAAATAACCAATACCCAAATATGGATAAAAATCATATTTACAAGAAGAATTATATCCTTTATGGATTATATTCATAATACTTGTAAAAAACATGAGTTTAGAACTCAGGTATTTAATATCCACATCATAAGTTCCGTTTGGTTTTATAGAAGCAAATTCTCTATAAGGGTCGTTGTTGCCAAACATTGTATTTCCACCTATCTCATCGGCTTTGTACAAACCATACGAAGAGTTTGAACCACCTTTTTTTAGAGCGTCGAAAGAAATTTCCATACCAATAAATGGCGTAAAAAATTTACCAAAGTCGAATCCCCAAAAATGTGTAAGTCGGTTTGATCTATTTTCGGCATCTGTACTATAAAGAATTTGACCTCCATAAAATCCATCAACATACCAATTTTGTTTTATAGACGAGTACCCAAGACTAATTGTATCTTGAGCACTTGTCATAAAACAATAAATTAGTAGTATAGTTAACAACAATAATTTTTTCATATTATTGAACCAAACTTAGTTGCAAAACATAAGGCTCGTCACTTACACCAAGAACACCGTTGGAAGCAAAAGAATGAAGACCTTCTTCTTGATACAAATATTTAGTTTTTGCACTGTAATATTTAAATGTAATCAGAGCACTTTCTTCTGGACTTCCTACAATATTCAGGAAGAACTTATCTTTAGTATATTCGGCTATTCCTCGACATTCGTCTCCAATAAATGCAGCTAGAATATCATCAGAATCTACATATCCGATGATGTTTCTATCGAGTGTCATTACGCATGTCATCGATACAGAATATCCATCCAATGTTGTTTCCCAAGTAGGACGTTCGAATGTTCGATAGCTTTCTTCTTTTTTGCAAGATGTTGCAAGGCAAAATGTTGCAAAAAATAATACAATTAAAATCTTCTTCATATTATTTATTTTTTAATGAATTTTTCTATAAAGTGTTTATTATCAATTATTACTTTTACTACAAATAATCCTTTTGAGTAATTAGATGTATTAATTTCAGTTTGGTAATTATTTTCTACATCAATTTTTTCTGATGTATAAACCTGTCTACCCAAAGCATCAAATATATTGATTTGAATACTATGTTTGATATTTTTAGCATTTATATTAACTAAATTATCGACAATTGTTGGGTACACATCAACAGATGTAGTATTTTCATCAAAACTAATGAGGAACGGAGCACTAATATCACCTATTACTTTGTTGCTTTGATATTTAATAATTTGATCCGAAATCTGTTGATTATTATTATCTCTTACAACAAAACTAATATCATTAGCAGATTGACCTCCTACTGTGATAAAATAGTAGTTTTGAGTACCAATAGTAACTTTGTCGGCTTTAAACTCTTTACCATAAGAGTCTACTGCATAAAGAGTTTGATTATCTTCGATGTCCGCTTTAGCAATAATATTCATATTATCAGCATAAATATTTTCTTTATGATTAATATTTTCTACTGAATTTTTGGATATTGTTTTTGCTGAATAATGGAATGTTTTATCTTGATTACTTGTATTAAAAATCATGTAACCACGTCCGGGCTCCATATAATCAAGATTACCAATCCAATTATTGCGATAATACATCGAGAATCCGTCAATACCTTTAATGATATCGTTGTCTTCTGCATCATAATCAGCAAGTGCTTTCTCTGTTTCCATTACTACCAACGGCAAATATGAGATATAACTCCACTGATTTGCTTTGGCTAAAATAGGCGTATTAGCAATATCAACTAAACTACCAGATATACTGAGGTCTTTGTCTGCTGAAGCCCTAAACATATACATGTGTTGATTATCTAATACCAAGTTGCTACCTTGCCATTCTTTGTTGGTAGGTGAGTATGAATTTTGAGCGGTTAAACTCTTGATCAAATCATTTTTATCAAAATTGGTTCCTAAATATGCTGTTGTTCCTTTTTCCAAATTTTCATTTGTTAAATTAAAGGATATCCAGTTCCAATTTTTGTTCAAATGAATACTTTCGTATCTTGTTTCTTTGCCGTCAAAGATAACAGGTGTAGCAGGTGTACCAAAATAGTTATCATTTTTGAAGATGTCTAAACTATAAACTTTATCATATTCTGCTTGATATGTAAGACCGGTAGAAGCACACCACATACGATATTTATAATTAGCGATTTGAGGTTTGTTTCCATAAACTGTTAGCATCACATACCACATATCTGCCTCTGGGCTATATTGACTATATCCTACGCCAACACATGTATCATTATGGAATGCTGCAATCATATCACGCTTGTCGGTAGAGAATACTCCGTTGAATCGCATTTTACATATAATTACCATATTATACTGATAATCTGAAGGATTCACTTTCCATTCTGGTTTGTCGCCATTTACTGTGATGTTAAACGAGAGAATATCAGTTACTTTGGTATCCAAATTAGTAAGATAAATATCTTGGTCGTAAACACCTGTTCCAAGATTTTGATCCACAACAAATGTAATATTTTGTGTAGAAACTGGATTAATTGTACCTGTTGTCTCAGCAACTTTCATCCAAGAAGGTAGATTACTAATTTGATAGTTGATAATACTTCCACCTTTGTTAGAGAATGAAGTTTTGTATTCCAAAGGTTCTTTGAGTCCTTTTTCTAATTCTACTAAATCTTCATCCCATACAAGTTGGTTTTTATTGATATATGCAGTCCAAGTGATAGGCGAAAGCATTTTGTTGCCATTTAGGTCGTACACATTTTGAACAGTAAACGTAACTATTGTATTTTCGATTCTATCAGCAGGCTCTGTTAGATTAATAACAATTGCATCATCTGAGTAAACATACGTGTAATTTAATTGGCTAACGCTTCCTGCATCTTTTAGTGGTGCATGATCAGAGGTAAACGAAGAATTAACAAATGTTAGATTATATTTGTCGATTTTATTAACAGTAGTTTTGTCTAAACTATATTCTCCCAACTCTTCTAATCCGATATTGTTAGTAAAGTAATACTCAAACGGATAATACAATTGAAGTCCAATTTCGTTTCCAAGATTTTTTTCGTTGAGTGCTTTTTCTACCATCGTTTGAGGTTTGTATAATTTCCACACTTTGATTTCGTCAATCGCACCAACTATATAGTTATCTATTTGGAAATCATCAGATTCTGTTATTGTGTTCTTTTGGTAAACTCTTGCACCAGCATATAGTTTATCATATTGCAAACCATCAACATTATCACTTTCAAAGTATGATTGAAGTTTTGCGTCCATATAAATATATGCTCTACCATTGCTACGGCTTAAAGTATACACCATTTGATGCCAAGCACCGTCGTTGTATGTACCAGGAACTTGATGTTTAAATCCGTTATGGTTGATAGTAAGAGTATTATTTTCAAAACCAATATTAAACAAACCATTGCTACCACCGAAGTCGGTACCATCACCTAATCCGTTGCCTATGATAGTTCCGTTTTGAGAGGTTGTTTTAAACCAAAATTCCAATGTAAAATCATTGTCTTCAGTTGTAACAGCCGCTCCTGCAGGTAATTCTAAATAGCCATTTCCGTTAAATTCTACGGCATATCCTTTAGGAAGAACCCATTGACAATTATTCAAATGCAAATCTACGCTACGTGCTCTGTCGGAGGTTGAATTGCCACGACCTTCGTCCATTGGGTAATAATCCAAAAGTCCGCTTTCAGAACCGGATAATTGTACATTGCTATTGATTTGTAATTGTCCGCTTGTTAGTTTTGTTGTCCAAATACGGGCATTGTCGATAGCACCATTAAAATTATTGCCATGATTTAACGCTGAACCTACTACAAATTTACCGTTAGAGGTGTATTCGCCAACGTATTCGTTTGTAATAACGGGTTCAAAATTAAAGTAAACGGTTGCAAATCCATCTTCGCTTTGTACTAAGGCAACATGATACCAGTTGTCGTTGTATATTGCTTTACCGTTATCAAGCAATGTTTTAGATGTATAATCGCTACCATTTATCGACAATGTAAGAGTATTGTTTTCGTTCAATTTAAGTTCCAACTGATTACCAATTACACCATGAGAGAAAATTACTCCGTTTTGATTCTGGTATTTGTTGAACCAAGTTTCGATTGTGAAACCTTTTGACTTGAGATTCCTATCAAATTCGGTTTCCATATAAGAAGTTTTTCCGTCAAGTTCAATTGCAGTTGAATGATTTGTTTGAGCTCCGTTTCTTATGCCCGTTACAGAGAATGAATTTTGTGTCAGGTAACCGCCCAAAATGCTTTCATTGAAAGATACTTTGATTACATCGTTAGGATCTAAAACTCCGTCAGCAGGTTCTGCATTGCCGAATAATCTCGGACGATACATATCTTTGACACCCGATGCGATTTCCGAATATGTGTAAACAGGTTCATTATTGATTTTACAAACCGAAACCGCTCTTACATCATAAAGATTGTCGGAAGCATTGAAGAACCAATCATATTTTAAACGCCCTATAGATGTAAGATTATCCTTTACCAAAGCGACATTCAAACCATTTTCTTTTTGCTGTTGACAAAGTTCTTCATCAGCATAGAACGATATAAGTGTTGTCCAATTCTTAGATTCGCTGCCTGCCTTGTATTGAAGTTCGATATGTTCAAAATCTGTATAATTTACATCAAAACCATCAATCAAAATTGTTTTGAAGTATGATGTATCATTTGATGCAACATCAAAGGCTTTGTCTAATTCTGTATTATATTTCCAACCTTGTTCGGGCTCGTAAAGTTCCACATTTGTACAAGTTGGAGTAAAATGTACAGTAAAAGAAACAGTATCCGCGATGTCATCTTGACACTGACTTAACATAATCAGTTTCAGATCATCATAATTCAACGCAGTACCTTTTTCTACAGTAAGAGTTTTAAATACCTCTTCGCCTGCAGGAACCAAATATTGAAGTTTTTGACCACCAATTGTTGTTCCGTCAATAGCCAATATTGCTCCATCCGGATTGCTCGTTTCGTCAATCATCACATAAAAATAGACGTCTTTATGAGCTTCAGAGTTGTTTTTCATAGATAGTTTAAAACTTGCTTTATCTCCACTTGGAACATATTCACGGAAATTACCGTCAACAATACTGATTTGTGGCACTTCCAATCGTTTGGTGGCTTGGTCGATAACAACATTTTCATGTCCTTTCCAATAGTCGGCTTTCGTTTCGCCTTCGTATGGACAAGAAGAAACACCACCACGTGTACGGAAAATAAAGGTTTCAAATGTACTGCCAGTACCTTTTAGTTCGTCAACTACTTCATCTTCATCGAAACTATCTTGATCTTTGTTTTCTTTTTCTTTTTCTTCAGTGTCAGCATATTTGTGGAAAACATCTACGCTAAAATAGTCGTCAGGATTTTCGTCGACCAATACAAAACCTATAGTATTTGTTTTTTGTTCGTCATAAGTCCAATTATATCCATCTTCAGTAAACGCTTTTTCTTGAATATGAAATTCTCTTTTTACACCCATAAATGTACCATCTGATTCAATATCATTTGAATATCCAAGTGCAATTGTAAAATAGAAGTTTTCTGTACTGCCAACTCCTGTTTCCATAGAATATTCTACATTAGAACCTCCTCCTTCAAAAGAAAAATTCTTTACTAAATTGTTAGCTTGAATTTTTTCTTTGTCGTTTCTTTCAAGTGCTGATAACCAACGGTCTATCGACTGATTCAAAGATTTTATTGTATCAACATATTGTTTTTTGTCATTAGGTAAAATTTGTTGATAAGTTTCATCTGTGCCAAATGTTTCATCTTCTGGGGCTACTGTTGAATAATAATAAGCCTTTTTACTACTATTAGCCAAAGTTTGTAGTTGCTCTTTTGATTTTCCATACGATTCGATAAGAATATTATTTCTTATTTCTTCTAATTGAGGAATAACAACTTCGGCAATATGACGACGAGAGTAGGCAAACACGGTTCCAAAACTTGATTCAAGATTTATTCCCTCTTGTTGTATCATCGCGTAATCATCGGTTACTTTGTATGTCTTAATTACGCTTGATTTTATTTGTTCATATTCATCTCTTGGGATAATAACTACATCATTAGTAGTACCAACTCCTACATTTGTTGAATTACCTATAAACAAATCGGCATCTGCTCCTACCATATCAGGGGAATCGCTTGTTTGATAACGAGTTGTAAGTGTTACACTTTTACTCCATGTATAATCGTTATGAAATTCTTCTTTATGGTATAAACCATGTTTATTCTTATTTTCTTCATCAGTTAATTCTGTAACAGTACCAGTTTGAGTCGCAGGAGTTCCTGCAGTATTCACAGATGATGTTCTAGTACGAGTACCAACACCCATTAAATCATCACCTTCGTTTATAACACTAACTGTTAACTGTTTATTTTTTGTAATTGTTGTTCCTTTCTCTATGTAAGAATAAGAATTAGTACCTGGAGGATCTCTTAATATTGCAATCAAATCAATAGGACCAGCGGTTACAAAATCGGCACCATTAACATGTGAACCTAAAACGTATGCTTGTCCAGCAGGATTACCGAGAGGATTATCCCAATTGATTGATGTATTCGAATTTCCATATACAAATTTTGCAGAAATAGTTTTTAAACCACTTGTTAATTCTGGTTCGCCACATTTAAATGCGTACAATCCAAAACCCATAGTGTCTAATTCAATTGTAGATGGATAGTCTTTCATTTGATCTTCTGACAATCCTGTTGCAGCTAATTGGTTGGTGAAAGTAACTTTTGCGTCTGATGTTGGTACTCTTTCAAAAATATCACTATTTTCGCAATGTCTGTATTCTTCAAAAGCATTAACTGTAAAATAATAAGTATTTAATGATTCAAATACTGGATAATCAAATGTATAGCCTTTGTCTTCAGACCATACAACAGATTCTACCATATTGCCTTCAAAATTATTGAAACTTACTTTTTCTTCACCAAAATATTTGTATTGTGCTTTTCCTAAGAAATTACTTTGGAGTACTTCTATTTGAGGAGTATATCTTAGCGTAAATACTTGTTTTTGATTATACATTACAGTATCATTTTCTTCTGATACTTCAGGTATCATCAATATAACGCTACCTTTTAGATTTAATATGCTATTATTACCTTCTATTTGGTCTGCGTTATGACAAGTTCCTGCATAAATATTTAGCTTATACTCTTCAGGCAAGAGATATGCAACAAATTCACCCGTTTGTTTATCAGGATAAATTTTTACAGTTTTTGTGTCGTATTCAACTTTTGTTGAATTTTCTTTCACAAAATGAGGATATATTTTTTCGTATTTATCATTTGTCAAATTATAATCTTTGCCTTCGGTTGCAAGACATGTGAGTGTTATTGTCAATTCGTCCGATAGATTATTTTTACTTAATGAGAATCCAACAGGTAACTCTGATTGAATACTACCTCCACATATTCTACCTACATATTTAACAAATGTACTATCGTGAAGTTTTAAACCAGATAGAATATCTTGATAATTTAAATCGTTGCCTTTGCTATCAATAAATCTTCCTTCATTTGCAAAGGTATGTCCATTCATATAACATTTTACTTCGTGAACTCCAACAGGTACATTTATCTTAAATTGTCCATTTTCATCTGTTGTAATAGCCATACCATATTTATCCATAGCAAGAGCACCGTCAACTTTGAAGGATACGCCTTTTACAGGTGTTGTACCTCCATAATATACAACAGTTCCGCTAACTTCAAAACTTGATTTGTCAACAAAATTGATGGTATAATTTGTAGAATTTTCACTTAAATACCTTACTTCGTTTGTCGGGCTAAATTCGTGAGTACCTTTTCTCGGAATCAAAGTATACGCTGTACCGTTTCCGATAAAAGGAACACCTCTCAAAGAATAGTGTCCTGTATTATCAGTAATTGCTTTGTACCACAATTGATTTTGTGTAGGTGTTTGTTCTGATGTAAAAATACCTGTGGTTGTTGCATCATTTTTGTTGTAATCACTACCAAGATAAGACATATCAAATACTTTATCATCAAAACAATAATTAAAATTGTAGTAAAGTATTAAATTTTCTTTATCTCCTAAGATATATCTATTATAATCAGAAGCAATTTCGTTTTGACTTAAACTGCGGCTAAAAATTCTAACCTCATCTATATAACCTGCAAAATTTTCACCAAATTCGCTTTGATTATTATTTGAAGTAATCGTCGCTCTTTCTTTTAACGAATTGTCCCAATCACCATTTATAAAGATAAACAAACTATCCTTATTTACACCTGCTGTTATATGTGTAAATTTCGATGTATTGATGTCTGATTCCGATAGAATAGTTTTATTACCCGCAGTAAATTTAATTTTACCGCCAATATATTCAATTGAATACATTCCGGATTTTTCAAAAATTTTACCTTCTGAAGTTGGTTTTACCCATGCTTGGAATGTAAATTCTTTAGTTACATCATTCAAAAACTCATTATTGTTGATTTTGGCAGTTTGTGTGGTTTCTAATGCCAAAGCAGAACTTGGAATATAATCTTTGGTTTCAACTCTGATTTCTACCGAATCTTCACCTTGATTATTTTCAAATGTTACTTGACCAAAGAAATCACCTGTTTGAGTGCGGAAACCATAAGAGGTTAATGGTGCGGTTTCTACAATTTGGCTTGCACAACCTGCTTTTCCTGTAACTCGATAACTGTATATTTTCCCAATTAGTGCATTTTGATCACTATAAAGAACCTTGGATGCCGATGGCGCACCTTCTACGTTTTCTATCAAATTATATTTTTCGTCAGGCTGACCAAACTCTTTACGCTCTATTGAATAACTATCTAATGCTCCATTTACAACATCCCATCTTAGGTCTACTCTATCACTATAATAACCAGTAGAAACTTCCAAATTTTCTATATTTCCACTTTCAATAGCCACTATTTTATCTAAATCAGGCTGTAAATCTAAAACAACTGGGTTAAATACAGAATAATTTTTACTTCCTGGACTTACATATGCCCAATATTCAAATTCATTACATGCTTTTGTTATTAACTCCTCATATTCATAAGACAATATCCAATTATCATAATCGTCTCTTTTGATAGGAATTTCAAATTTTTGTTCTGTTGATTTTGTTATATTTTTTCTAATAACCACGATTTTAGAATTCTCTGTTAATACCAAAGAATTTGCTTCTTCCTTATCTTGATAATTATCTTTAGAATCAAGATTAATGGTTAATTTAACACCATTTATTTTATTGGGATTGTAATTAAATTCTACTAAACCATTTATTACATTAGCATGTTTCATAGATTTATAATGACTAACTTCCGTATATAAATCCCATTGCCAAGTCTTGCTTGTTTCGGTACGTCTAATTCTATAATAAATCGGACCATTAATATTTAATTTTCCAGTTTGGTCCACAATAGAATAAGTATTTTTGTTTGGATCAAATTTTAATACGTTCTTAGGATCAGCAACTTGATCATAAGAAAGAAAAGTATTATCCAGTGAGCGAATTACTTCAAAACCATCACCCGTTATTTGTTCATTAGGATGAGTATCGATTGTCCAAGATATTTTAGTAGCTCCGTTCTCTAAATTTTCAAATGTAACATTTTTGGGTTCAGGAAATTGATATGCTTGTAATACATGTTGATAAGTTTTAACGCACGTTTGATACTCTGATACAACATAATAATATTTAATATACAACGTTTTAGGAGCATTACCAATATGAAATTGTATAGTTCCTTGTTTGCCATTATAACGACTCATACTACCCGATGTAGAATAAGTTGTTATCATAATAGGTTCATCTATTTCATATTTGTAGGGACAATTTCCAAAAGCGACAGGGCTTTTAGGGTTAAAATAAGTATTTTCTACTACATCAATTGGCTTATACTCTCTTACAACCAAATATTTTGTAGCAGTATTCATAGGAGAATCTTTATTATAGTCAGGGTTACGATATACCTCATCGTCAGAAAAACGCTCATTAATATATTCTAACAACTTATCCTCGTTTTCAATTTCGTCAATAGATATATTATCCCATTTTTTATAATCATAACATAGTTCAACTGTACCAAAAACATTAACATCTGCGCTTGGGTCGGTGTCATCGGGATTGTCGCCCTCTGTTGGTTCATCGTTGTTAGGGTCTTCAGGGTTGTTGCCCTCTGTTGGTTCATCGTTGTTAGTGGCATCTGAGTTATCTCCCTCTGTTGATTCACTCTCGTTATGGTTATCGTCGTTGTCTCCTTCTATCGGGGCTATGTAATTAGGATTTTTTACCAACTTATAAGTTCTATATGTAAAATAATAAGGTACATTACCATTTTCTATTGGTTTTGTTGCATCAAAATTTACATTCGATTTTGCTTGTTCGAGAGCTGGTTTAACATAAAAAGGGGTTTCTTCTGCTGCAACTTCACCAGAATAGTCAAAATAACAACTATTAGAAGCACCTGAATTCGATACTGATACCTCATAAAAACCCGGCTTAGAACTTAATTTTGAAGTAATGGTAGGCACACTAAACCTTGGGAAATTTCCTCCATTTATGGTTACATCTTCATGTGTGTCATTACGAGCATTCTTAGCAACTTTAACGTGCCCTGAAAAACTAAACGACTGTCCTTGATAGTTCATGAGTATATCAGGAGAAAAATACACATATACAGTAGAGGTTGACCAATCTCCAACTGTATTGTAAACGAATCTACCATTAAAAAATTTTATATTACCATTTTTTTCTATTCCATAAGCTTTGCATATAATAGAGGGATTTTCAATACGTTGATCTATCCACATATTATCATCATTTTTTTGATCATCAGTACCAAAATAAAGAACCGCTCCAAGATTACGTCCTCCTATATTTAACGATAAAGTAACATAATCAAGATAATCATCTCTACCGTCTTGATCATAATAGTCGAATCTAAATTTTATATAACCTTGATCCAAATGGTTTTCGTAACCATTCCGAAGAGATTCTGTTATTCGGTGTGCCATTGCCGTTTGATTTCCTATTGCTATCAGAAATAGCGATAGGAAAACCAAAATTTTTAGATATTTCTCATAGATTGGCACGCAAAAATGAGAAAAATAGGTTGTTTTGTTCTCCATAATAAATTAAATTATTAAGTTGTTATTATATATATTTTCTGTGCAATTCAATACTATTTAGTACTTTAACTCTATTTAATATGATTTAACACTAATTTATTTAAATTAAACGACAAACTCAAAAAAAGGTTTCAAATTATTTAAACTTTAGAAAAAAATTTAAAAAAACAAAATTATTTCGTAACTCGCATTTTAACGTAGATACTTTGCGATGTTAACAATCAACAAAAAAAATCATCTTTTCTCTATATACTTTTCGCGTAAAAAAAAATAATAGACTACACAATTATTTGGAATATACGAAAGGCGTTTCTTTTTTTTGGGACAACAATATTTTTTTAACTTCCTATCAAAACGCTATCAACAATCAGCTGAATCTTACTTTTTTTATAAGATTCAGCTGATTATAATACATTTTTCAATAATTCGTCTTTCGTTTTCTTCGGAATTTTTTTCCAAACCTCGTCGTAAGAATGTTTTACAAGTTCAAATATCAAACTGTCACTAACATCCTCATTGAAACGGATTTGGTTCCAATATTTTTTGTTCCAATGGAACGCTCCTTCTATCGCAGAATACTCGGCACGAAGTTCCAAAGCCTTTTCGGGATCACATTTCATAGTTGCAATATCGTTGACTGTCATTGAAATACAGGCAAAAATCTTGTTACAAATTCTAAACGTAAGAAGATCCTCATCAAAAGGAAAATCCTCTGTAACATACGGTAACGAAAGACAATATTCTCTAAATTTTTCTACGTTCATTTGTAAAGATAATTTATTTTCAGCAAACTTAAATATTTTCATGAAAAGTTACAAAAAAATGATGTTCAAAAAAAATAGCCACTCATTTTCATAAAATAATTTATCTTTGCGACATCAATTCTAAATCATTTTATCATGGAACAATCTGACCGTGAAAAGAAAATTTACCGCGTAACACTCAAAGGCAGTGCGGTAAACATGTTTTTGGTGGTAGCAAAATTTGCAGCAGGAATTATAGGAAGTTCGGCGGCGATGATTGCCGATGCTGTACATTCTTTGTCGGATTTTATAACTGATTTTGTGGTTGTTGCGTTCGTAAAATTAAGTTCAAAACCACAAGATTCCGACCACGACTACGGACACGGAAAATACGAAACTCTCGCAACTGCATTTATCGGTATTTTACTGTTTTTTGTAGGTGCTTTGCTGTTTTACAACGGCATTTCTAAAATTTACAACGTTGTAAAAGGCGAAATTTTACCTGTCCCCGGAATTGTAGCTTTTATAGTTGCAATCCTAAGTATTGCGCTGAAAGAATGGGCATACAGATTTACGGTAAAAGTCGGCAAAGAAGTTGATTCACAAGTTGTTATTGCAAACGCATGGCATCATAGGACAGACTCGTTGTCGTCCGTTGCAACGGCGGCGGGCGTGGGAATGGCTTTTTTCTTGGGCAACAAATGGACAGTTTTTGATCCGATTGCTGCGGCGCTGGTAAGCATTTTTATAATCAAAACCGCTTACGATTTAATCAAACAATCTTTTGGAGAACTTTTGGAGCAAAGTCTGCCGCTGGAAATTGAAGACCGTATTGTAAAAATCGCAGAATCAGAGCCCGAAGTAAGCGATGTTCACGGACTAAAAACTCGCAGAATAGGCAACCGTATCGCAATAGAAATGCACTTCAGACTTCCGGCAAATATATCGCTTTATCATGCTCATTGTCATGCTACTAACATCGAACACAAATTAAAACAAGAGTTCGGAAAAAGCACGCATATTTCGATACATTTTGAACCGGAAAAAATTAACGGAGAATATTGTTGTCCTGATAACTAAAAAAAGTTATTCTTGTTTTACAAATCTTTTACCGTTCCAGATGAACATATCGTTATCAATTTTGAGTCCGTTGTTCTCGGTAAAAATTGCGGGAGAAGAAGTGTAGATGTTTTCTACTTTGGCTACAGCCGCCGCAATTTCGGGTTCGAGGGTTACTCGCATAAGTGTACCATTTCTAATCTCATCAAAAACATAACTATAAAAATTGAACGATGTTGGAGTTGCCTCGTCATCAGCTTCATTCGGATTGTTACCTTTTAGCCACGCCACATATTCGTAAACCTTAACAGAGCCGTCTATAAGTGGAAAAGATTTAAAGACATGCACATAAGAAGACTCCGCCCCCGGATTGTAAATATTAACTCCGTCCTCGGTCTTATTATCCTCATACTCAGAATCCTCACGGTCATCGTAATTTAGTAGCGGATTGTTATCGCCCTCCCTTTTATGTTCCTTAATCAACAAATGCCAAATTTGCTTATTTACTTCGGTTTTGTCCTTATAAATTTTAATAAACTGAATTTCATTGTCACGTCCGCAATAAAATTCAATTATAGAGCCATTGTTTTTGATATAAGAATGATTCCCATCATGCACATAATTATAAAGATTATCCGCTACTTCAGAATCCAATACACTTCCTACACCTAATGAATTGAACCCACCGGCGAACCAATATTTATAACAATAAGTCAAACTATAAACTGTTATAGTGTCAATTTTGCCGTCGTCAGAGAGCGAAATCTTAAACTCTTTTTTGCCATTGTGGTTATAAAACATCGTATGCCCCACAGTATTGATGTCAAACCCAGGCAATTTATTAGGCGGAATATCTCCCAAACGAATTTCACCTAAACCATTTTCATTAATAAAACCCAATTCTAAATCATCAGATTCAATAGAATGAAATGTATCACCGTTGAATTTAAAAGATAAAGCAAAATCACTTGAATATTCTCCTGTAATAAAAGTTTTTAAAATTCCGTCATTAGATATTATGTAATAAACATAATTTGGGTTAAATCTTTTTTTGGCATTTGTAAAATCAGGGTCATCGGGTTTGTAAAACCACAAAGGCTCTACATTACAAAAATCATCAAATGAAGGTTTTGGTAAAATTTCTTTATCTTCTACAACTTTGCCATCTATATATGTGTACGCCTTAAACAACATGTAGTCAATTCCGCCATCTCCAACAATCGATTCCTCCTCTACACCATAAAATGCAACATATCCGCCACCGTTTTTGGGTAAACAAGTAACACTCTCTACAATTACAGTTTCTTCATCAACTTCGGACTTCCGAATAAATGTGTGTTTATCTTCTTCATCACGTCCAACAGCCGGTGCAGTTACAGTAGAATCGGGACAAATTTGTTTATATACCAAATAAGCAAAATATTCAGCTGACGTATCAACGGGCTTAGAATCGTGATTAATTACTGTATTTTTTACCTCAATATCTTCATTCGTAATTGACTGAGAATTATTAGTTGACGAACCGCCACTCGATGCCGACAAAACTATCAACACAGCAACAACGATGCTACACAAAGAATTAATATTTTTAGACTTAATTATATTCATGATTAAAATTTTACAAATAAAATAAAAAAATTAGAATTCAAAATCCAAAGGTTTTTGAAAACCGTCTTTATCTTTAAGACCTGTTACATGACCAAGATTATTATTCATTGAACCTTTGATATTTTTCAGATAAAACACCTTGAAAATAGGATTGTCAACGTCATCCTTGTAAAGTTGGTTTACAATACTGCTTTTCTCGATAATCATCTGTTTTACAACTGAATTATCTTCAAAAACCGCCTCAGCACTAAACCTTATCCATTGAGAAAGCATCGGATCTTTTTCAAGTTTAGAACCGCAAAGTTCCAAATTCGGGTTCTGTTGTAACTCACTAAAAATTAGTTTTTTACTATTAGTACAAAACCACAGTTTATTATCATAAATTACCATATATTGCATTGGACGCACCTTGGGTTTTCCGTCTAAACCGATTGTCGCCATAAATTGAAGACCGATACTATCAAGACACTCAGCAAGCATTTCTAACGTTACCATAAGCAAAATCTATTTATAATATTTTTTTTCGCAAAAGTAGAAAATTCTAATCATAAAAAATAAATTATTTTCGTAACATCACCCTCCGATTTCGTACTGTTTTTCTTGTTTTTATCCTCAGACATTGTTATATTTGCACCAAATCTTAAAACGCATTTTAACGATATGGCACACGTAGTAAATCCAATATACGACACCGTCTTCAAATATATAATGCAAGACGAGAAGGTAGCAAAGGTGTTGATTGGCAACATCTTGAAAACAAAAGTCGTGTCTATTCAGATGAATAACAACGAATATGCGGCGATGCTGCCCGACGGTAAAAAGGTGTTCAAATTG
>JAFXZT010000084.1 GCA_017541145.1 Bacteroidales bacterium | reverse complement strand
GGCGAGGTTCCACCTCTTCCCATTCCGAACAGAGAAGTTAAGCTCGCTTGCGCCGATGGTACTGAGATACGAACTGGGAGAGTAGGTAACCGCCACCTTTTACAAAGCGAAATCGTTAGAAATAATGGTTTCGCTTTTTTCGTTGTTTGATTATTTTGTAAAATCCTTTATCTTTTTTGTTTGATTACTAAATTTCTACTATGCTTCAGTTTCGTTTTATCTTTTTAATTCGGAGATAAATGAAAATACAGTAAAAAAATCATATTAAAAGATAAAAAATATCGTGAATAAATTTTTTTTTATATATTTGCCACAGAATCCTCTGCGCAAATGAGGTGGAGGGTTTTACATATATTATTTTAGAAGGCGATTATTTACGCTTAGTTTTTGACGCACTGAAACTTCGCAACTTTCAAAAAAACATGTCAGAAACAACAGCAGCGATAACCGTCCGTGGGTATGTATTGATGGTTCATCAACGGATTGATGTGCCTTGACTATACTTACGGCGTGAGGATTCGCTGCCCTGTTTCTACATGTTTAGGTAGCGAAGACCTCAGTGCGTGGAGCGGGCAGAATATGGATTCCACGCCTTTTTTATGTGGTCTGATTTCGGAATCCAATCGGACGGATAATTTACAACCCATGAAGAAAACTATCGGACAAATGATAAAAGAAGAATTGGAGCGTCAAGGGCGAACTAAAGTATGGTTTGCAAAAAGTATCAACCGTTCTGATTCAACATGTTACAATATTTTTAATAACAATACCATTGATACCGAACTTCTAAAAGTAATCTGCAAAGTATTAAGTCATGATTTTTTCAAAGACCTTTCTGAAGAACTAAACAACCAATAGTATCCAAAATTTTGGAGAATTTCATACAGAAAAACGGGGATTAAACTTTTTGTTAGTATAAAAAAGAGCTATAATATTGCATATCGATAAATTATTAACAACTTAAATTATAAAATAATGAAAATTAACTATTTTACTCTACTGGCTATTATGCTTTCTTTTTGCATCAATTCATTTGCACAGCAAAATGATAAAAGCATAGCTCGTGTTCAAAAAAAACAATGGAATCTTTGCTTTTTGTGACAATGAACCAATCTCCGATTACGAAATTATTGACCGTGTAAAATCAAACATGTCATGGTCTGGTCAATTTAATGAAATAAGGAATAAATTAATCAAAAAAGCAGTTAAAGAGCATTCTGATTGCGACGCTGTTGTAAGAAGCATGGCACAAGGAAGCACTGACCGACCGTGCAATCGTAATTAAATTCAAAGAAGGTCAAGATAAAGAAAAACTTGCATTAGCACGCGCAAACAAAGTAAACGGATTATATATTTTTACAGATTGTGAACCTATCAATGAATATGAAATAGTTGACCGTGAATCAAATGTTATGGCATGGTCATCTCAATATCAAGCTATTAGAGACAAATTAGTTAGAAAAGCTGTCAAAGACCAACCAAGTGCATCCGGCGTAATTTTAACTTTTTCGACTGGTGGTGTGGATAAGGCATCAGTCATAAAATTTAAATAAGAAACAATCAACACCGGAGCGATTATGGTAAACTTTGCTATTGATTGGGGAACTCGAAATTAATTTTTTTAGTTAACAATTTAATACACAACCAAAATGAAACAAATTAGATTTATGTTTGCCATGTTACTTATGGCAACTACATTGGCTTTTACAGCATGTAGCAGTGATGACGACGATGATTCGGATGTAAGAGACCAAGCTGTCGGTAATTATTCCGGTACTATGTCAATTTACGTAGAAAATGAAGGAAAATTAGTTCCTTTTGCATCAGAACTCGCTGAACTTGGAGAAGCACTTGGTATTACCTTTAATGAAAGTGATTTTCAAGTAAAAGGTACAGCAACAGTTTCAAAAACCGACGGTAACAAACTTATCGTAAAAGAAGACGGCTCAGACGGTGATCAATGGGTTTTGAACAACATCAGAGAAGCTTCTAACGGCTTTATTTTTGATGTAGAATCCACAACAGTTAACGAGGTAAGCTTTACAAATTATTCCGGCTATCACCTCGAAGGCGAAACCAAAAGTTACGGTGGCGGCTTTATTGCGGCAAATAATAAATTGGAATTCTACATCTACACTACAATGGAAGAATTTATGGATGCTGCTCTCAAAGAAGCAAATCTCAGCGATGAAGAAATAGAAGGGTTGGCAGCACTTCTTGTAGCTGCAGGATACACAGAAGAAGATGCAGAAGAAGATGCAAAACAAAAAGTCGTTGTTGAATTTACACTTACGAAGAAATAAATCCGACAATTTATTTTATTTTTACAAAAGTGCAGTTTCGTTTTTCTGAGATTGCACTTTTTTTGTTTTTCAACATCTTTTCATATTTACTAATCCGACCAAATTTTTTGTTACTTTTTTGCGTTTTCAAGTCGAATCATTAAATTTGCATTCATTACAAATTACTAAAAATCACAAACAATAAATAAATGACTTATGGAATTTTTACAACTTACAAAAGAGCGTTACTCATGCAGAATGCTTACTGACAAACCTGTTGAGCAAGAAAAAATAGACAAAATAATTGAATGCGCGAACTTTGCGCCTACAGGTGTTAACAAACAACCGTTTAAACTGTGGCTTATGCAAAGTAACGAGGCTGTAGAAAATGTCAAAAAAGTAACGACATATACTTTTGGCGCGGGACTTTTTCTTGTTGTTGGCGGTAACCCTTCTGAGGCTTGGGTACGAAGTTTTGACAACAGAAATATCGCCGATGTAGACGCTTCAATTGTTGCTACACATATCATGCTGGCGATTCATGACCTTGGACTTGCTACAACTTGGGTTGGAAAATTTGACGCGCCTCAGCTCAAAACACTTTATCCGGAAATGTCTGATTATGATTTAATTGCGATTTTCCCGATTGGCTATCCCGCAGAAAATGCTCAACCCGGTCCAAGACATTTCACAAGAAAAAATGTTGAAGAAATTGTAGTTAAAAAATAAAAAAACAGGCGGATTCTGCCAAACGAGTCCGCCATTTTTTACAAGTTTTTATTTTAACCATTTATTCATTCTAAGCCATTTTTCGCAGGCATCGCGCCAAAACGATTGTGTATCTTCCGGAGATTTTACCCTAAGTCCGTGATCGCCGGCGGCATAAAGATGTAGTTCACACTGAACACCATTTTTACGTAAAGCATCAACATACATAATACTATTGATATAAGGTACAAGATTATCGTCAAGTGCATGAACCAAAAAAGCCGGCGGAGTATCTTTTGTAACTTGTTTATCGCTTGAATATCTGTCTGTTAACTCTCGGTTCGCATTTTTCCCAATAAGAGCTTCTCTTGTACCCGCATGAGTGTAAGTGGTATCCAAAGTTATCACAGGGTAAATCAAAATAGAAAAATCGGGTCGCGCACTTACTTTATATTCTGATTTGTAAACTTCATCATTGTAATGTGTAGAAACCAACGAAGCGAGATGTCCGCCCGCAGAAAAACCGATTACTCCAATTTGTGTTGGATTGATTCCATATTCAGCGGCATTGGCTCTCACATAACGAATCGCTTGTTGAACATCTTGCAACGGTCCGTTTTTCCTGTCTTTCATGGTTTTGTCACTCGGAAGACGATATTTCAGCACGAAAGCCGCAATCCCTTTAGAACTCAACCATTTAGCTGTTTCAACACCTTCATACATATAAGTAAGTCCGGCATAACCTCCACCGGGACAAACCACGATAGCAGTTTTCGCATTTTCGGCAGGATAATAAGTGAGCGACGGCGTGGAAACTTTTGTAATCCAATGTTGATTTTGATTTGAATCCGGCTTATCGGGTTTAGGATTTCCGATTGCACCGGGAATCGAACCTTTGAAAAGTTCAATCTGTTTAGCCGGCTCTTGAGCACATGCTTGACTGTATAAAAAAACAGCTGTAACTGTAGCAGTTAAAAAATTGATTAGTTTCATCTTAATAAGATTTTTGATTAAATACCGCTGTAAAAATACTTAATTTATAAAAAACAAAGAAAAAATTATTCAAAATTTGATTTAACTTATAAAAAACATCACTCCTTCAATATCGGGTTATACATTGTTTTCCGAAACGAGTTCATCGTATTGTTCGTCGGTTTGGAGGTTGGTAACACGTTTTATAATTCGGTTGTGACGCGTGTAGCCGCCCCGCCACTGAAGTTCAAAACGTTGGTCGGTTTCTATGATTTCATAATTGTTTTCGGACGGATGGTCGGCAGAAAGTTTGTCGTGTAGAAATTCATCATCGAGTCAAAGATTGATTTTGAAAGTGATGTTGGTACGGTTTTCGAGTTGCAGGTCGATGTAATTGTATGCAAGCGTAGCACTGCAAGCAAACGGAATGGTGCGGTCGACGTCGGGAAAATTTTGAAAACTAAATAGTTAAAATTATTTTGCTGTTACAAATATTTCACATTAATGAGTGCTAACCTGCTAATACAATGTGAAATACGGATGCAAATGTAGCACAAAAAAACGCATAAATAGCATCATGGGCAGAAATTTTTTTTACAGTTACCGTATCGGTGATATCTGCAACTAAGTATTTGTCAACCGACCTGTACAAGTAAAATTCTTGTATGTTGATATTATAAAAAATACTTTGGGCAATTGCCATGATCAGACTTTGAAAGATATTGTTGTTGAAGCGTTTTTTGTTGTTACTTTTACATTAATTAGGGGTTTTGTTTTATCTATCGCGCTTTTTTTACCCTATTTTGTTACAAACTCGTATGATTTTGTTACATTCTGAATATATTTTTCTTATGACTTCCTACCGTTTTACACTATCTTTGCCATGAGAGAAATTTGGTTTTATAATACTTTTTTGTTTTCAATATTTGTAATATGATGACCCTTTTTTTGACTTTTTTATCTCTTTGTCTCTTGAGATTGGTTTTGAGAGATGTGGATATCAAGGGTGAAGTTATTAAAGTATTCTACAACTATTTTTCTTCTTGTTTTATGATGAATACTTCTTTTGTTGCTGTTCTTAAAGATGTATTTGTCGGTTATGCAGAATCTTTTGATAAGCTTTCTGCTCAAAATTGTTATGTTGATAGTAATTAGTGTAAATTAAATAGATGTCAGCCCCGTTGATTCAAAGCAATTAGCGGGGTTTTTTATGCTGTTACATAAAAAATTACTTAATTAGGTTTTACTTTTTACCAATAAAATGCGAAATTTGTTTTTTATAATTACATCATTAGTGTTTGTAATTTCAGTTGGCTTTTATTCATGTCAACTTGATGAAGAAGGTACTTTAGTGGGAATTTTTTCGGTTTCGGACACTCGAAAGGTGAAATTTTCTTCCGGAAACCTTCAATATAATTTTGCTAATCATACATGGAAGTTTGCAAAATGTCAATATGATGTCATAGGAGAAACAAATAGTTTTACTCAAAATAATTTTGACGGTTGTATTGATCTTTTTGCGTGGGGATCTGCTAATAATCCTGCTGTCGGCAGATATGCTAAAGATATTGCAGATAAGTTTACGGATTGGGGACATAATGTAATTTCAACCGGTTCCAATTGCGGTAACCCGAATGTTTGGCGTACTCTTACTACCGGAGAATGGATTTATTTGTTTACAAAACGTGCTAAAGCTACTTCGCTTGTAAATTTTGCTACTGTTGAAAATGTTCGCGGTATTGTTATTTTGCCCGATGATTGGATTTGTCCTTCGGGTGTAACTTTCAACCCGCTTAATCCGGTGGCTTTCAATGTTACTGATTTTAGAATCAATATGAATTCGGTTTCTGACGATAATTTCAAGATGAATGTTTATAATAAAAATCAGTTTGAGATATTGGAATCTTCCGGCGCATTGTTTTTACCTTTTTGCAACAATTTTGAAGGCGGTTATTGGTCAAGTTCCGATGAAGGCAGTTTTTTGTCGTTGACTCCTGCTTGTATTTGTCCCGACCAAGATTGTGTTAAGAATGCGTTTTTATTGAATGTCAGATTGGTACGAAATTTTGAGGATTGAATATTTTGTACAAAAAAATGCGGATTACAACAAATTGTAATCCGCATTTTTTTTGATGTTTATTGTCTTTTAGATTTAAAAAATTCTTCAAAGAAATTTAGTTGTTCTTGATTTGGTACTTTGGATAAGTGAAATCCGTTGTGCATTATCATTACTGTTTCTGTATCTTTCTGATATTTTGACCAATGCGGCAAACCATCGCCGTTGGGATTTCCTGTTTTTATGAAATTTATCCAATATTGTTTCATGATATTAGACATCTTGGTTTCGATGTCGTTGAAAGGTGCGATGTTCCAACCGTAAATAAAAACCATTTCGTCGCCGTGATTTGCTCCTCTTGGTGATTTTATAAATGAGTTATCGCTTTTTTGGTCAAAGTAATAAAGGTAAACGTTTGATTTTCCGGTTTTTGACTGAAGATTTGCCCATGCCCAAGTGCCCCAAGCAAACGATCCGTCTCTAAATACATCTGCCATTGCGCATTTGGTTGTGTAACTTTTGGATATCGGATACAATTTCAACAATTTGTCGGAGTACGAACCGTAATGCATTCTTATATTTTGTTCAAATGTTCCTTTATCAATATCAAAACTCATTATCCAACCTTCGTCCGAATTGCTGCCAATCAAGATGTTAACATCGTTGTAATCGCCTTTTTCATAAAGTTTGTATTGATCGTCGGTTATTACATATCCGTCAACTACGGGCCAAAACTCTTCCAATTGTGTACTGTCTGCTATTTTTTTGAACGGAAGTCTTCTCAATGCTTTCAAACTTTTGGCTTTTAGGCTTTTCTGAAATTCAAGACCGATTTTTTCTGCTGATTTTGCTGTACAAATCGCTGTATTTCCGCCGCGTTTGTTTGCTACCGGCCAAAATGATCCTCCGCTTTCTGAGATTGCGTTTTTAAAAAGTCCTTTGCAAAGTGGTGAAGCGCATAATACGCTTACTGAAATTCCGCCTGCCGATTGTCCTGCTATTGTTACGTTTTCCGGATCTCCGCCAAAATTAGAGATATTGTCATGTACCCATTGTAATGCTTTTATTTGATCCATCAATCCGTAATTTCCTGAAGTTCCGCGTGTTGATTCGTTGCTTAATGCCGGTAGCGACATAAATCCGAATGCTCCTAAACGATATTCTATGCTTACATATACAATTCCTTCTTTTACAAAACTATCCATTGTGCCGGCGTATGTTCCGTTTAGAAATCCTCCGCCGTGAATCATTACAAATACCGGAAGTTTGTCGTCGGCAGATTTTGCCGGAGTCTCTACGCTGAGATACAAACAATCTTCGCTGCATGGCATCGGGTTTGGATCGTTTTCGTCTATAGGTTGAGGCGGACGGTTTGCCCAATCTTTGGCTTTGTAAACGCCTTGCCACGGAGCTTTGTCTACAGGTGGTTTCCATCGCAAGTTTCCTACCGGTGGCTCTGCGTATGGAATGGCTTTGTAAAGCGCAAAGCCGTTATGCAGTTCCCCTTCTATCTCGCCTTGCGCAACTTTGGTTTTTAGTATTTGCGCATTTGTTATAGCCGGAATTAGTGATATTGTTAGTAATAATGATAATAGCTTTTTCATAATGTTATGATTTTTTTTGTGCATGTGCAAAGATAAAATCTTTTTCTGTTTTTCGGATAAAAATTTGTTGTTTGAATTTATTATTTAAAAATATAGGTATTTTGTACATTTATATTTTTGCCTTATTAGAAAATTATATATCTTTACCACGAACTTTACTAAATCTATATTCAATGAAAAATTTAAAAATATTTTTGCCGATTGCAGCGGCATTTGTTGTTGGTTGCAGCAATTCTGACACTTCGGTTCGTACTTCTGAAAATTTTAATTACGACTGGAAATTCTCTTTACAAGCTGATTCTAATGCTGTTACCGGAGACTATGACGACAGCAATTGGAGAGTCCTTAATCTTCCTCACGATTGGTCTATTGAGCAGGATTTTTCTGAAACAGCACTTTGCGGACCCGGTGGTGGTGCGTTGCCGGGAGGTTACGGTGTTTACAGAAAACATTTCACAATTCCGGCTCAAGATTCTGTTAAACAAATCTTTGTTTGTTTTGATGGTGTTTATTGGCAATCAACAGTTTATGTTAATGGCAAAAAAGTTGGTTTTCGTCCTAACGGTTATGTAAGTTTTCAATACGACATCTCTGAATATCTGAAATTCGGAGAAGACAATTTGATTTCTGTTACTGTTGACAATTCTGACCAACCTAATTCCCGTTGGTATTCGGGTTCGGGTATTTACAGAAATGTTTACTTGAAAAAAGTTAACAAAGAACATGTTATCGAGTCCGAGACTTTTGTTACAACTTCCGATATTACAGACAATTCTGCCAATGTTACAATTTCTACTCAGATTAGTGGCGAAGGTGAATACGATATTGATATCAAAGTTTTTAACCCTGACGGAACAGTTGCTGCCAAACTCAACGATAATATTTCGGCTAACAACTTGAAAACTTTCAACAATCTTACTGTTAACAATCCTTTGCTTTGGACTCCCGATTCTCCGAAGATTTATTCTGCTGAAATTGCATTGAGTAAAAACGGTAAACTTCTTGATAATTACAAAACTACATTCGGTATCAGATATTTTTCTTTTGATAATACCGACGGATTCAAACTCAATGGCAAAGTTGTAAGAATCAACGGAGTTTGTAATCATCATGATTTAGGTGCGTTAGGTACTGCGGTAAATCATACGGCATTGAAACGTCAGCTTAGAATACTCAAAGAAATGGGTTGCAATTCTATCCGTACTTCTCACAATCCTCCGGCAGTAGAATTATTAAACCTTTGCGATTCAATGGGATTTATCGTTATGGACGAGGCGTTTGATATGTGGGCTAAGAAAAAAACGGTTAACGACTACGGACGTTATTTTGCTCAGTGGCACGAAAAAGATTTAACCGATTTTATCAAACGTGACCGCAATCACCCTTCTGTAATTATCTGGTCGGTCGGTAACGAGATATTGGAACAATGGTCTGATATCAATACCGATACTCTTGATATCGCAAAAGCAAATCTGATGTTCAATTTTGCTGCTCAATTGTCTAAAGGCGACAGCAATTCGGATTCTTTGCATGTAAACTCATTATTATGCAAAAAACTTGTTGACTTAGTAAAATCTGTTGACCCTACACGACCGGTTACAACCGGAAACAACGAAACCGAACCTTTCAACCTTTTGTTTAAAGCCAACGCATTGGATATCATCGGTTTCAATTATCATGATTACAATTGGGGCGAGGCATTCAAACAGAAATATCCGTCAAAACCGTTGATTATTACTGAGGCTGTTTCTGCGCTTCAGACACGAGGAAATTATATCATGCCGGCTGATACTCAGTATTTGTGGCCTGCGCGTTGGGATTTGCCGTTTGAAACTCCCGACCACAAATGTTCAGCTTATGACAATACACGTGCGCCGTGGGGTTCTACTCACGAAACAACTTTAAAAGCATTCCAAAAATATCCTTGGGTTTCAGGTATATACGTTTGGACAGGTTTTGATTATCTCGGAGAACCAACTCCGTATGGCTGGCCGTCAAGAAGCTCTTTCTTCGGAATTATTGACTTGGCAGGATTCCCGAAAGATGTTTACTATTTGTATCAGTCATTATGGCGAAAAGATATCGATGTTTTACATTTGTTACCTCATTGGAATTGGAAACAAGGCGAAACAATAGAAGTTTGGGCTTATACAAATCTCAAAGAAGTAGAACTTTTCTTAAATGGCAAATCGCTTGGTAAAAAGTCATTTGAAAATGATAAATTACATATTTCGTGGGATGTACCTTTTGAAAAAGGTGAATTGAAAGCCGTTGGTAAAAACTCCAAAGGCGAAGAAGTAACAGCCGTAGTAAAAACCGCAGAAACAGCATCAAAACTTGTTGCAAGTGTTGACGGTTCAGAAATCTTGGCTGACGGTGCAGATCTCAGTTTCGTAACTTTCGATATTACTGATGACAACGGAACTTTGGTGCCGGATGCTTGCAACATGATTAATTTTGAAATTTCGGGTGCGGGCGAAATCGCAGGACTTGACAACGGCGACCAAAACTCTCACGAGAAATTCCAAGGAAACAAACATTCTGCATTCAACGGCAAAGTTTTATGTATCGTAAAATCAAAACGCGGCGAAAAAGGTACAATTACTCTTACCGCCAAAGCCGACGGTTTGAAAGATGCTGTTGTTACAATCAAAACAAAATAGCTTTTTTATTATAACATCTTTCTTGTTTTTTTTCAACATCTTTTTCTGTTACGGAAATTCAATGTTCTGTAATACGAAAAAGATGTTTTATTTTACCTTTTTGTTTAGGTTTTTTGTTTTGGGACTTTAAAATAAAATTGTGATATTTGGACTGTCAATAATTGAATATATTTTTTAGTAAACGTTTTGACAATGAAACCTTTATTATATTTATTTTTGAGTATTTATTGTTTTATGCTGCTTGATTGCGCCGCTAACAACGACGAAATTCCTGAGCCTGAAAATTCTGTTTATTATTGGAAAACCGTTTTTTCGCCCGACAGCCTTGAATCGCAATTCTTGAAACAATATCATGTTAAAAAAATATACCTGAGATATTTTGATGTAATTGTTGACAAAAACAATCAACTAATGCCCAATGCAACAGTCCGTTTCAAAAAAACACCGTCAGAAGATTTACAAATTATCCCTACCGTGTTTATTGTAGAGCGATGCCTTGAACACAATATCGATACTCTTGCCAAAACATTGGTAGACAGAATATTGAAAATGAACGAAACCCATAAAATAAAAGGTGTAAAAGAGATTGAAATAGATTGCGATTGGACTCGCAACTCTCAACAAAAATATTTCAATTTCCTTACTTTGGTTCATCAATACCTCAAGAAAAAAAACATGAAACTCTCTGTAACAATCCGTCTGCACCAACTCAACATGAAAACTCCGCCTTGCGATTACGGAGTGTTGATGTTGTACAATACAGGCAATTACAAAGATATTAGTGTTGAAAATCCTATACTCGGATACAAAGAATGTTCACCATATTTCAAATATATCAAAGATTACAAATTGCCGCTTTGCGTAGCATTCCCGAATTTCAAATGGTTGGTATTGTTCAGAAAAGGTGTTTACAACAATATAATCTACAATCAAAACCTTGCTGATACAATGCTTTTTGAGAAAATTGATGACAAAACATACAAAGTAATACGCAGCAAAGATATTCCGATATTTATGAGCAACGCCGATTACAATGTAATGCTCGTAGCAGGAGATACAATCAGACTGAAACAAGCTGATTACAACGAAATTATGAAAGTAAAATCAAAAATTCATCAACTTCGTCCCGGCTTGTTGAATCAAATTATAATTTATGATCTTAACTCTAACAACATCAATAATATAAATAGCAATGAATATGAAAAAGTTTTTGACTTTAACTGTTGTGATACTGCTAATTGCGGCTCTCAACAACAAAACTGAAGCATGTGGCTATTCGTTCACTACAAACTACTACATGTTTGATGTTTTTAAAACTAGTACCACTGCCAACGAATCGCGTTACATCACATTTTGGCAAAACTATGTCGGAACAAAAATCAATCCTTGGGACATCTCCGCATTGGAATATCTCACCGAAGAAGATTTGCACAATCCCGATTCATACAATCCTATCGTAACAGCTGCTCTCAAGAAAAACGATACCGAGATGTTATCTTATCTTGAAGACCTAACTGCTTATCATAGAATCAACAGCTCACGTTACGATGCTTGGGAATATCCCTCTGAAGCCGAATTGCAACAATTCGCCCAAAAACGTAAAGACATCTATCAGCACGCCATTGCATACAACGGTACAAAACTGAAAGACCGTTATACCCTTATGGCAATGAGATGTCTGTTTCAAGACGAAGAATATTCCAAAGTAGAAGAGTTGTGGCTCTCTTCAGGCGCAAAAGCATCCGACCAAGATTGTAGAAAAACAATGATGGAACTGTTTGCAGGAGCTTTGTATCATCAGGGAAAAACAGCTGCTGCAATTAATATTTTCATGGAGCTGGGCAGTTTGCAAGATGTAAAATTCTGTCTTGACAAAAAACGTGATTTAAACGGTATCAAAGAAGTTTACGCCCGCGACCATAACAATCCGGCACTCGTTTTCCTCGTAGAAGATTTTGTTAACATGTTTCAAGAAACAATCGACGGCGAGAGCGGTCCGTGGGATTTTTATACAGTTACAAACAAACAGGCACGTGAATTTGTAAATTTTGCAAACGAAATCGCCGACAAAAAAGCCTCTAACACGCCTTTGCTCTGGAAAGAAGCCGCAGTTTTGGTAAGTTTTTACCTGAAAGATTTTGATAACGCAAAAAAATACGCTGCTCAGATGTCATCTTTGCAAGGTACTGAGTGCATGAAAGATAACGCAAGGTTAATCAAATTTTTTGTTTCAACCTACGATCAAAAATATACCTCAGCCAATGCTGCATACTATCTCAGCGAATTTAAATGGTTGGAAAGCAAATTCTCCGACCCTTTTTTCAAAAATGCGTGGATACGTATTGCGGCTCAAAACATCGCTGCGGCAAATTATGATAACACAAATTTTATAACACTTGTTTCAAATACAGTTTTCTTTATCAACGAGAAATTCTCTCTTGAGAATCTTACAATCCCGCAACTTGAAAGTTTTCTCAACTTTTTCTCCAATTCAAAGAAGGCTGACGAGTTTGAAAGATATCTGATACAAAAATCAGAAATCAATATCAATCAAATCAACGATTATATCGGAATCCGTTATCTTGGAGAAATGGATTTGGACAAAGCAGAAGCAGCATTTTCAAAAGTTCCTGTTCATTACTACGCATCCAAAGCCATCGGCAACTATATGATGCAGCGTGATTATCATATTGAACGTTGGTTTACAACTCAAGAATGGATTGACGATTATTCTGAAGGCGACGAACCTCCTTTAAAATCCAATCAGCGACTTGAATACACCAAAGAATTGAAATCCGCAATTGCAAAATACAATACCTCCACAGGAGATGAGCGTTGCAATTTGGCTTACAAATTGGCTGCGATGTGTTATCAAGCATCATTTTGGGGTAATTGTTGGTATCTGTTGGAAAATTCATGGTCGATAGACGACAAGCCGAGTGATGGTCAGAAACTATTTGAACAAAAAGCACTTACTTATCTCAACGTTGCCTCCAACTTAGATTCCGATTGGCAGTTTTTGAAAAATTCATATTACGCAATCGCATGGATAAAATGGCGTAATTATGAATATTTTGATGCTTGGTGGTACAACGACAATCAAAATCCTACTGCTGAAATGAATACAGCGATGTCAAATCTTAAATCTTGTTTCGATAAAAAGTTTGGGGTCGGCAACTGGGAGTATGCTTGTGACTATCTTATGGATTATGTAAGAGCGCATTAAAATAAATTGAAGTTTTTTCTGTTTTGACATCTTGTTTTTGCAAAGTGAAATTACAGTAAAAAAATGTTACAATTAGTTTGTGCGAACGAATTTTATTCCATTGTTACGGTGTCAATGGACTTGCGCAAACAATCTGAAGTCTTTTGACACTTGTCAATGGACTTGCGCAAACAATCTGAAGTCTTTTGACACTTGTCAATGGACTTGCGCAAACAATCTGAAGTCTCTTGACACTTGTCAATGGACTTGCGCAAACAATCTGAAGTCTCTTGACACTTGTCAATGGACTTGCGCAAACAATCTGAAGTCTCTTGACACTTGTCAATGGACTTGCGCAGATGATCTGAAGTCTCTTGACACAGTGATAATTAGTTTGTGTCGGTGCTTTCGTAGTTTTGTCGCGACGATATAAAACAGGCGAGGGTGTTGTCGATTGTGACATCAACCCTCGCCTGTTTTGTTGTTGCGGATTTTTTTAAATGCCATTTACATAAACCAATTCTGCGTTTGAGGCAGAGGGTTCTATCTGAAATACCTCTTCGGAATTGAAATAGTAATGATAGATGTTTTCGGTGTATTCTTTTGCAGGTAATGTCTTTTGTGTGATATAGTATACTCCGTTTTCACATGCAGAAACTGCGCAACAGCGTGTCTGATACTTAGATTCGCCGAGAGGTTTGTCGTCCGGTTTGATTGTAATAAAATGTTCACGTTGTTGAAATACCGAAGCGTAATGTTTTTCGGGTGAAAGTTCTCCCATAATTCCGGTGTAGAAGTTTCTGGCAGAGGCAGAAATACATACGGCTTGAGCGGTTAAGTCGTTTCCGAAAAATGTATAACTGTTGCCGCCTTCCATGTATATTTTGCCGTCGTGGTAAATTTTGTTGTTAGAAAGTATATAGACACCTAATGCAGATACTTCAAATTGTGTACAATGTCCCGGTATTGAAAACAATTTTTTTTGTTCTTTATAAACAGTAGTTTCGTTGTTTTTGTAGAGAGTGTAGTATATATTATCGTCGTAAACGGTAAGATGTTCGGGAGTACGGCCTTTTTTCTCGAAGTCATATATTCTTAATCCGTCTTTGTAGATTGATATTGTGGTATCTGCAAAACTTCCGATTGCAAAGAAATGAGCTTTGTAGATGTCGAAATCTTTAGCATCGAATTCCGGCAAAAAGAGCATTGCAGTTTTTCCGTTTTTGTAGATTTGAGCAGATTCTTTTATTGAATCGTTGTTGATATTTGAAATCAAAATATAACAATCGCCAGAGTAAGTATGCATTGCGAGCGGTTGAATCTCGTCTTTTAAATTGAAAGATGCAAATTTCTCGTTGTTGCGATATATCTGAAATGTATTTTTTGCAGAAGTTTTGTAAAGTGAAAAAATATAGTTTTTGTGTATATTTTTATCGTCAGAATTTTTTGATTGATCGTAATTATCATTTTTGTCAATCATAGTATTCAGAGTGTTTTCCAACATCTCTTGATCTTTGTCACCAAGACTGCTACCACAAGATGCTAATAAGAATAGCGAAAGTGTAAATAATATAATCCTAATTTGTTTCATCATACGTAAGTTTTTTTCTTGTAATTTGTAAAAACAAAAAGCAAACCAAAGTATTATTGAAATACTGTAATTTTCTGTTTTTCGGAGATATTTGAATTATTTTTTTGTATGTTATAAAATTTATACCTACTTTTAGCTTTTACTTAATTACACTTTTTCAATTATGAAGTTTACACGATTAATTTTTATACTTACAGTATTTGTTACAATGGTATCTTGCGGCGACAATCTTTTGCAGCAGAGAGATTTACCAAATGGTATTCAACTTGTTTACTCTAACGGAGAGTCTACAACTATTCAGTTTTACGGTGATGATATCGTCAGATGTACCAAATTTGACGGCAGTGTAAATAGTTTGCACTCATCGCTTGTGGTGAAAAACGATGCTCCGAATGTAAGTTTCAGTAAAAAGGAGTTGAATGATGTTATTGTGTTGAGTACTTCATTATCAAAGGTTTTAGTCAACAAAAAAGACGGTAAGGTTGCTTACTTGAATTCTGATTCAGTATTGTTGTTGTCAGAAAAATATGTTTCGGAATTTCATCCGTTGGTTGTTAACGGCGATACCGGCGTAAGTGTCGGACAGCAATTTTTGATTTCCGATTCTGAAGGTTTGTACGGATTGGGTCAACATCAGGAAAATTATTTGAATTACCGTGGAAAATCGGTTGTATTGTCACAAAGTAATACAAATGCTGTAAATCCGGTATTGGTATCAACAGCGGGTTGGGGGTTGTTTTGGGACAATTATTCTTATACAACAGTCAGCGAAAAAAATAATACACTCGATATCAACAGTAAAATGGGTGACGGTGTAGATTATTATATTTTTACGGGAGCAAAAATCGATAATCTGATTTCTTGTTACCGAAGACTTACGGGCAAAGCAGTTTTGTTGCCGAAATGGGCGTTCGGATATTGGCAAAGCAAGGAGAGATACACTTCGCAAGATGAATTGCTCTCAGTAGCAAGACGTTATCGTAAGGAGAGAATACCGTTGGATTGTATGGTACAAGATTGGGAATGGTGGGAGCCCGGCAAGTGGTCGGGAATGGAGTTTGATTCTACAAGGTTTCCGAATCCCAAAGCGATGTGTGATGAGCTTCATGATATGAACCTGCATGTAATAATTTCAGTGTGGCCCTGTATCGGATTGCAATCGCCTATGCATGATGAGATGTATAAACGCGGATTTCTTTTTGAACCGATAGGGTGGGGGAATTTCAGATATATCGATGTATACAATCCTGAAGCGATGAATCTCTATAATGATTATGTTTACAAAAATGTATATTCACAAGGTTTTGACGGTTGGTGGCATGACAGTACAGAACCCGATGTAATAAATTCGTTAACCAAAGAAAGTCATCAGTACGAGACCGAGAAACTTGAGAATACATCTCTCGGCTCTAATACCAGATATTTGAATACATACGTATTGGCGATGTTGGACAAAGTATATGAGCGTTGGACATCTCAAGAAAAGAATCGCAGAGCTTGTATCCTTACGCGTTCATCATTTGCGGGACTTCAGCGTGACGGTGCTATTACATGGAGTGGCGATATAGGGGCAAGTTGGCAAATATTTCGCGACCAAATTACTGCCGGACTTAATTTTTGTATGTCGGGTATTCCGTATTGGACATTTGATATCGGCGGATTTTTGATAGGTTCTTACGACGGATTGTTTACATACGGTGCGAAAGATCCGGCTTATATGGAATTGTATACAAGGATGTTTCAGTTTGGAGCATTCTGTCCTGTTTTTCGTTCTCACGGTTCTGATGCTCCGAGAGAGATGTGGGAGATGGACGAATACAAATCGGTTTTGGTAGATTTTGACAAGTTGCGTTATCGTTTGATGCCTTATATCTATTCTTTGGCGGGACGTACATATACCGATGATTATACGATGATGAGAGCATTGCCGATGGATTTTCCTGAGGATACGAATACTTACGATATAAAAGACGAGTATATGTTTGGAGATAACCTTTTGGTAGCTCCTGTTACAGATTACATGTATCATACACCGCCACAGATTTCCAAAATAGTACCGAAAGAAGTTTTCAAAGACGGTGTTACGGTAAAATATTACAAAGATTATGATTTCAGCAAGTTGACCCGCGAAGAGAAAACTGATAATATTGACATCTATTGGTACACCGGACGACCTTATTTTGTAACGGATTCGATGTATTCTGTACATTGGGAAGGTAAAATTGTAGCACCCGAAACCGGTAAATATCAATTTCAAATCAAGAGTTTCGACAGCAGAGTTATCATTTTCAACGGTGACACTCTGAAAATACAGTTAGATTGCAACGAACCGTATTTTGAGTTTGTAGAAATGGAGAAAGGTAAAGAGTATCCAATAATTTGCGAAACCCAAAATCATCAAACCGGAGCGGCAAGATTTCGTTTGTATTGGAAAACGCCGTCGGATTTCGCCAAAGAGCAAGAAACAGTTCAAAGAGAGAAAACTCGCGAAGTGTATCTGCCAAAAGGAAACAAATGGATTGACTTTTATACTGGCAAAGTTTACGAAGGAGGAAAAACTGTAAAAATCGATGCTCCTATTGAGAAAATACCGTTGCTTGTAAAACAAGGAAGCATTTTGCCGATGGGAAAAGAAATACAATATGCCGATGAAAATCCTTTTGCACCGATGGAAATAAGAGTGTATCAAGGTTCAGACGGCGAGTTTACACTTTATGAGGACGCGGGCGACAATCTGAATTATATGAATTCGGAGTATTCAAAGATTACATTTAAATACAGCGAATCCGACAAAGTCTTAACGATATTGCCGCGCGAAGGCAGTTTTGCGAATATGCCCAAAAGCAGAATTTTTAATATTGCAGTAAATCCTGTAGGCGCAAGTATAGCAAAACCGATAAAAAGTGTTACTTATACAGGAGTACAAGTTAACATTCAATTATAAATATTTTATCAAATTTATTTAATTCTCACTTTACAATGAAAGAGTATTTTTGCATCGACTTTGACGATTTTAACCAAATGAACCATTATAGTAAAGGAGAATTCTTGAAAAGATATTCGATGTTTTTGTTGGCACTGTTTCTAATGGCGGGCGGCAGTTCGTTGTTGATACGTGCCAATATAGGATGTTTGCCGGTGTCATGTCCTCCATACGTATTAAGTTGTATACCGGGACAGAGACTTACTTTCGGTACTCTTATTGTAATTTTGCATTTGATATTTACATTATTACAATATCTGTTGCTCAGAAAAGATTTTACAATAAAGAATCTGTTGCAAATACCGGTGGCATTAGTATTCGGTTTTTTTACAGATCTTACCATGTGGATGACCAAATCATTGCAATGGGACGATTCTGTAGAAGGTTATGCTATGAGAGTATTGCAACTTATTATAGGAGCAACAATCATCGGAGTCGGCAGTTCATTACAAGTTAGAACTCGTTCTTTGCTATTATCGGGCGAAGGTTTTGTATATGCTATAGCACAAGTTACCAAAAAAGAATACGGTAAAATAAAAATATATTGTGATATCTTTTGGATATTACTTTCATTATCGTTCTGCTTTATATTCTTTGGCGGCTGGCGTTTTGATATGTTGGGATTTGGTACATTGTTTTCTGCGTTTTATGTAGGACTTGTAGTAAGATTTGTATCAAAACATACACCCTTTGTTGAGAAATATTTTGAGACCGAAGAAGAGCAGGTTGAGAATGAACATTCAATTCCGGAGGTAAATACCTTGCCGTTGGTAATTACAATTGCCAGAATGCACGGTAGCGGCGGTCATGAAATCGGTTTGAAAGTGTCGGAAAAACTTGGTATAAAATTTTATGACAAAGAAATAATCAACAAGACAGCCGATACATTAGGATTGTCGCCCAAAGATGTAGAAGAGCAAGAGCAGAATACATCACGAGCAGATTTTCTACAGTATATCATTACAGACAACGGAATTTCTGCCGACAAACTTACGGGTCGCGACGGTGCGATATTTTTGGAACAAAGCAAAATTATTCGTCAGGCTGCGATGGAATCTTGCGTAATTATCGGAAGATGTGCCGATTTCGTATTAAAAGACCGTCCGTGTTGTTTGAATGTATTTGTAAGAAGTGATGAAGATTTTGCTACAAAAATGGTAGTTTCGCGTACAAGACTAAAAGAAAATCAAGCTCGTGAAATTATCCGTCTGAAAAATCGTGCACGTGCAAATCATTACGAAAAATATACCGGAATGCATTGGGAAGATCCTTCGCATTATGATATTGTAGTAAATACAGCAAAACTCGGAATCGAAACTTCGGTAGATTTGATTTGCAACGCCGTAAAAGTATTTTTCGAGATGCGGAGTTAAATTTTCAATAGAAAAAAATTAAACGATAACAACATAAAAATCAATTGCTATGCCGCTTCTAATAAGTAGAAACGATATTACTAAAATGCGTGTTGACGCCATAGTAAATGCCGCCAACGTGCAGTTGCTTGCAGGCGGAGGAGTTTGTGGTGCAATATTTAGAGCCGCCGGTCATCTGAAACTTCAAGAGGCTTGCAACAAACTTGCTCCGATAAAAACCGGCGAAGCAGTAATTACGCCCGGATTCGATGCACCTGCAAAATATATAATTCATACCGCCGGCCCGATATATCAGTCAGGTAACGAGTTGCAAGAAAAATTGCTGTCCGATTGTTATTACAATTCGTTGAAACTTGCCAAAGAGCATCACCTCAGTTCAATAGCTTTCCCATTGATTTCGGCAGGTATTTACGGATATCCGCCTCACGAAGTTTTGAGAATTGCATCTCAAGTCATACGCGAATTTATCGGTTCCGACGAAAACAACGATATGGATGTTCATTTAATTGTTTTAGATCAAGCGGCTTTCAAAACAAGTCAGCAATTGTTTGACGATGTAAGAAATTATCTGGATGATAACTTTGTAGAACCCGTAGACCGTCGTTTCCCATCTTTAGGTGCTATTTGCGGAATCGCACCAAAATTTCATTCAAAAAATATTGTATGTGAAGATAGTTGTACAGCTATTGATGACGTTTTTAGTCGTCTTGAGGATAATTTCAATACACTGCTTCTAAAATTTATCCGAATAAAAGGAATGACAAATGCCGAGGTTTACAAAAATGCAAATGTAGACAGAAAATTATTTTCAAAAATAATATCACATCCGGATTATACTCCGTCGAAAAATACTATCCTCGCATTGTCTATATCGTTGAAACTCAATCTCGATGACACAAATACGTTCCTAAAAAGCGCGGGGTATACATTATCGCGTTCTTTCAAATCCGATTTGATAATAGAATATTATATCAAGCATCCCAAGAAAAATTATAACATCGACGATCTCAACTATATATTATTCAATTACAAACAAGTTCAGTTGGGACAGAAAGTATCATAAAATTTAGTATGAAATTATATGATATTTTTATCATTATTTTATAACATCATAAAATCAAATTATCATGCTCAGAGTGTTATTCATTTTTTTGACATTTCTTACAATAGAAGTGAAAGCCGGCGGTGTAGACCCTAAATATGATTATCGAGATTGCGGATCTGCCAAAAACTTAGTAGGAAAAACCTACGTATTATGTTTGTTTATATCGCATCGCAACAATCCTTGGGGAGAGGAACAAGCTCGAAAGATGTTAAGTATTCTCTATGAAGCAACCGGATGGTTGACAGAGCAGGCAGCAAGTTACGGAAAAACCGCAGAATTTTCTATTTTCTCGCTCGGATACAACAATCAGACACCTGTCTATTTAGACAAATATCCCGACGGTCCGTTTGATCCCTTGTATAAAACATTGATTGATAATTCTATGCAAGCTGCGGGTTACGCTTCTAATTTTGATTTTGAGAGTTGGGCAAAAAACAATTCTGATTGTGACAATGTATTGGTACTCATGATGTTTAATACTACGGGCAGAGCATTTGCAATTAACATGGATAAATATTGTTCGTCGTATAATACCAAAAATAATCTTAAATATCGCAATTTGGAAGGAGCAGCTTTGTATTATTACAATTGTTACGACAATTATGTAACAGAAGCTCCCGTATTTGCGCATGAGCTGTTGCATTGTTTCGGAGCGTGGGATTTGTACGATCCTTACAATTTGAGCGAGGAAAGAGAACGTTATATGGCATCTTATTTCCCGAAAAGTATTATGCGTAATACTTCAGGAGGTTTTGCATCGCTTGAATTTGATTATCTTACAGCGTATCTTGTAGGACTTACCAACAAACGTGAAGATTGGTACGATTATTTTGCTCCGTCCAAATAGCATATATTTTTTTTTGACATCATCAGTTTAAAATGATACTTTTGTGAAAAACATCTTGTAATAAAACTTGCAAATAATGAATTACAAAATATTAATAGCTTACGACGGTACAAAATACAACGGTTGGCAAATTCAACGTTCGTCACAAAATACAATTCAAGGCAAAATATCCGATGTTTTAACAAAACTTGCCGGAGTTCAGACAGATGTAATTGGCAGTGGCAGAACCGATGCGGGAGTTCATGCTTTGGCTCAATGCGCAAATTTTGTTATGCCGGATAGATTTGATAATGAGATTTTTATTATGGATTATCTCAATAAATATTTGCCGGAAGACATCTCTGTATTGAGTATTGAAAAAGCAGATTCAAAATTTCATGCAAGATTTTCAGCAGTATCCAAAACATATCGTTACAGAATACATACAAGTAATATAAAAGATGTATTTCAGCGTAAATATGTTTATACTTATCTTGATAAGAAGTTGAACGTAAATTTGATGCGTCAAGCGGCAGAAAAACTTATCGGGACATATGATTTCAAAGCATTTTGCGGAAATCCTCATTTCAAAAAATCATCTGTCAGAACCATTACTTCAATAGATATTAAAGAATCAGAATTTGAAATTTCGATAGATTTTACCGGTGACGGCTTTTTACAAAATATGGTAAGAATACTTACCGGCACTCTTATTGAAGTTGGTAACGGTAATATCAAACCGTCACAAATTTCGGAAATAATTAACAGTAAAGATCGTCAACTTGCCGGATTTACCGCTCCGGCTTGCGGACTTGCATTAGTAAAAGTAGAGTATTAATAAAAATAAATAATATTAAAATGGATTTTTTACCTTCAGATCCGGCGATAATGGTTTCAAGTATCAATATGTTGTTGAGAGATGACGAATTTGATAATCTTGAACAATTGTGTTTTTATTTTAATCGTGAACCTCAAGAAGTAATTTCTACTTTGAACAAGTATGGTTATGTTTATTCAGTAGAGCAAAAACAATTCAGACCTCAAGGATTTGACGATTAAAAACTGATAATTTTTTTTAAGTAAATAATTCATCTGCCGATATTGTAGACTGAAAAACATCTGCATATTCGTTGTCAACAAGAGGAGTTAGCCCGATATACGTGAGATGAAACGTCTTGTCAGGATTGGCTTCTTCGAGTGTTGCTATGCGACTGCGAAGTTTTGTAGCGTAGTCGGTGTTGACAGTGAATGGTGATTTGCAGAATTTTATCTCGCAGACATTCACCACATCGTCGGCTCGGTCAATAAGAAGATCTATTTGCATCCCTTTTTTATCGTTGTCTTTTACAATGAGCGACGATTCTTGCGATGATACTCCCAAAATATGCAACGCATTTTTTATTTGTTGAATATGCAACAAACAAACTTCCTCAAATGCAATGCCCCGCCACGAAGAAATTTCCGATTCATTGATATGATTTTGCCAATAATCCGGATTTTTGATGTCGCGTTTTTCCTTGAAATGTAGCCAAAACCAACAGAAACAGTCTGTTAACTTGTATTGAATTTCTCGCTTGCTTTTGCCGTATGGAACGTAAGGCATTATAAAACCGCTTTCTTCAAGGGCTTTTAATACTTTGGTGAAATCTCCGTTGGGTTCGGAGGTCGTCATTTGAGCAATTTCATTACGTGTAAAACCTGAATGACGGTTGCTAAGTGCGCGTACTACCTGCATACATTTGTCGGCATTGTCAAAAATTGAATGAAACAGTCTTTCAAATTCGCCGCTTAATTTAGCTTTGGAGTTAAAAAACAATGTATCAATATTTTGCGCAAGACTCAATGACGGGTTGAAATAATCCAAATAATAAGGTATTCCTCCCAAAATCATATATGCTTGAATTATATTGTATCGTGACATCTTGATTCCGCGGTTAATAAAAAACTCTTCGCACTCACCGAGAGTAAACGGATACAATTTCATTTCCAACGTCAGCCGTCCGTACAAACCGCCTTTGTTGTTGATGAGGTTGTCGATAATCCATGATGATGCCGAGCCGCAAACAACAAGGCAAAGATTATGTTTTGTATTGCCCCAACCGTTCCAAAAAGCCTCCAATGCAGTTAGAAAACCGGAACGCGGAGTGTCCATCCATGGCAACTCGTCAATAAAAACCACTTGTCGTGTGCCGTTGTCAATACGTGTCAGAAATTGTTCTAACAGAAAAAATGCTTCCAACCACGTTTTAGGCGGATTGATATCTTCCATTCCGTGACGAATCAACGAAAAGTAAAAGTTTTGCAGTTGATCTTTCAAAGTCATACGTTTTTCACGCTCGTATGGTGATAACCCCGTATGATGGAAAACCATATTATCACGGAATACTTCATTTATCAAAAAAGTTTTTCCTACCCGGCGACGACCATACACAGCAATAAACTCTGCCCGTCCGCTTTTAAGACGTCTGTTCAGTTCCGCAATTTCCTGTTTCCTTCCAATTACAACACACATGATACCTTTTGTTTTTTATATCGCAAATGTAATCAGTTTTTTTTATCCGTAATTCTTAACAACTGTTAATTTTTGCAGAAAATCACCTTTATTCCGCTACGAAACTTAAAAATTGAATTTCGTAGCGGAATAAGACCGTTTTTTTGCATTGACAGTTGAACGATGTTTTACAATTTGTACGAAAATTGACTTCTAAAAATGTTATAATAAAATGCTGATGATTTTCTAAAAACAATCTAAATTTGTCGCAATAAATATTTTAACCTTATTTTTGACATGAAAAGATTAATTTTATTTGCATTGAGTTTTGCAATGCTGACTTCGTGTGCTACAAAGACATGTCAGCAAAATAAAACTCCGGAAAATCCTGTGCTGACAATAGAAGGCGGTCAAGTTCAAGGAGTAAATACTGATGTTGAGGGCGTGGTGGTATATCGCGGAATACCTTTTGCCGCACCTCCTATTGGCGAAAATCGTTGGAAAGCACCTCAACCCGTAATTCCATGGCAGGGTGTAAAAGTTTGTGATCAGTTTGGACATCCTGCATTCCAAGGTGCGCATTACAACGGAGGATACACCACTGAATGGGGCTATGGAGAAGAAAAGGCTTATAGTGAAGATTGTCTGTATCTTAATGTTTGGACAACTGCATCAGCTCAACCCGAAAAAAAACTTCCGGTTGCAATTTGGATATTTGGCGGCGGCATGAGAGAGGGTTGGGGCTCAGAACCCGAATTCGACGGTCAGGAATTTGCAGCAAAAGACGTTGTTTTGGTAACATTTAACTATAGAGTAGGACCTTTCGGATTTTTTGCACATCCGGAAATTTCGGCAGAAGATCCACAACACGCTACCGGAAACTGGGGAACTCTCGACCAAATTGAAGCAATGAAATGGGTAAAGAAAAACATCGCACAATTTGGCGGTGATCCCGACAACGTTATGATATTCGGTCAGAGCGCAGGAGCTCGCAGTACCAAATTCCTTACTTCATCACCATTAACCAAAGGACTATTCAACAAAGCAATAATAATGAGCGGCAGCGGTTTAATGCGTCCCGACAGAACAGACATCCCGGCATTTTTCCGTCAACCACCATTAACATTAAAAGAAGCTGAGCAGCAGATAAAAGAAGTAACAGATTGGGCCAACTTAAAGACTTTAAAAGATTTGCGTGCAGCCTCAACCGAAGAAATTTATGCCTTGGGAGCTCTTTATACAAGAGTTACCGGCAAAAAAAGCTGTCTAAACTCAGGTCCGATTACTCCATATATCGACGGTTATGTTCTAACTTCATCATACGATGAAGCATGCCTTAACAACGAAATTGCCAACGTACCATATTTAATAGGTTGCACACTCAACGATCCGGCAATGATGTTGGGACAGATTGAAGATTTTTGTATCAATCGTCAAGAAAACGGAGCAAAAGCCTGGGCATATCAGTTTGCAAGACCTCTTCCCGACGATGGCAGTCATCCGGAAGATTATTTAAAAGGTGCATTCCATTCATCTGACTTGTGGTACGTTTTCAAATCATTGAAACATTGTTGGAGACCTTGGACCAAAGGAGATTGGGATTTGTCAGAAAAAATGCTTACCATTTGGACAAACTTTGCAAAATACGGCGATCCAAACGGCGCAAACGGTGGTGATTGGAAACCATATACTTCAGAAACAAAAGAATTTATGCGTTTCAAACTCAACGCTCAAGATGCCGAAGACTCATCACTCGGCGAGCCGTTGAAACCGGAACAAGAATAGATTTTTTTGTTCTAACATCTTTTATACCTCCGGATTGGCTTTAAAATAAAAACTCAATCCGGAAGTATTTTTTAACAACATATAAATTTGTTTATTGTATAATAATAAAAAAATAAAAGCAGAATGAAAAATAAAATTTTTATCTTACTTGCTCTTTGTACATTTGTGGCTTGCGGTAGTAAAGAAATTGATTATAAAAAGCCACTTGAAGAACATGTGGAAGTGTTTAATAAAGATTCATTAATTAGGCAGGAGCATTGTTATTACACTTATGATGGTGATAGTCTTGCAAAAGTAGTTTATTTTGAAAATGATACTGCCGATGCAATGACGTATGAGTTTATTTGGGAAGATAAATATACTAAGTGTGTATATATCACTGAAGATGGTGAAAGAAAAAAAGTAAAGGAAGAAAAGTATAATCAGAATGGTGATCTTGTAGAAAGAACAGTATTCCATACATTCGGTTATAATTTTGGCACATATTCACTTGGTTTTTGGCGGGCTTTGTTTTCGGCTGAAATTGAATCACATCTTGTAAAAAAGTATAATGATAAAGGTTTGTGCATCGAGATGTATAATAATTTTCAACCCGGTTGGACAAATGTTGAAAAATATATTTACGAAGGAAAAACTAAAACAACGTTATATGAAAGATATCGTGACTCCATTAGAATTGATACAAGTAATTTCTATTTAAGAGGTAAAGAAGAAGTATATTACGACAATAATTTCAAAAAACTGAAATCTACCAAAGATCTGCACCATGACCCGCAAAAAGACAACTCGTGGGAGGAATATGATTATTATTCCAATGATAGTATTAAAACAAGATATAATTACGAAGATGGAGTATTGGTTTATACGTCAAAATACAAATATGATAAAAAATGGCGTTTGTTGTCGGGTGATGGCTTTACTTATGATTATAAGAACTTTACAAAAGAGATATTCGGTTTTAAGGTGAAGTATTTGGATGAAAACTTAGATAAACTTGTATACTCTAAGATTATGGGCATGGAACAAAAATGTACTTATGACGAGTTAAAACGACCTCTTACTGAATCTATTGTCAATGGAACAACTACTAATCCGGATTTTGATGCTACATATACTTATGAAGGAAATATTACACATATTTTACGTCATGATCAAGATCTTTTTGACAAAAAAGGCGAGAAATCACTTACAAAGAAAATCAAAATAGTTTACAAATATGTGGATTAAAATTTTGAATTAAGGTGAGACGTTGTTGTTTAGACGTTGTACATGATGTTGTAACCTATATTTATAACCGGGGGTTATTGTCGTAACCGACAACATCTCCGGTTATTTTATGTCGCCGCGTCGCGGCTGCGATATTAAAATTATTTCAATCGTGAATAACAGACAAATACCCCGTATTCATTACAAATTCAATCGTGAATAACTGATAAATACCCCGTATTCATTACAAATTCAATCGTGAATAACAGATAAATACCACATATTCATTACAAATTCAATTAAGTAAAATTAACAAATACCCCGTATTCGTTGTTAATTCAGTTAAGATATTTTAACGAATACCCCCTATTCATTATAAATTCAATCGTGAAAAAACATCGAATACCAGAAGTTTACAAGTGATACTTTTGTGCAAAAATTACTAAAGTATTGTATAGTAATTAATTTAATAATGAACTTTTATATTTTTTTAACATCTTGATGATTATATGCATTAGAATAGGGTATAAAGGCGTTTTTTATTGAAATTCTTAATTATTTTCTTATATTTTACTACGAAAATTAAGTCATAGAATATATAAAATTTGGAATTTTCAAATAAATTGTTTATCTTTGTGCCACAACTTATTTAAAATTTTTAGAATTATGAGAACATTTCAAATAAAAAAGAATCTGAGACATCTAAACAATGTAGAAGCATTTGTCTTTATGCACTCAGTTCAGAAAGAAACGGAGTTTTCTTCTGATAAAGACATCATGATGTTGCGCGATAATTTGGAACGCGATATCGAAGTATATAAGTCAACGTTAAATATAAAGTCAACTCAAGAGCAAACCGCTGATTTGAAATCTCTGTATGATAATCTGCGTAAAAAATATGTAGAATTGAAACAGATTGCAAGGAGTGTTGTATATTTTCCGTTTTCGATTATTGCTAAAGATGCGCCTATTAGGGAGATAGCGGCTGTTGTTAACGATGTTGTTGACAATATTACTATACCGAAATCTCAAAGTCTTTATACTAATCTTGGTATTATCAAGTTGGTAATATCGGCTGTGCATGAGCGTATTCAAAAATCTGTTTTAGAGAATTCTGGTGACGATGACATTATTGATGTGATTGATAATCTGATTGTAAGAATTGAAGATGTTGTTGCTGAACGTAATGATTTGAGGGCTTATCGTAAGCACAAAGTTGGTGATGCAAGACTTCAGGCTGAGGTGTCTTATAAGTTGTTGGTTGATTTTATTTCTTTGAAGGCGGAGATGGGTGATGAAAGATGTCAAATGATTGTAAAAACTATTAATGAGCTTTTGGCATGGAATGGTATCAACAGATGTTATAATATAACCTCAGATTGTGATGATGATGATTCTGAGAATGATGTAATTACCGATGATTCAATTGATTCTGAGGATGATGTAACTGATGATGTTATGCCTTATGGTTTTGATGCTAAGGTTGCGGGTAGGGACAATACATCTTGTTTAGATTTCCGTGGCGATTCTGCCGGATTGAGTTGAATTTAGTTTTTGTGATTGTTTTCCATTACTTTGGTGAATGCGTTGGTAATCATTTGGATACAATATGTTAGTTGTATGATGTCGGCATCGTGACTTTTTTTAATCGGGAATATTTCGTACCCTTTTAGGTCTGAGCGGTTGGCAAAGCAACTGTCAACAAATTCGATATTTTGGAATCTGTCTTTCAATGTCTCTTTTAGAGCTGTTGTGTAGGCTGTGCATGCATCCATAACATCGCTTCTAAAACTGTTAAGAAATCTTTCGTCCATTGCTTTTCGATACCAATTCTTGAAATCGTCGTATTTGCTGCTGTTGTTAATGCTCAGAATTTCATTGTTTTCTGTATTAACAATTAAACAGCGGTTTATATTTGTTTCATCGTCCGGATATGTGACATTGGCATCGGTATTCACAAAATTTACACCTTCAAGATAGATTTTGTCATCTTTTCTCAAGAAGCTTATTTGCGTGATGTTGATGCCGATTTTGGTTTTGCCGTGATAATTTTTTGCGAATAATACTTTTTGTTCGCCTTTGTCTTTACCGAACGGATTGAGTTTGCTGTTTTTGTCGATGTCTTTTCCGTATTCGTTTTCTCTTACTATTTCTTCCCGAAGTATGTTTTGTGCTTTTTCTACGATGATGGTTTCGGTTTTCATGTCAGGAAGTGCATCTTCGTTCATTCCGGCAAGAGATTTTATCCAAAATAGTTCTTGGTCAAGATATTCGTTTTCTTTTTGGATTTTTTCGTAGTTGATTTTTAATTCTTTGTAGTCGGTTTCCAATTGGTTTCGTTGCGTGAAAAGGAAGTCTTCACGTTTTAATTCGTTGTTGAGGTCTTGATTTGCTTTGTTTTTGAGCATACCTTTCAACGGACGGTAAATTAATGTCATTAATATTACCGTTACTATATTGCTGCATGCTGTTATTGTTGCAGTATTTTCCCGGTTACCGCTAAATATTGCTGCAACAATTATATTAGCGATTATTGCTACCGAACATAGTATTACAAGCAATCTGTTGCCTTCAATGAGGTTGTTGAATGATACTTTCATTTGTTTGGTATTTTTAATTTTTTCTTTTTCTATTTTCTTTTTCCCCATAATTTTGTGACAAATGTATTATTTTTTTTTGTCTGTATTGCTATTGTGTATTAACTTTTTTTCGCTTTATTTGTATTATTTTTCTTCTTTGAGTTCCTGTTTGATTCAACAATTGTTAATAAAAAGATGTCATATCATAAAAATCCCTCCTAACACATCACTGTATCAAGAGGGATTGATCTTTGTTACAATATATTTTTAACTTTCTAATTGATTGCTGATTATTGCAATTCAATTGTAACGATGCTCAATGGAGGAAGTGTTGCACTGAGTGTGCCTTTCTTAACTGATGCACCGTTGAAAGTTTTGATATTGATAGTTTCCGGTTGACCAAAATGGTTGTAATCGCTGAATTTTGCTGCTGAAATTATTTCTTGTTTTGCGATTGCTTTTGCACCTATTTTGTTGAGATCCAATGTAATTGTGTTCTTTACTTTTGGATCGTTGTTGGAAACTGTGAGATGGTATTTACCGTTTTTCTTTGACAATGTTACTGACAATGCCGGTACGCTTTTGCCGTTGTATGTATATTTCGGAGAGTTGAATTCTACGGGAATATAGTCAGCGTCTTGGTGTACGGCGTACATCTTGAATACATAGTATGTAGGAGTCTTTATCATTTTGTCACCTTCGGTCATTACCATTGCTTGCAATACGTTTACAATCTGAGCGATGTTGCACATACCGAGTCTTTTGCCGTAGTGGTGGAAAATATCGAATGTGTTGCTTGCTACAAGTGCGTCACGCATTGTGTTTTGTTGATAGAGGTAACCAGGAACTGAACCCGGAAGTTGGTCTGTCCAAACGCCCCATTCATCTACGTCAAGTTTAATTTTGCCTTCTGCATCGTATTTGTCCATTACTTTGAGGTGGTTTACGATGAGGGAATCCATTTTGAGACATGCGTTGATTGTTGACCAATAGTGATCTTCACTAAAATCTGTTGATGCACCTTTTACGCCCCAATCTTCTGTCGGAAGTGTGTAGTAGTGTACAGAGATGTGTTCTGCATTGTTTTTGGTGTATTTCATCAGGACGTCGGTCCAATTGAAATCGAATGCGTTTGCACCTGAAACTACTCTTACCGGATATTGATTGTTGGAATAGAGGTGAGCGTATCCTGAGTATTGTCTGTAGAGTTGAGCGTAATATTCCGGAGTCATGTTGCCGCCGCAGCCCCAAGATTCGTTACCGATACCGAGGTAATCAATTTTGTAAGGTTTTTCTCTACCGTTTGCTTTACGGAGATTAACGTTAGGGCAATCTTCTGTACCTGTGATGTATTCCAACCAATCGTTCATATCTTTTACAGTACCTGAACCGACGTTGGCAGAAAGGTAAGTTTTGCAACCGATGAGTTCGCAGAGTTGGAAAAATTCATCTGTACCGAAAGAGTTGTCTTCCATAGTTCCGCCCCAGAAAACGTTTTTGATAGCAGGTCTTTCGCCGGCAGGACCAACGCCGTCGCGCCAATGATATGTATCAGCAAAACATCCGCCCGGCCAACGTAATACCGGAATCTGCAATTCTTTGAATGCTTCTACTACGTCTTTTCTGTAACCGTTGATGTTTGGAATTTTGGAATCTTTTCCTACCCAAATGCCGTCGTAAATACAACGTCCGAGATGTTCTGCAAATTGACCCTGAAGTTCTGCCGGAAGTTTGTAAGCTGTCTTTCCGGCAGTTTTGAGCTCGGTTTGAGCTGATGCCGACATGGTTAATGCCAATGCCGTTGCTAAAATCAATGATTTTTTCATTATGCTTGTTTGGTATTTAAATATTAAAATAAACGATTTTTAAAAATCGGTTTAAAAGTAACAAAAATTATTGAGATAACAGTTATTTTTCAAAAATATTTTTTTAAATTTGCAGAACAGAACAGCACAGGTATATGACTATAGATTTTTTTAAGACTATTATTGATCTTAACGATCAGAATCTCAAGTATAAGCAGATAGAGGAAGCTATTACTTCAGCCATTCAGGACGGCACTATCAAACAGGGTGAGATACTTCCTTCGGTAAATGAAATGAGCCGTGGTTGCAATCTCAGCCGTGATACTATTTATAAGGCGTACACTATTCTTAAAAAACACGGTTTAATAGAGAGTGTACCCAACAGAGGATATTTTGTAAGTAAACCCGAATGTAAGGTTTTTCTTTTGTTGGATACTTTCAAAGCATACAAAGAGGTGCTTTATCACAGTTTCAGAAAAGCTCTTCCGCCGGATATTCCTTTGGATATCAGATTTCATCACTATAATATTAATGTGTTTGAAAATGCTGTAAAAGAATCGTTGGGACATTACAGCAAATATGTGATTATGAATTTTGATAATCCTCGTATCGAAAAGATTGTAAGTAAGATACCGAGGGAAAAACTTCTTCTTATCGACTGGAATATTCATGCAAGAAACGGCGTAAGCAAGGTTTGGCAAGATTTTGGTCAAGCTGTTTACGATGCTTTGGCTGAAAATGTTGATAAAATCAAAAAATATGAGAAATTTATTTTCTTGTATCCTGAATTTACTGATCACCCGAAAGAAACTATTGATTATTTTCAAAAGTTTTGTTGTGATTATGAGATTAACAGTCAGATATTATATTCGTCGCAACAATTTGATATTAAATTCGGTGAATTGTATTTGTTGGTAAGTGACCGTACACTTGCGATGTTTCTTGACCAATGTCAGTTGAAAGGTCTGATTCTCGGAAAGAGTATCGGCGTAATCAGTTACAACGAAACTCCGATGAAGAAATATGTAAACGGCGGAATTACTGTTTTGAGTACCGATTTCAAAGAAATGGGTCAAAAGGCTGCTGAATTTGTTTTGAATCAACATACTGAAATTGTTGATTTGAAGATACCTACAAAAATATTACAGAGAAATTCTCTATAGATGAAAACATTTTTTCTGGTTTTGGTTTTAACTTTTTGGGGATTTGTTAAAACCTTCGGACAATCGGAACAGCTCTTTAATTATACAAGAGGGTTGTCCAATAGCCTTGTTAATCATGTGTTTATCGATAACAACGGTTTGATTTGGGTTTCTACTCAAGACGGGCTGAATGTTTTCGACGGTAATTATTTTGGCACATTTGATATTGAGCAATCGTATATAAATCAAGTATATCAACTTGATAACAAAGATTTTATGGTTGCTACAAGCAAAGGATTGTTTCGATTGGATTACCAAGAAAAAAAATTCACGGAAATAAAGTTTTATGCCGGTTGCAAAAATATAAAACCATTTGTAACCAAGATTTTTGAGAAAGACGGAGTTTTGTTTCTCACAACTTCGGGATTCGGTTTGTTTACATATCAAATTGACAAAGATACAATTCCTGTATATTCCGAATACAATTCTTTGATGTCAACAAAATTCTTGCAGTCAGTACTTATTGATTCTCGCAATAGGATGTGGATAAGCAGTTTCAGCAAAGAATATTTTGTTTTTGACAAGCAACGTAACAAATTCAATTTTGGAGAGTTACCCGAAGATATTTGTGATTTTATTGAAGATGACAAGGGTAATATTTTTGCTGCCGGACACAAAAACGGTTTGGCAATAATTCATAGTGACAATTCTGTAGAAAAAATAAAACTTACCGGAATAGGAGAGGACTTTCCCGTTAGTAGTATCTATCTCAACAAGGATAAAATTTTTATCGGTACTGACGGTTTGGGACTTCAAGAATATAATTTGCGTACCAAAATTTCGCGCCCGATACTTTCCACTGATGTAACTTTCGATTTCAGTAAAACAAAAATTCATTCCATTACACAGGATATTTACGGCAATCTTTGGCTTGGAATTTATCAAAAAGGTTTGATGCTAATTCGCAAAGAGTCTTCGATATTTGAAAATTTCGGTTACAATGCCAACGACCCCAACGGAATCGGCAGCAATTGTGTCGGAGCGTTGGAAACTGTTGGTACAGATATTTGGGTCGGCACTGAGGGCGACGGCATTTATATAATTGATGTTGAAAGAAAAGTAACTCACCTGATTTTGAAAAACGAGTACGGCGAAAATGTTTTGAGCAATATCGTGAGTCTTTACAATCAGGACAACAAATATATGTGGGTTGGTACGTATAATGCCGGATTCTTTAAATTGGATATCCCGTCGCGCAAGACTTTGAAAGTGTATCATTCTGATTGTGACCGTATTTCGAGATTGATAAGCAGTTCAGACGGAAAATTGTGGTTTACATCGTACGGAGGCGGCGTCGGCAATTTCAATCCGTCAACGGGAGAATTTACGATGGGTATTGTTGACAATCCGTCGTGGGCAAATTGTTTGGCTTTTGACAGGTTCGGAAATTTTTGGATGGCTACTTGCGACGGTTTGTGGTTTTCCGACAAGAGTTTAACTTCGAGCAAACATTATACTGTTGATAATCACTATGTAAAAGACAATACAGTAAATTTTGTACTTACCGACAACAATAATTTGGTATGGGCAGGAACCAACAAAGGTGTTATGATATTGAATCCTACTACAGATGATCGTCGTTATTTACTTGAAAATAAAACAATTAGTGCGATGGTTCGTGATACATTAGGATTTGTATGGATTAGCAGTCTCGACGGACTTTACAGATACGATTACGATAATGATAAATTGCTGTATTTTAGAGAGTCAGACGGTTTGCTCGGTAACGAGTTTTCACGAGGAGCCGGTATTTTAGCTCCTGACGGAATGGCTTGTTTCGGAGGAAATATGGGTGTTACTCATATCAAAACAGATAATCTTGTAGATTCGATAAATGTCGGTAATATTTTAATTCACAGATTGATAGTGAATAGTAAAGAAGTTCGTCCCGGCGATCGTCCCGGTCATAAGGCGATTCTTTCAAAATCTATACTTGAAACCGATACTATTTATCTTCACGAGAGCGATAATATTTTCACATTGTTGTTTTGTACAAGCAATCCGGCAAAACTCGGTCAGACAACTTTCCGTTACCGAATGATTGGTTTTGATGATACTTTTATAACTTGTTCCAACCGAAATTTTCGCGCTATCTACACCAATTTGGAAAGCGGAACATACACATTTGAAGTAATTGCTAATATTGGTACAGAAGAATCTGAGCCAAAGCGTCTTACAATCATAATTTCTCCGTATTGGTACAAAACCGTCGGAGCAAAAATCTTGTTTGGAATCGGTATTTTGATGTTCATTTTTTTGGTTTTGGAATTCTTTAAAGAGAGTATCCGCCGCAAACAATCGGAACAAATCAACGAAATGAAAATGCAGTTTTTTATCAATATTTCGCATGAAATTCGTACTCCGCTTACTTTGATTATCGATCCTTTGGAAAAACTGTTGGCACGAAAAAATGTTGATCCTCAGACAAATGCTTTGTACAAAACTATGCAGATTAATAGTCGCAGAATTTTGCGGCTTGTTAGTCAACTGCTTGATTTGCGCAAGATTGACAAGCATCAAGTGATGATGAAATTTGGTAAAACCGAGCTTTGCAGTTTTGTGGCAGAAATTGTAGAAAGTTGTCAGCCGCTTTTGGAAAGCAAAGAAATTACATTGTGTATGACTAACAATCGTAACAATGAAATTTATGCTTGGATAGATCCCGAAAATTTTGAAAAAATAATTCTCAATTTGATTTCCAATGCTGTAAAATTTACGCCTATTGGTGGTGAAATTGATATTGATATCGACGAGCAACCCGATAAAAATAAAATTGTCTTGTCCATAACTGACAATGGCATAGGACTTAATCCTGAAGAACTTGAAAAAATATTTGAACGTTTTTATCAAGTAAAATCAGCTCAGACGCGATATACAACCGGAACGGGAGTCGGTTTGCATCTTGCAAAATATCTTACAGAACTTCATAAGGGAAAACTTTATGCAGAAAATCGAGAAGACAAACAGGGCAGCCGTTTTGTTATTGAACTTCAGATGGGTTGCGAACATCTTCCAAAATCGGATTTGATTGAGGAGTCAACAATAATTTCTACACCGCTGAAAAAGCCGTTAGAAGCCCTTCCGAAAGAATCAATTCAAAAAAATACAGAATCCAAACCGACGCGTACACGCAGTTTGGTATTTGTAGTAGACGATGAGGAATCAATCCGTCAATATTTACAAGAGCAGTTTTCTCAACATTATGACGTTATGAGTTTTCCAAATGGTAAGCTTGCTCTTGATAATGTTTTGTCAGAGAAACCTGATCTTATAATTTCAGACATCATGATGCCGGAAATGGACGGTTGGGCATTTTGTAAAAAGTTAAAACGTGATTTTCATACCAACCATATTCCGGTGATTTTGCTTACTGCGCTTACCGACGAGAAAAGCCGGTCGCTCGGTATTGAAATCGGGGCGGATATGTACATGGAAAAACCTTTCAATACTGAATTTTTGCTGAAAGTTGCTAAAAATCTTATTGAAAATCGTAAAAAGATTGTTGATAATGTGACTAATAAGGCGGAAAATTTCAATATTGAAAACATCCAGATGAAATCTCAGGACGAAATCCTGATGCAAAAAGTAATGCAGATTATCAAAGATAAAATTTCGGACAGAAATCTCAATGTAGAAATGCTTGCTGATGCTATCGGAATATCAAGAGTTCATCTTCATCGCAAAATAAAAGAGATTACCGGCTTGACTGCCAGAGATTTCTTGAAAAATATCAAGATGAAACAAGCATCGTATTTGCTCACTGACAAGAGTCTTACGATAAGCGAAATAGCATACGCCGTTGGGTATAGCAATCCGGCACATTTTTCTTCCTCATTCAAAGCGTTTTACGGAATTTCGCCGTTGGCATATTCACAGCGCGAGAAAGAAAATATACCGGATACGGGCAGCACAGACCATCCCAATGCGTAATTAGAAGTGGTTGATTGTTAATTGTTTGCGAAAAAGTTAGAAAAATTAACAGATTTTTCTTGCAAAATACAAAACAACATTCTACTTTTGCACCATAACACAACAGCACAGTTTATAAGTGCTGATAAATTATAAAGCAACAAATTTGTAAAAAAACACACGATGTATTTATTAGGATTTGACATAGGAAGCTCTTCGGTGAAAGTCTCTCTCATCGAATCTGAGTCAGGAAAATGTGAAGCATCAGCTTACTACCCTAAACAGGAAATGAAAATCACTGCTGCCAAAGCAGGTTGGGCAGAGCAAGATCCTCAACTTTGGTGGGAAAATACCAAATTGGCTTTAGCTGAAGTAATGCGTACTTCATGTATTAGCGCATCAGATATCAAAGCTATCGGTATTTCTTATCAGATGCACGGTCTTGTAGCTGTTGACAAAAACAAAAATCCGCTTCGTCCGGCAATTATATGGTGTGACAGCCGTGCTGCCGAAATTGGTAACAAGGCTCTCAATGAAATCGGTTCAGATAAGTGTTTGAGTCATTTGCTTAACTCTCCGGGCAATTTTACTGCCTCTAAACTCAAGTGGGTGAAAGATAACGAACCGGAAATTTTCGAGAAAATATACAAAATCATGCTCCCCGGCGATTATATCGCTATGAAACTCACCGGCGAAATCAATACTACTATCGGCGGTCTTTCAGAAGGCATGTTTTGGGATTTCAAAAATAATGCTACAGCTCAGTTCCTTTTGGATTATTATGGTTTCAGTTCTGACATCTTGCCGGAAATTGTTCCTACATTCTCAATCCAAGGCGAACTTACACAAAAAGCTGCTGACGAATTGGGTTTGGTACCGGGTATTAAAATCAGTTACCGTGCCGGCGACCAGCCAAACAATGCATTGTCACTCAATGTATTGAATCCGGGCGAAATTGCTGCTACAGGTGGTACTTCAGGTGTAGTTTACGGAGTATCGGAAGAAGTAAAATTCGATCCGCTCTCAAGAGTAAATACTTTTGCTCACGTAAATCATACAACAGAACTCAACAGACTTGGTATTTTGTTGTGTATCAATGGTACAGGTATTCTCAACTCTTGGCTCAACAAACAAGTAGCCGGCGGTGTTGTAAAATATCCTGAAATGGATAAAATAGCAGCCGGAGTTCCAATCGGTTCAGAAGGTCTTTCAATTATGCCGTTCGGTAACGGTGCAGAACGTGTTTTGCAAAACGAAAATCCGGGTGCAGCTGTTATGAATCTCAATTTCAATATTCACAAAGCAGCTCACATGTATCGTGCAGGTCAAGAAGGTATTGCATTCTCTTTCAAATACGGTATGGATATTATGAAAGGAATCGGTATTCATTCAAAAGTGATTCGTGCCGGCAAAGCTAATATGTTCTTTTCTCCTGTATTCCGCAATACACTTGCTACTACAACAGGTACAGCAATTGAGCTTTTCAATACAGACGGTTCAATCGGTGCAGCACGTGGCGCAGGTATCGGTGCAGGTATCTACAAGTCAGCTGAAGAAGCATTCTCTAACCTCAAGAAAGTAGAGGTAACAGAACCGGATCTCAAGAACGAACAAGCATACATCGATGCTTATAACGTTTGGAAAGAAGATCTTCACAAGTTGCTTGGTAAATAATTCAGATTAAATTGAAATAGATAATTAAATATTTAAAACCGCATTTAAAAACTTTACACTAAAAATGGCAAAAGAATATTTTGAAGGTATCTCAAAAATTAAATTTGAGGGTAAAGATTCAAAGAACCCTATGGCATTTCACTATTATGACGCTGAAAAAGTCGTAATGGGCAAAAAAATGAAAGATTGGTTGCGTTTTGCAATGGCATGGTGGCACACACTTTGCGCTGAAGGCGGCGATCAATTTGGCGGCGGCACAAAGAAATTCCCTTGGAACAACGGTGCTAACGCAGTAGAAATTGCAAAAAACAAAGCTGACGCAGGTTTTGAAATCATGCAGAAACTTGGTATTGAATACTATTGTTTCCACGATGTAGACCTCGTTTCTGAAGGCAATTCAGTTGAAGAATACGAATCAAATCTCAAAGCAATCGTTGATTACTTAGAGCAGAAACAAAAAGAAACCGGCATTAAATTGTTGTGGTCTACCGCTAACGTTTTCGGCAACGGCCGTTACATGAACGGTGCTTCTACAAACCCTGATTTTGACGTTGTTGCACGTGCTATCGTTCAGATTAAAAACGCTATTGATGCAGGTATCAGACTTGGCGCATCAAACTACGTATTCTGGGGTGGTCGTGAAGGTTATATGAGCCTTTTGAACACTGATCAGAAACGTGAAAAAGAACACATGGCTACAATGCTTACTATGGCTCGTGATTACGCTCGCAAAAAAGGTTTCAAAGGTACATTCTTAATCGAACCTAAACCTATGGAGCCTTCAAAACATCAGTACGATGTTGATACCGAAACTGTTATCGGTTTCTTGAAAGCTCACGGCTTGGAAAAAGATTTCAAAGTAAACATCGAGGTTAACCACGCTACTTTGGCCGGTCATACATTTGAACACGAACTCGCAGTTGCTGTTGATAACGGAATGTTAGGTTCTATCGATGCTAACAGAGGTGATTATCAGAACGGTTGGGATACTGACCAATTCCCGATTGACCAATACGAATTGGTACAAGCTTGGATGGAAATCATCCGTGGCGGCGGTCTTGGCAACGGCGGTACAAACTTCGACGCTAAAACTCGTAGAAATTCTACCGACCTCGAAGATATTTTCATCGCACACATCGCTGGTATGGACGCTATGGCTCGTGCTTTGGAATCAGCTGCTAAATTGTTGGAAGAATCTCCTTACAAGAAAATGAAAGCTGAACGTTACGCTTCATTCGATTCAGGTAAAGGTAAAGAATTTGAAGAAGGCAAACTTACTCTCGAAGACGTATACGAATACGGCAAGAAAGTTGGTGAACCTAAACAAACTTCTGGTAAACAAGAACTTTACGAAGCAATCGTTGCAATGTACGTATAGTTTTTTCGTAGCATAAATATAAAAACCGTCTGAAAAAATCAGACGGTTTTTTATTTTTTCATTCTGTATTGTTTCGGACCAATGCCTTTTATCCTCTTAAAAAACCTTCCGAAACTGCTTTGATCGGCAAAATGCAATTTGTCAGCAATAATATCCAACGGCAAATCCGTAGACTGCAAAAGCCACGAGGCCTCCATAAACAACATCTGATTGATATAATCCATAACCGTCCGACCCGTTATCTGACGCACTATGCGAGATAAATGCGTTGTCGTAACAAATAATTTTGAAGCATAAAATGCGATGTCGTGGTGTTCGATATAATGTCTTGGCAACAAATGCAAAAAACCTGTAAAAAGTTCTGCTGTTCTATCGCTGTATTTATGACAACTTACAGCCCGCTCCTGAATATCAGTTAAATCAAGCAAAAACAGAGTATAAAGCGTGCGGAGAGTTTCTAAGAGAAATCCATGCGTAGAAAATTGATACTCAATAATTTCACGCATACGTTTAGAAAGTCTGCTACGGTAATTTTCCGGGACATGAACAACGGGTTCGCCCCATTCCACCAACGGCAAATAAGTCGTTCGGATAATATCGCGATAAATCGGCATTTCAAGTGTCATATTCTCGTCAGCCAACAAACAAAGACTTTTGTAATCACTTGAACCTCTTACAATCGTTATCTGAAAACCGGGCGAATAAACGTATAAATCACCGGGCTTTAGAGTCAGCTCTCTGCCGTTGAAAATCAGCGTAAGCCACCCTTGTTCAACAAATGTGAAAGTATACGCTGCTAACGAGTCTTGCATCTTGTTGGTTAAAAGCGTTAATTCCGTGTTGGATTCAGCACACAAAATCTCTTCGGAGGGAATGTCCTCCGAATGAAGCCCGTAAACCGATATAAAAAAATCTTTCAGTCTGTACATGGCGGCAAAATTAATAATAAAATTTCAATAAATTGATGTTCGTTTCAAACGATTATTTGTATTTTTCGGACAGAAAAATTGATAAGAATTAGTCATATAATTGCAAATTATAAAAAGAAAAAAATAAAATAATGGAAAATATAGATAATCAATTAATTAACAGTAAAGATATTTATCTTGCGGGAGGATGTTTTTGGGGTACGGAACATTTCTTTAAACAGATAGAAGGCGTAATAGAAACTCAAGTCGGTTTTGCCAACGGTAACACGAAGAATCCGACATACAAAGAAGTTTACACCGACATCACGGGATACGCTGAAACTGTCTACGTAAAATACGACCCGCAAGTAGTAAGTCTTGAATTTTTGTTGCAGATGTTTTTCAAGGCTATTGACCCTTTAAGTCTTAACAAACAAGGTCATGACGAAGGTACACGTTATCGCACCGGCATTTATTACAAAAATGAGGAAGATTTGCCAATTATCGAAAAGGTTTACAACGAAAAGCAAAAAGAATATCAGCAACCTTTAGCAGTGGAAAAATTACCGCTGAAAAATTTCTACACTGCTGAAGAATATCATCAAGACTATCTTGAGAAAAATCCTACGGGTTATTGTCATTTGCCTTTGGAGTTGTTTGAATTCGCAAAAAACGCAAATAGGAAAAAATAACGGACAAACAAATGTTCGTTTAAAACAAATTTTTGCTCATTTAAGACATCGGTTATAATAGTAATTTGTCGTAAAATTACACCATGACTTTTTTTATTAAAAAATAACATAAAACAAGATTAAAAACAGAGTAAGAAAAACAAATTTTGGGGACTGTCGGTTTTTTTTCTACAGGCAATAAATTTAGTCCCCGACAACAAATTCGACTGCTATAAAAAACAATTTGACGCTTACAACTATTTGATAATAATGCTTTACGGTGTTTTCAAGGCAAAAATCAACATATTATCATTGCAAGATTGTAACTAAGATGTTAGGGAAGTTTGTGTTAAAAACGGTATTCTTTTACTATATTTTGCTATTTTTGCAGACTGTATAATAAGGTTTAATTATGGGTAATATAATTTATAAGGAATTGCATGACTTTACGAGCCGTCAGTTAGAGGATTTGTTTTTGTCGGTGGAATGGTCGTCGGGGCATTTCCCTGACAAATTGGTGGTTGCAATGAAAAATTTTGAAACCGTTGTTTCTGCGTGGGACGGCGATAAACTTGTCGGACTCATTTGCGCTATGGACGACGGTATTATGACTGCATACGTTCATTATCTTTTAGTCCGTCCCGATTATCAGGACAAAGGAATTGGCAGACAACTTGTTGCACGTGTAAAAGAATATTACAAGGATTACCTTCGGATTGTGGTTGTGGCATACAACAAGGAGATTGCCTTTTATGAAAATTGCGGTTTCAAGGCGGCTGACGATGCAAGTCCGATGTTCATCACAAGCCTATGGACGTAAATTCTCCTTTCCCTTGTCGAAATCTTGGTAAAAATCCCCGAAATTGAGGTAACCGGTCATTATTGAAGAGGTTTTATCTTTGCGGTGTAAACTTAAAATGTACTGCAATGACGAAAATATCAACAATGGCAATTCTGTCGGCGATGTTGCTGACGGCTTGCGCACAGAATGTTAACAACGATAAAAACAGCACCGATATGACCAAACTCAATTTGACACAAGAATGGGACAAGACGTTCCCCAAAAGCGAAAAAGTTAACCACACAAAGGTTACATTCCACAACCGTTACGGCATCGAACTTGCCGCCGATATGTACACACCTGTCAACGCCGAAAACGGTTCCCCATTGCCTGCAATTGCTGTGAGCGGACCTTTCGGAGCGGTGAAGGAACAGTCGAGCGGACTTTACGCGCAACATTTGGCAGAACGCGGTTTTCTGACCGTTGCCTTCGACCCCTCTTTCACGGGCGAGAGCGGCGGCGAACCAAGGCGGATGGCTTCTCCCGACATCAACACTGAGGATTTTCTTGCCGCCGTGGATTTCCTTTCAACACGCGAAAACGTTGACCCTGAACGCATTGGCATTCTCGGAATTTGCGGTTTTGGCGGAATGGCTGTCAACGCTGCGGCATTGGATCCGCGAATCAAAGCCACCGTCGCCTCCACGATGTACGATATGAGCAAGGTGAATGTCGAGGGATATTTTAAAAGCGAGGACACTCCCGAAAAACGCGCCGAAAAACGCCGTGCAATCGCCGCTCAACGCACCGAAGATTTCAAAAACGGTTCGTACAAACGTGCCGGCGGCGTCATCGACCCTCTGCCCGACGATGCTCCGTGGTTTGTGAAGGATTATTATGCCTATTACAAAACTCCACGCGGCTACCACAAACGCAGCGGCAATTCCAACGACGGTTGGAATGTAATCGGCTGTCAATCGTTTATGAATCAACCACTTTTGGCGTGGGCGTCCGAAATTGAAACTCCCGTACTTTTGATTCACGGCGAAAAGGCTCACAGCCGTTATTTCAGCGAATATGCCTTTGAAAAGATGACCGGCAAAACTGTCGTAGGCGAAAGCGCAACAGTCAACAACAAAGAACTTTACATCATCCCCGGCGCATCGCACGTCGATCTCTACGACGACAATGCAGGCGTGATTCCGTTCGACAAAATCGAAAAATTTTTCAATGAAAATTTGAAATAGTTATGCGATTGTTTTTAATAATGATCTTGCTGACCTCCGCCGTAATGCTGAGTTGCAAATCTTCCGACGATGATCCGACTCCGCAGACGACTGAGGTTCAGCCTGTTGCAGAAACTGAAAACAACAATACTCAGGACAACCCACAAAACAATGACCCCGTTATGGCACAGAAATTTTTCATAACAGTTTCGGGCAAGACTATTACTGCGTTTTTTGCCGACAACACCTCTGCAAAAGCGTTGTACGAGGCGTTGAAGTCAGCCCCGATAACCTACACGGCAGATGATTACGGCAATTTTGAAAAAGTTGGCGACCTCGGCAAAAGTTTCCCAAAAAATGATGAACCAATCGACACCGAGCCGGGCGACATCATTCTCTATCAGGGACATAACCTCTGCATCTACTATGACAAGAATTCGTGGACGTTCACCCGCATCGGTAAAATTGAAAACCTCTCGCAGTCAGAACTCAAAGAATTTCTCAACGCCGGCGGCGGCAGTGTGGAAGTGAAGTTGGCGGTGGAATGATGTCGCTGCACTCAATTTAAGGGCGCAAAATTTCAAAACTATATTTTGCTCCGATTGAATTTATTTGTAAATTTTGCTCACAAATAAAATTATTATGGAATTGATTGATTACACAAACAAATGGCTTGACGGCGAAATCTTTGAAGATTTGGCAATGGTGGTTGCGGGTATCGTGGTTCTTATTTTGAGCATACTTGCGTGGCGTTTGGGAACGTCGGAATCGGCTCACGCTATGATTATACCGTTGCTCGTAGTTGCAGTGCTGTTCATTGGAATGGGCGCAGGTTTGGCCGTCAACAACAAAAACCGTGTGCAACTCTTTGAGCAACAATACAAAGAATCGCCGCAAAAAATTCTTGAAAACGAAAAACAACGCGTTGAAGAGTTTATGAAAATCTATCCGCAGACAATCATTGTCGCCGCTGTACTGATGGTTGTGGAAATTTGCGTGTTTGCATTTTGTGCTGCACCGTGGCTGCGTGCCTCCGCCTTGGCGTTGATTTTAGTTGCGCTAATGGCCCTGACCATCGATTATTTTTTTTAAGAACGCGGAATCATTTACCAACAAGAATTAAACAGCGTGGAAATTTGAGGGGAGGAATAGGAAATAAAATACCTTAGCGGTAAGTGGTAAAATTAATACACTTACCGCTATATAATATGTGGATTGTTTAGCGGTAAGTATTTTGCTAATGTTTTAAGATTCAATTAATTAAATATATTTTTCACTCAAATTAAACAACTATTTAATTTCCTTCCCAAAACAAATCGTCGGCATTTACCTGACTGTCGATGACATAGGAATTTTTGTTTTCCTTGATAGAAGTCAGCACCCCAATTTTTTAGAATCCTCAACCAAGATTCATTTTTTTGCTTTCGAGGTGTATAAAAAATCAACTTTTAAATCCTTATTTGACTAAAATTTTCACCTTCCATTTAAAAACATTTCTTAACTTTGCAATGCGAAGTCTGCCGCTTGTAGGGCGGGCGGAAACTTGATTGATTGCAGATTATGAAAACACCCCAAATTATAGACGCACTTCCTGACGAGTACAAAAATTGGCGCAACGATATAATCAATCTTATCGAACAAGCCAAAGTTAACGCCGTACTCAACGTCAACGCAGAATTGTTGGCATTGTATTGGAAGATTGGCAAGGACATAATCCAAAAACAAGAAACTTTGGGTTGGGGAAAACAAGTGATAATTCAGTTGTCAAAAGATTTGATGTCGCAGTTCCCCGATGATACGGGATATTCAGACAGAAATCTTAGAAATATGAAACGTTTTGCACAAGAATATCCCGATTTCCCAATTTGGCAAGTGCCGCTTGCCAAATTCAAAGACAACCCAAATTGGCAAGTGCCACTTGCCAATTTCATAGACGAAGACAAGCAATTTTTGCAAGTGCCGCTTGCAAAAATTACTTGGTATCATCATATATCATTGATTCCCAAGGTTAAAGATATTGCCGAACGAGCATTTTATATTATAGCAGCGGCGCAGGAAGGATGGAGTAGAGATGTAATGCTTTTGCAAATTGCAAACGGTTATATTAATGCCAAAGGCAAGACAATCAGTAATTTCGATAAGGTTTTGCCGCCCGAAAAGTCTGATTTGGTGCGTTATGCGTTCAATGACCCTTACAATTTTGGATTTTTGGGGACAGTCGGTCTGCAAAATGAGCGATCCATTGAAAAACAACTCGCCGACAAAGTTACTGATTTCCTTTTGGAAATGGGCAGAGGTTTTGCCTTTGTCGGGCGTCAATATCATCTGATGGTGGACGGCGACGACTATTATATTGACATTTTGATGTACCATCTGCAACTTCATTGCTATGTTGTAGTTGAGTTAAAGGCGGTTGAGTTCATTCCTGAGTTTGTAAGCAAGTTGAATTTCTACATCTCGGCAGTTGACGAGTATGTCAAGACTCCCGAAGACAAGCCGTCGATAGGACTTTTGCTATGCCGCACCAAAAGCGATACAAAAGCGCGTTTTGCTCTTCGGGGAATAACACAGCCTCTCGGCATCGCTCAATACGAAACCGAAAAACTCTTTGCTGACGTTGCGTCCGCCCTGCCGCAAATTGATGATTTGGAAAATGTTGATAATTAACCAATTATGAGCGTGGAGTTTTGAGGTGGGGAAATATTCCCCCGATACCATCCCCTCCTTACAACTCCCGAACCATAAAAATGCTTGTGGCGGTGTGGGATGAATTGCCAAGCCGTGCGGGGATATGGTAAAAGCCGTGGCGAAGATACATCGACACGGCGGACGAAAATTCAGGGAACGATTCTATGTAAAGTTTTTGATAGCCTGCCTTGCGTGCCTGTTCAATGACCAATTGGAAAATTTTGCCACCGAAACCGAGACCGCGAAATTTCGGCGACAAATAAAATTTGATAAGTTCGGCATAACCGTCAGGCAGTCCCTCCGTGGGATAGAATCCGCATCCGCCAACTATCTCATTGTCAGAATCAATGACCCAATACTGAGCGTTGACATTTTGGAGCGAATCGTAAACGTGCCACGTCCGTTGGTCGTCATATACTGTATTTCTGAGCGGCGCACCGTATTCTTCAAACACGGAACGTATCAGCACAGCAAGTTTTTGCTGATCATCTTGATTGATCGGGCGGATGATTGCGGACATATTTTTAAACTACTTTGGGGACGATGATTTCGCCGACGCCGCCACAATATTGCGTAGTCAGGTCGATGATTTTTTGAGCCGTCTGATGAAGCATTTCGTCAGGCGTTGCACCATTGCCCTGAACGATGTAAAACACGTTGTGGGCCGTCTCGTCAACCAAAGTTTTTTGCACCTGACGAATCTCCAAACGGCACAGCACCTCGTTGGAATCGTCAATGTAAGAATACTCGTGAGGATTTACAGGTATCGGCTCCGACTGTCCGAGCGGCACAAAACGCTCCGTGCCGTCAGTAAAACGCAATGTTACGTTTCCGCTCACCTTGTCAATGTTGTGTGCGCCAAGAGCCAATTTTGTGTCGAGGGATATGATATTATAAATATCAACGACCTTGTTGATGTACGCAAGCGAGCCGTGTTTTTGTAAAAGTTTGATGAGATTTTCGCTTGCGGGGATATTCTTGCGCCTTTTTACGCCCGTATTGTCGTGAAGAATGTTAAAACCCTCCAAAACAGGGTCTTGATGTACGTCGATGCCATTATAACGTTCTGACAATTCGCGCAATAAAACCTCACGACGTTCCTGCCATTCAGGATTTGCGCCGCTGTTGTCAAGTCCGCGAATCACCACGAACACAATTTTCACTCCAGCGTCAAGGACTGATTTTTCTACTCTAAATTCCATATCGCTCTGATTTAAAATTTTACTGCAAAGATACACGGTTTCAACCAATCATATACCTTTGCGAAAATGGCATTTTGCTCTTTTTTTGTGGTAATTTTTTGCAAAATTTTCAACATCATCACCCAAAATTTCATTTGTTATATAGTTAACAAATGTTAAATTTTAAAATCCATTGCCGCTGTTTTTCAACAATTCTAACTTTTTGGTAACTATCTGACAAAAAAGTGCGTTCTTGCAAGATAATCAGATAGTTGTTAACTTTGCAGCGTAAAACAAAATCAACAAACAATTTAATAGTTAGAAAAAATGAAAACAGTACAGCAAATCAAATCAGGAAAGAATTTCAACGCCGTTAATCTCGGCAAGTTGGACGAAGTAATCAACTACGAACTCCCTATGGGCAAGGATTTTACGCTCAAAGGCAAAGTGTTCCTCTCTCAGGCTTTGGGCTTGACCGGTGCCGAAATGAGTTTTCAGACACTCGTGCCGGGACAGGACAGCGGTTTTCTTCACACTCACAAGACACACGAGGAGATTTATTTTATCATCTCCGGCGAAGGTCAGTATCAGGTGGACGGCGACATATTCCCTGTGTCGGAAGGCTCGCTCGTAAGGGTTTCTCCCGACGGCAAACGCGCTCTCAAAAACAGCGGAACAACTAATTTGACAATGCTTTGCATTCAGTACAAGGCAAACGCTTTCACCGAAAAAGATTCTCCGATGGAAGACGGAGTAATTCTTAACGACAAACTCTCTTGGTAATTATGCAGACAGCGTTGGATTTTTTGAAACAGAACAATGAAGTCGCCTTTGCAACTTGCGAAGGCGGCTTGCCTAAAATCCGTGTTTTTCAGATAATGAAACAGGAAGGCACGGTTCTGTATTTTGCCACTTCGGCGAAAAAGGCAGTGTATCGTCAGTTGCATCAAAACCCAGACATCGAGATACTTAGTATGAAAGATAACATTTCGGTGCGTTGTTCGGGTCAGGTGAATTTTCACGTTGACGACGACATCAAAAAATGGATTTTTGACAACAATTCTGTTCTTTCGCGGCTTTATGAGCGTTACGAACAATTGGTGTATTTTTCGATGAACATCGCCGAAATGGACTATTACGACCTCAATCCCACGCCGCCGGTTCTGAGGCATTTTGATCTGATAAAAGGCGAGGAAGGAAGAGTCTTTGTCGGCGAAAAATATTCGTAAAAAATTGTTATATTTGTCGCAAAAAATTATCGCTATGACAGATTTTCAAGACCAATATAACAACTGTCCTATACGACAGGTAATCAGCAAGTTTGGCGACAAATGGTCGTTGCTTGTATTGTATTCCATCAATGCAAGCGAGAACGGTATTTTGCGTTACGGCGAACTCAAAAATCTTATGACCGATTGTTCGCAAAAAATGCTTTCCGCTACACTCAAAAACCTCGAAGGCAGCAACTTGCTTCACCGCAAAGTCTATCCCGTAGTGCCGCCCAAAGTGGAGTATTCGCTCACAGACACCGGCAAATCGTTGATGCCATACGTTTCGGGGCTGATAACGTGGGCAAAGGAGCATTTCGACGAAGTGGCGGGGAAAATATAATGTAAAACTTCCGTTATTTTTTACACTTTTAAGTCAGGAAAAGTGTGTCGGCGATACATTTTTCCTTAGTTGTCAGTGCAAAGTTTGTAAAAAATAGTTGGGAAAATAGCGTGGTAAAAAAAAGAGATTTTTTTAACACGCTATTTTTTTTCTTTTCGCAATCAATGTGTTTATAAATTACCAACATCATCACCCAAAACCTTGGTAACATTCCCCGAAATTCAGGTAATCGCCATAATGAAAATTGCACATATTTTTGCAATCGTAAAATAATAAAGATTACAACAATGAAAAAAGCAATCATAACCCTTTTTTCGGCATTGGCACTCGTGGCTTGTCAAAACGATAAAACATCTAATATTCATAACGATATGGACAATACAACAATCAATACCGAACCCTTGACTGCCCGTCAGAAAGGTCTTGCCGCCTGTGCCTGCGTGATGGCGCAGGGCGACTTGCAAAAACTTGAAAACGAAGTCCGCTCGGCTCTCGACAACGGCGTAACAATCAACGAGTTGAAGGAATCATTTTCGCAACTTTACGCCTACACGGGATTTCCGCGCTCATTGAATGCTTTGGGCGTTCTCAACAAGGTAATCTCCCAAAATTCCGACCCGAAATGGCAGGAAGGCAAGCCGTGGACTCGCCCTGCGCTTTGGGACGATGCAAAAAAAGCCTACGAACAGGGCAAGGCTGTGCAGTCCAAACTCACAGGCAGTGAGTTCAATTACGACTTCTGTCCGCAAGACGATTATTACCTCAAATCGCACCTTTTCGGCGATATTTTTGCAGGCGACATTCTCAACGCAGCCGACCGCGAAATAGTTACTGTGGCGGCATTGAGCGGATTGCAAGACGTTGACCCTCAACTCGCTGCACACAAACGCGGCGCGGTGAATATGGGCAATTCTCAGGCACTTGTTGACGAACTTTCTTCGTGGCTCGATAAGGAGGGCTACACGCTCAAAAGTCGTTTCCAAAAAGGCAATCCCAACGTCAATTACGCACAATATTTCGTCGGCAACAGTTACCTCAATCCGTTGCAGCCCAAGAATTTAACTGACGGAGAAAAGACCGTTCTGCCGTTGGCGGACGTAACATTTGAGCCGGGGTGCCGCAACAATTGGCACATTCACCACGGGGCGCATCAGATTTTGATTTGCGTTTCGGGTCGCGGATGGTATCAGGAATGGGGCAAACCCGCAATCGCGCTCAACCCCGGCGACGTCATCGACATTCCCGAAGGCGTAAAACATTGGCACGGTGCGCAAAAAGACAGTTGGTTTCAGCACATCGCCACACACGTTGCCACCGGCGGCAAAGAGAGCAACGAATGGCTCGAAGCGGTGAGCGACGAGGTGTACGGGAAATTATAAACTTACGGCTAAACAGACAATTATGGCAAAACAAATTTCAGTGTTTGTGGGTGCGGGGAGCATCGGACAGGCAATCATACGCCGCGTGTCGGCGGGCAAACATATCGTTTTGGCGGATTACAGCATCGACAACGCAAACGCCGCCGCAAAAACTTTGGAAAATTCGGGCTTTGAATGTTCGGTCGTAAAATGCGACCTCGGCAGCAAGGACGACATCCTCAACCTCGTAAAATTTGCGACCTCCAAAGGCGACATCAAACACCTTGTCAACGCAGCGGGCGTTTCACCGTCGCAAGCACCCGTGGAAGACATTTTGAGAGTTGACCTCTACGGCACGAGCGTACTTTTGGAGGAGTTCGGAAAAGTGATTTCCGACGGCGGCAGCGGCGTGATAATTTCGTCGCAAAGCGGACACCGTCTGCCCGCACTTCCGCAGGATCAGAACGACGCCTTGGCGACATCGCCGGTCGAAAATCTTCTGCAACTACCTTTCATCAAGTCGATTGACGACACCCTGAAAGCCTACCAATACAGCAAACGTTGCAATGTTTTGCGCGTGATGTACGAGGCGACACGTTGGGGCAGACGTGGTGCAACAGTCAATTCAATTTCGCCGGGCATCATCATCACACCCCTTGCCAACTACGAACTCCACGGCCCGCGCAAGGACGGCTACCTAAAAATGATTGACGGTATGCCCGCACGTCGCGCCGGAACACCCGACGAGGTCGGCGATTTGGCGGAGTTTCTGATGTCGTCGCGCGGAAGGTTTGTCAGCGGTGCCGACTTCCTCATCGACGGCGGCTGCACGGCAAGTTATTGGTACGGAGATTTGCAATATTTGAAGGCGACGCACTGATTTTTGCAACGTCAGCACCCAAAATTTTGGTAACAAAAACCGAAAAATGTTTCATCCATAACTCCGCAAAAATCACTATCTTTGCCTTATAATCAAAACACGGAAATTATGCAACAGATAAATTTCAATACGGTTCAACAGTTCAACGAGACGTATGGCATCGAGACTCTCCATCCGCTTGTCAACGTTGCGCGGGTAGAACAGCATCAAATCATTGAGGAATGTACGGTCAATTACGGGATTTACGCCCTGTTTTTGAAGGAGAACAAAGGCTGCAAACTGTCGTATGGCCGCACCAAATACGATTTTGACGAGATGACGGTGACATCTTTTGCGCCCGGACAGTCGGTTCACGTGGAGCCCAATCCCGACGTGCCGACCCCGAAATGGACTGCATTGGTGTTTCACCCCGACTTTCTCGCACGCACGCAGTTGGGACGGCAGATGTCGCGCTACGATTTTTTCTCTTACAGTAGCAACGAGGCTCTGCACCTTTCAACGGGCGAAATCGAGATTTTCCGTAGCGTCTTGGATATGATTCGGCAGGAACTCCTCCACGCCATCGACAAGCACACCCGCGAACTGATTGTCTCCAACATCGAATTGCTCCTGAACTACTGTCTGCGGTTTTACGACCGTCAGTTTATCACCCGCGAGGAAATCAATCACGCCGTTGTTAAAAAATTCGAGGTTCTTCTCCGCGACTATCTATCCCAACAGGCTGAATCTGAGGGTATTCCGTCGGTAGCATACTTCGCCGAAAAATGCAATCTCACATCGGGATATTTTGGCGAATTGGTGAAAACTGAAACCGGCATTACAGCGCAAGATTTCATTGCCGACGCCATCGTAACCCGCGCCAAAGAACTCCTCAACGATTCGTCTTTCACCGTTTCGCAAGTGGCATACACCCTCGGTTTTGGCTATCCGCAGCACTTTGTGAGGTTTTTCAAAAGAAAAACGGGCAAAACTCCGAGCGAGTATAGGGGTGCGGCGTAATTCTGTTTTGCAAATGTTCGATAAACGTCAGCAAAATGTTTCGGCAATAATATTTGGGTATTATTTCTTTGTAAAATATCCGGGATTGGATTCGCCGCCATCGATACGGGCGTATTCAGCGTTAGTGTGGTTTTCATCGTATTTTGTGCCTTTGCCGCCGATAAGGTTGGTGTTATTATTAAAAATTTTTTCTGAGTTTGTTACACTGTTTGTATTCCAACCGTCTCCTACATAGATAGTTTTTATGTTATTACAATTTGCAAACATAAGCCACATTGTACTAACTTTATTTGTATCGAAATTGCTGATATCAAGGCTTGTCAGTTGTTTACAACCCAAAAACATAAATCGCATATCAAGAACATTTTCTGTATTGAAATCGCTAACATCAAGGCTTTTCAGATTTTTACAGTCCCCAAACATAGCGTTCGTTTCGGTAACATTATCTGTATTAAAACCGCTAACATCAATGCTTGACAGGTTTGCGCAACCCGAAAACATATCGTGCATATTAGTTACTTTTTCTGTATTGAAACCGCTTACATCAATGCTAGTCAGGTTTTCACAATGCCAAAACATTGCTATCATATTAGTAACATTATCAGTATTAAAACCGCTGACATCAAGGCTTGTTAGTTTTTCACACATAAAAAACATACCTTCCATATCAGTAACATTATCAGAATTGAACCCACTGACATCAAGGCTTGTCAGTTCCTTGCAAAAAGCAAACATTAACTTCATATTAGTAACATTATCAGTGCAGAATCCACTGACATCAAGGCTTGAAAGGTTGTCGCATTTCTCAAACATAGAGCACATATCAGTAACCTCAGATGTGTTAAGGTTTTCTTTTATTCCTTTGATGGAAGTAAGATTTTTACAACCATCAAACCAATGACTACAACTTTTAGGTCTGTATTCTTTAAATGATTTGTCAAATACAACGGTTTTAATATTGCCGCATATAGGATATCATTCTTTAACATCCCTATCAAAGTCGTCCTTAATCATATTTTTCACATCATACGCTCTTTTTGGTTTTTTATCGTTAAAATAAAAGGTCAAAGTGCTTCCTTTGAATGCTGCGTATGCTACTTTTTGAGCCATTTATGACATTGGCAAAAGAAGCATTAACATTAATAATAATTGCAGTTTCATAATATCAATTTGTTTGTTGTTAAATTTTTTACTCCTTCACCCATTCTCTTACCTTCCTCGTCTCTGACGAGAAACTTACGCCAATCTTGTATAATTTGCGTCCGTCAACTGCGAAAGGCAAAGCGTATTCCTTGCTATTGATTTGGTCGAGAGCCTCTTGCGCGGGTGCATCGAGTTTAAACTCAAATACGTAGATATGTTGCGGAGTTTTTACAACGGCATCCATTCGACCGTCGGAAGTGTTGCGCTCCACCTCGGTATAAAATCCCAATAGTTTGAAAATCAGGTAAAAGACATTCTGAAAATATTTCTCGGCCTCGCCTACAATTTCGTAACTACTGTCGGCAAGGAGTGCACAGAAACGTTTCATAAAACCGTCGATGTCGCCATTTAAAACATCTTCAATGAAATTGGTGATGTCAAACTCGCCGCCGTCGGTCTTGGGAAAATTGAAATTCAAGATGAAAGTCGGCAATGCCTCGCTGATTTCCTTGTTTGGCATAGAGAGAGAGTAGCGTTTAAGAATTGGGTCGTAACTCTTGATTGTCAAATAACCACTCTGAAACAGCAATGGCACGGGGTCATCGTTGAAATTATCAATCTTTGACAACTGCGGCAACGTGCGCTTTACATTGTCAAGATCGACAAGTTGCATTCTATGCTTTTTTATGATTTCAACAAGAAACGACGGAGTACCGCTCTCAAACCAATATTCATTGAATTTTTTTTCGTCTAACGCTTTCATCAATCCAAACGGATTGTAAACATCCTCGGAATCCTCGCTAAAATGGTAACCTTCGTACCATATTTTTAGTTGCTTATAACATTCATCTTTTGAAATCTTGTTGAAATCTGCCATTGCCTGCACATACAAATCTAATTCGTCGTGGATTTCCTTTTCTGTTGCACCGCAGAGTGAGGAGTATTCAAGGGTATTTGAAATGTCTTTCAAGTTGTTGACATCGCTGAAAAGGCTCACCTTGCTAAACTTGGTTACGCCCGTGATGAAAGCCATCTTGATCTGTTTGTCGCAGGTTTTCAACACACCGTAAAACGCTTTCATCTCAGCGCGGATTTTTTCTTGGAGCGGTTTGTTTGAAATGTTGTTTAGCAACGGCTTGTCGTACTCGTCTACGAGGATAACGACTTGTTTGCCAGTCTTATTAAAGGCATTTTTAATAAGATTCATAAACCGTTGGGAATTTGATTCTGCATTAGAATCGTAGCCGTAAATCTTCTCCATATCAGAAAGGAAAAAACTGATAAGCGATTTTACCGCTTCCACAGAATCATAATTTTCGCTGTTGAAATCAAAATGCATGACAGGATATTTCTCCCACTTGGTCTCCAACTTTTCCATCTTTGTTCCAACAAACAGATCCTTCTGGCCGTCAAAATACTCGTGTAATGTGCTAAGTGTTAGACTTTTGCCAAAACGTCTCGGTCGCGAAAAAAAATAACACGCTTTGGTGTTGGCGATGTTATATATCATATCGGTCTTGTCGAGATAGACAAAACCTCCTTCGATGAGCGAACTGAACGCCTGTATGCCGATAGGAATTTTTTTCATAGCCGTGCATTTTAATAACAACGCAAAGATACAATTATTTTTTAAGATTTTTGGGATATTTTTATTATTTTAGCAAATATGGTAGGGGTTCAGTCATAATTTTCAATTGATTTTTTGCCAAACTCATTGAAAATAATTAAATTTGCGTCATAAAACCCAAGTAAGGCTAAAAAATGGAAGATATTGAGCAAATTGATATTCCGATGGCTGAAATCCTGTTTCAACAGGGTTCAAATAACCGTGTTTACAATGGCGATTACCGTGTTGACTTTTCAAGCATACCTGACAACAGAACCAAATTATTAGAAATGTTGCCAAGTAATGCGCCATTTTATAAAAAGGGGGATTTCAAAGAATTGTTTATTGACACAATTAAAGATATTGCTACAAAAGCACGTAAAATTTACAAAAGAACATGGAATCCATTTGACATCAAGTTAGATTTTTACAAAGTAATTGACTCCAAAACAGATTTTACAATAGACACATTATCATCATTTGGCTTTTTCTTCTCCAATAATTTTATTCAAACTTGGGAACCAAACGAAGTGTTTTATCATCTTTCATTGACATATAATCACTTGAAGAAAGACTATTTACCAAGTGTAATTATCACACACCAATTGTATTTTACTGCATTATATTTAATGATGACGGGCAATATTACACCTCGAATTTTTAGGTTGTCAAAAAAAGGTGATTATATTGTCAGATGGTTTGCTATTAAAGGAAACAATAAAGTTAAAGAAATAGTTGAAGGATTGGAAAGTCTAATCCCTGATAATTATTTAAACGAGTATTTCAAAGCAATAACACTTAAATATGAATCGGATTTCCTATTGTCAGAATTTTTGACTTCATTAATTAATATAATGTGCATCAAAAATGACGATGCAATATGTAAGTTCATTTTTGCCCCAAAACCACTTAAATTCAAGAAGAATGAAAAGGTTATTCCTTATGAAATAAAAATATGGACAGATACTTTGTTCCTCAAAACTCTCAATTACAAATACATAGTAAAGATTAACGACAACGGCAACGGACTTTTCCAATTGGAAATCGCATTTTCAACTGGAAAAGAAACCATCAGTTTGCAAAACATAGTTGAACACTCTGAGATTCAAAAATTACAACAAGATGCCATTTATAATTTTGCTCTACTAAACGGTTATATAAAACAAAATTTTGATGTACAGAAAGAAAATACACTGACCTTTGAAGAATTGACCGATTTTTTGTTGCATAGAGTTCCGATTCTCAAAAATATTGGCATTGAAATAATGTTACCCAAATCTATGCACGGTATTATACGCCCTCGCCTTACTATGCGAATCAAATCACAAAACAACAATGTGCAGTCATATTTGCACATTAAAGATATTTTGGAATTTGATTGGCGAATTGCGCTTGGCGACAATCTTGTAAGTTACAAAAAATTTATGGAACTTGCGAAAAATGCTGACGGTCTTATAAAAATCAAAGAAAACTATTTTTACATTGACATGGCGGATATAAAGCGCATAAAACGGATAATATCAGGGAAATATAAAGATGGCAATCTTCGGATTTTGCAGTCAGCAATAATGGGAATGACTTTTGAAAACGATGATGTAGTTTTGGACGACAACGCCAAAATACTTATTTCCAAACTAAAAGACGAAAACGAAATAGATGTCCCTGAAAGCATAAACGCAACATTAAGACCGTATCAAAAACGCGGTTTCAATTGGCTTTACCGCAATAGTAAATTAGGGTTTGGTAGTATTTTGGCTGATGACATGGGGTTGGGAAAAACTTTGCAGACAATTACATTCCTACAAAAAATCAAAGATGACGGTCTTTTGTCCGAGAAAAAAATCTTGATAATCGCTCCAACAGGTTTGATATACAATTGGCAATCAGAGATAAAACGTTTTGCACCGAAACTAACATCATTTATTTATTACGGACAGGATAGAAATTTAGAAATGTTCGATTCGGACATTTTGATTTCAACATACGGTGTTTTAAGACTTGACTGCGAAAAGTTGAATACACTGAAATGGGCTATTATGGTAATTGATGAAGCCCAAAATATTAAAAACAGAACGACAGCACAAGCACAATCAGCGTTTTCAATTTGTGCTGACATTCACATTGCATTGTCGGGTACACCTGTCGAAAACAATTTATCGGAATTTTGGAGTATTATGAATTTTGCAAACAACGGATATTTCGGGACACCCAAACACTTCGCGGAAAATTTTGCAAATCCGATTCAAAATTCAAATGATATAGAATGTGCCGACAAATTGAAAAAAATTTCAGCACCGTTTATGTTGCGACGTTTGAAAACAGACAAAAACGTTATAGTAGATTTGCCTGACAAAATAGAGAAAAATATATCAATCAACTTGAAACCAAACCAAGCCGTTTTATACAACAGAGTTGTTGAGGCCACAATGTTGTTGATTGAAAAAATTGACAAGGGCGACCATAATTCAGAATTTGAGCGCAACGGATTGGTTTTGCAGTTAGTATTGTCGTTAAAACAGATATGCAATCATCCCGCATTGTACCTAAAAAATTTGGATAGAAGTTCTGAATTGTCAGGAAAGTCAGAAATGCTTTTGCCTCTGGTGCAATCTATTGTTGAAAACGGTCAAAAAGTATTGATTTTTACTCAGTTCAAACAAATGGGAGATATTATCTCTGAAATGTTTAGGACAGAACTATCTTTGAATCCGTTGTTTTTGCATGGTGGCTGTTCAATTGTAGAACGAAACAAAATGGTTGAACAGTTTCAAAACGATGACAACGCAAAAGTTTTTATTCTATCTTTAAAAGCCGCTGGGACAGGGTTGAATTTAACGGCTGCAAGTCACATTATCCATTTTGACCTTTGGTGGAATCCTGCGGTAGAATCGCAGGCAACTGACAGAGCATATCGCATTGGGCAGCATCAAAATGTTATTGTTTACCGTTTTGTTACGGCAAACACCTTTGAAGAAAAAATTGACAATATTATCCAAAATAAAAAACACCTTGCCGATATAGCCATAGCCACAGGTGAAAGTTGGATTGGTAAGTTGTCTGATGAAGAATTGAAAGAATTATTCAGTTTGTTATAATCAAGTCTTTTTTTAAATAAAAGTGGCATTAATTTTATGTCCATATGCAAAACTCAGAAAAAATTTTTAACTTTGCGGTGTGCAACAAAAAACATTCGGCGGTTATGGGCATTTACTTGAATCCAAATAGTATACTCTTGAAAGAGGCAATGCAGTCAGAGATTTATGTTGATAAATCTTTGATGATTAGAGAATTGAATAAATTTATACAAACAGAAAACAAATTTCTCTGCGTCTCTCGTCCAAGGCGGTTCGGCAAGAGTATGGCGAGCCATCTGATTAGTTCGTATTACGGCAAAAATACGGATTCGCTGCCGCTGTTTGAAAAACTCAAAATCTATCAGGACGAGAGTTTCTCGAAACATTACGGCAAATACAATATTATTAAGTTGGATATCAATGGAATGTACCGCAATCTTAGGAAAAAGACCAACTTGGTGAAAGAAATCACTTCGGAGGTTGTAACCGAAATGCGTGAAAGTTTTTCTGACGTAAAGATACCAAGGGGCGCAACTCTTCCCAAAGCAATGCAAGCAGTATTTTCCAAGACCGTCGAACAGTTCGTTATCATTATGGACGAATACGATGTTCTTATCCGCGAGGAAGAAAGCGACGAGGTATTCTTGCCGTATTTGGAATTTTTGAACGGACTTTTTAAAAACAGCACGCTCAAACCCGCAATCGCTATGGCATATCTCACAGGTATTCTGCCCATTGTGCGCGACAAGGTGGAGAGCAAACTCAATGAGTTTATAGAGATTACAGTTGTCAATCCTAAAATGTTTGCCGAATTTACGGGTTTTACAAAAGACGAGGTAAAGGAGTTGTGCCAAAAGTATTCGATGGATTACAACGAATGTCTGCGTTGGTACGATGGCTATCGGCTCAACAAAGATGTAAGTGTCTGCAACCCAAAGGCTGTGGTGGAGGCTATGATGGATAATGAATTTGCTAACCATTGGTCAAACACTGGCAGTTACGAAAACATCAAGGATTACATTGAATATGATTTTGATGGAATCCGCAAAGACGTTAAGACTATGCTCGGCGGCGGCAGAGTTAAGGTGAATGTTTTGAGTTTCCTCAATTCCAAAAAATGTTTTAAAAACAAGGACGACGTTTTTACATATCTCATCCATTTGGGCTACCTTACATACGATAAGGACACCAAAGAGTGTTACATTCCAAATTTTGAGGTGCGTGAACAGTGGGT
>JAFXZT010000006.1 GCA_017541145.1 Bacteroidales bacterium | reverse complement strand
CGGTGCAATTTTTATGGCGACCGACTATTCAACATCACCAATGACAAGTCTGGGCAAAATCATTTTTGGAATTGGTATCGGTGTGATTACCATTATCATAAGAAAATTTGGTGCATATCCAGAAGGAATGTCGTTCGCAATATTGATTATGAATGCACTCGTTCCTCTCATCAATAAAATTAAACCACATCGTTACGGAGCTAAAAAATAGAGTTTTTCATCCAAAGGGATTCCTTCTAATTACAGCAATACAGCTGCACAATCCCGAATGCGATTTAATTTCTTTATCAGTTTCTCGTCTTGCTTTGCGACTTGCAGATTATATTCTATTTGAAGACGGAGCCAAATCTTGGCATCTATCCCCAAAACTTCCTGCAATAGAATGGCATATTCGGTATTTACAGGACGTTTTCCGTTTAGAACTTCATTCAAAACGGTATATGACACGTTCATTTTTTCAGCCAATTGTTTTTGGGTAATATTCCGACTGTCTATCTCATCTTTAATCAATTCTCCGGGATGAATTGCAAACGACGACGATAGATTATTGGCAATTTTTGTTGGTTCAATATTTTTGTAAGTTATCATAGTCCTTTATTTATAATGGTTTGAAAGTTCTAATATGTTACACACAGTTATCATTTCGTTTTCCTTATCCACAATAAATTCAATTCTATATTTATCATTTGCACGAATTGACGAAATTCCTTTTTTATCACCTGTTAAAACCTCATAATTCAAAGACTTTATGGGAAACAAGTCCTCTATTTTATTTACAACCTTCAAATAATTTATTCCCTTTTGATATCCTCGAACCACATTCGGTTGAAATCTATGTTTTTTGTCTGACGTACTTCCCTTTTCATACAATTCCGACAAGTAATCTTGCGTGAATACAACTATCATTTTCGACTTTTTATTTATGCAAATATAAGTGTTTTTTGAAACGATTCGACATTTTGCGAATTTTTTCAGTATAAAAATGTTCAGGGCTTAGTTAAGCACAAAATAAAGCCACCCCTCACGAGAATCCCTTATTAGTGCATTGTGCATCAAACAAACAGATTCCTTGCTTTGAATGTACTAACCATTGATTGTGTGGACAGATGCCTCACTACGTTCGGCATGACGACGCCATTGGGAAGATGAAAAACGAAAAGGGAAAAATGCGGAGCATTTTTCCCTTTTCGTTCCTTTTATCACCCTAAGCCCCGTCATCTCGAACGAAGCGGAGCGAAGTGAGAGACCTCATTACCGAACAACAACCTTCACCGTTTCCCCTTCTGCAACCACAAAATACACCCCTGCCTTGAGGTTTGCATTTGCGATTTTCTGACCTGAAACGGTTACCACAAATGCTGGTGCTTCGCCATTTACAAGGATTTGACCATTTACGATTGTAACCGCTGTGGCGTTGGAAACCTTTGTAATAGCAGTTTCTTTATCACTTTTTAGATTAAAATTGCTCCAGATTGGGTCGCTTTTGTACAATGCAAGACTTTCGTTAGGAACAACTACAGTAAATTTATAATTATCAAAAGAATTTTCGGAAATTTTTGGTGGATTGGTTGCTAAAACCAAAAGTGTTTGTAACGAACCACATTGCAGAAATGCATTTTTACCTATACTGTCAATTTCGCTCGTAATAGTATATTCAGTATTTGATTTTGCAGATGGATAATAAATAATTGCTGTTTTTTCTTTGTTGAACAAAACTCCATCCTCGCTACTAAATGTGGCATTTTCATCCGCCACCGTTATTTTTTCGATGCTTTGCAAATCTCTCCCTGACCATTTAGTAACATTCTCGTGCAGTATTATCTCTTTTAAGTCAAAACATTTCCGAAAATCAAAAAGTGTGATTGACGATATTCCTTCTGGAACCACGTATGTTTCAATTGTTGGTGAAATCCATATTGGTCCAGCAATTGTATTTTTCTTTTTATTGTATCTATATAGAACATTATCTATAACTTTATAATTCTGACAATTATCAGAAACTATAACACTTTCTAAATTTTCCAATCCCTCTACTACATTTGCAGAAAAGACCAAATTGTCAGAAAGAGTAACCGAAGTAATTTTTGAACAACCTCTAAACGCCTGCTCTCCTATTGTAGTCACAGTATTTGGCATAACTAAAGCACTTTCTTTCTCTGGAGAACACCATACAAGTAAGGTAGGATTTCCATTTTCATCGGAAGAATAAAACACGCCGTCAATCAAATTTTCATTGCCCTCGGCAAATACAAGTTTCGCAGAACAGTTATTTAAAAACCCACCGTTTTCCGTCGACAGATTACTTGCTGATTTTGGAATTCGTATTGTTGTATTTTCCGAGCAACCATAAAAGGCACTCGCTTCTATCGTTGTAACACCTTCTGGTATATTTATTTCCGATAATTTACTAAACGAGAAAGAAGAAGAAGCAACCGTTTTTAGTGTACTTGGGAAAGTAATGTTTCCAATTTTGCCCATTGGACACTGAATGATTGTGGAGATGTCTCTGTTATATAAAACACCATCTACTGAAGCATAATTTGGATTACCTTCGGCAACAGAAATTGTAGTCAATTTAGGACAACCATCCCAACATGCAGGGTTGCCGTAACCTCCGAATTGTATTAAACTTTCAGGAAGCGATATCTGCTCCAAATTCGCACAATTACTAAAAATGACGTTTGTTATACTTGTTAATGTATTTGGGAATGTCACAGATGTCATATTATTACATTCCGAGAATGCATTATAATCTTGTATTGTAGTTACCGTGTAATCTCCCCACGTTGAGGGAATTACAACATCGCCAATTAAGGCATCTTTATCCACAACCTGTAAATTTCCATTTTTGTCAACTACAAAACGTTCGTCTTTTTCTCCCGCAAATGCCTGTGTACAAAACATTAATAAAACATTCGCAATTGCAATACTTAATACCTTTTTCATTTTTTTACCTTAATCTAAAATTAAAATTCGCCGTCTATTATACAACCTTAGGCAGTTTGTCGGAGTGCCAATCTTCATATATGCACAAAAAAGCGTAGGCACTTATTCGTTTCATTTGAGTTTTCGAGGATTTATTGGACTACCTATCTCACCAAATGACAAATGTGTCCACGCTTCGCGTGAACGCCATCGTCGTAATCTTGGTGAAAAATTCTAAAATGTCCAGTTTTCGAAAAACTCAAGATCTCAACTTAACGCTTCAATTATATATTGTGCTTACTATTTCTACTGCTTCATAGGCAAAAAGATTAAAATTTTTCACAAATTCGTTTTTACAAAGATAGAAAAATTTACATGATTTCGTTCCTATTGTAACGAAAACAAATTTTACGGTGATTGGAAATCAATATCAAAAAACCACCCCTGTCTCGATTCAACGATACAAGAAAATTGCTTATATTTGTAAACAAAATAGACAGAAATTAAAAACGTCGAT
>JAFXZT010000083.1 GCA_017541145.1 Bacteroidales bacterium | reverse complement strand
TGTCTGTCCGAAATATTTTGTAATTTTGCCCATGGTAACATGTTTTTGTTTAGCAACTGAAAGTTACCAAAAAAAAACGGGCTGCCTATTATGGCAGCCCTATTTTTATTCGATTTTTTATTTTTCTCGGACACCAATAGAAAAAAATATATTTGTTGTAAAAAGCACAGAATACAAATGGAAGACGACAGATTCAGAAACACATACCGCATACCGTCGGCGCGGGCGGCGTGGCACGATTACAGCGGCGGCACGTATTTCGTTACCATCTGCACCCAAAACCGCGAACATCATTTCGGTTCAATCGTTTACAATCAAAACAACGAGGCAGAAATGGAATATTCAGAAATGGGACGGTATGCAAATGAACAATTTAAAAATGTATCCGCACATTATCCCTACGCCGAAATCCCGCTGTGGGTCGTGATGCCCAATCACGTACATTGTTTGGTAATAATACGGAATAATGACGCGGCTCAGCCAAATGTAGAGACGGTGTGTACACCGTCTCCTTTGACGCAAAACGATGTAAATTTGATTGTAGAGACGGTGTGCACACCGTCTCTACCGATGCAAAATGATACAAATTCGAATGTTCAGACGGTGTACACACCGTCTCTACCGGCGCAAAATGATGCAAATTCAAATGTTCAGACGGTGTGCACACCGTCTCTACCAACGCAAAATGATGCAAATTCGATTGTTCAGACGGTGTGCACACTGTCTCTACCGGCGCAAAATGATGCAAATTCGATTGTGCAGACGGTGTGCACACCGTCTCTACAATCGCAAAATGATGCAAATTCGATTGTGCAGACGGTGTGCACACCGTCTCTACTGGATTCAACGCGATGGAAAAATGGTATCGTGAATGAAACAATGCAGAATATTTCAAAAAAACGCGGTTTGTTATCAACAACAATTGGCGGTTTGAAACGTGCAATTACCCATTTTGCCCGCGAAAACGGAATCTATTTTCAATGGCAAACACGTTTTCACGACCACATTGTACGCGATTGGGATGATTTGAACCGCATTGCCGATTACATCCAACACAATCCCGCACGTTGGTTACAGGATAAATTTTATTCGGTAACCTCGTAGAGACGTCATATTATGACGACTCTACATTCGACAAATAATACGTGGAAACGTCATATTATGGCGTCTCATAAATCGTCAATTAATATGTGTTTTGGGGTCTTGTGTTACGCTTCTGAATTTTTGTAAAATAATTTTGTTTTATTGTTGCAAAACTATTTTCTTTGTGGTGTTTATCTACTGCGTTTTTGTAGTTGATAATTGTAATTGTTATTACCAAAAAAAGAATTTTGTAACTATGAAAAGATTATTTTTGATGCTGATTGGTATTTCGTTATCAACAGTTTTGATGGCTCAGAAAAGTTTGCCGTTGTGTTACTCAAAGGAAAATTCCGGCAAAAGTTTAAGCCCGGGTTCGTCGCCCAAGGCGGAACAAATTACTTATAATCAAAGGTTTTTGCCGGATCCGTTTTTGTTTTCGGACGGTATTTTTGATGACAGTTTTAATAATTGGGAACTTCACCGCAACGAGGTTTCGCAAATGGTTCAAGATTATGAAATCGGTATCCGTCCAAATTTCAATAAGGTTGTTTCTGAATTTGACGCAGTGTCCAAAAAATTGAAAGTAAAAGTGTTAACTGATTCCGGACAATTGGAATTCTTTTCTGATGTTGTAATTCCCGAAGGCAAAGGCCCTTTCCCCGTTGTTATCGGTATGAATTTCCCAAGTGGATCTATTAAACCTCAATTGTTTGAAGGTTGCATTTTGATTCCTTTTTATCATGACCAAATTATAAAAAGCAGTCATCAGGCAGTGCGTGATACGGCAGCGGCTTTTTACAAGGTTTTTCCTGAACTTAGAGATGTCAGCGGCAATTATTCCGGTTGGTCGTGGGCAATCAGCCGTTTGATTGATGCAATTTTTCAACAGAAAAAACGCCTTCATGCAGATATTTCTCATATCGCAGTTACAGGTTGTTCTTATGCCGGAAAAATGGCGATGTTTGCCGGTGCTTTCGACGAGAGAATCGCTCTTACAATTATTCAAGAATCGGGTGGGGGAGGCATCAATTGTTGGCGCGTAAGTGATTATTACACAGATTCTACAACTCATGATGTAGAACGTGTTAACAATACAAATTATTCGTGGTTTAGTCCTAAGTTCAAAGATGATTTCAATGGAAAATTGTCACGATTGCCTTACGACCATCATCAGATAATTTCGATGATTGCACCTCGGGCTGTTCTTGTACTTGGAAATCCTGATTTTGAATGGCTTTGCGATTATTCAGGTTACGTTTCTTGTGCGGCGGCTGCCAAAGTTTGGGACAGATTTGGAATTTCAGATCGTTTCGGATTTGTTTTTGAAGGCGGACACAATCATTGTATGGCGTGCGATTCCGAAAATGATGCTGTAAAACGTTTTGTGGCAAAATATCTTTTCGGTAAAAAGTCAGATACAAATATTCGTGAAGCCGGAATTTTCAAAGATGTAAATACCAACCGTTGGACCAGCCACTGGCAATAATCCGATGTTAGAAAAAAAGTCAAAAAAAAACGGACAGAAAAATGCGTTCTGTCCGTTTTTTCGTTTTTCGTTGACATCTTTTTGTTTTAAACTGTTGGCATCCACAGTCCCCACAGCCAACCGATAAATCCGGAAATTACAATCAACAAAATCGGATTAATTTTCCAAAAATATGTTGCGGCAAGTGTTCCGAGAAAAATTACGAAACTGATTATGCTTGAGAATGTTTCTTGGTCGTACATCGAGAGAGCTGCACCGATTATCAAACCTGCAACTACGAGCGTGATATATTTCATCACGTTGGTAACGTATGGCGAATCTTTGTGTTTGAAAAACAGTTTCAAGACAATCGCCATCATAATAATTGACGGCAAACAAAGTGCAAAAGTCGCGATTATCGAGCCCAAAACACTTGCTTGTGTGAATCCCACATAAGTTGCCGTGTTGATTGAAATCGGTCCCGGTGTCATTTGCGAAACTGCCAGCAAATCAGCAAATTCGCCCGCCGACATCCATTGATATTTTTCTACAACATCCATTCTGATGAGCGAAACCATGCCGTAGCCACCGCCAAATCCGAAAAGTCCGATTTTGAAGAATACCAAAAACAAATCTAAATAAATCATTTTGTTTCCTCCTTTTCTTCTTGAGATTCAATTGTTTGAGCTTTTTTTATGACTTGTTTTGCTGCGAAAATTCCAAACAAAATTGCAAAAATTATGATGTAAATCGGTGAAACTCCCAAACAAACCAATACGCAGGCTGCAAGCGGAAATATAAAAGTATATTTTGTCGGGACAGCTTTTTTCAGCATCGTAAGTCCCGGTGCAAGTATCAACGCAATTACGCATGGACGTATGCCCGAAAAGATGTCTTTTACAGTTTGAAACTCGTTGATATTCTGAAAGAAACTTGCAATCAGCATTATAATAATTAGAGAAGGACATACAGCACCCAAAATTGCCGATGCGGCACCGAGTTTTCCGTTGATTTTGTAGCCGGTGTAGAGTGCCATGTTGATTGCAAAAACTCCGGGCAACGCTTGGGCAATGGCTATTGAATCCCAAAATTCTTTTTCTGCAATCCATTTGTGTTTGTCTACGAGTGTGGTTTTTACAATTGAAATCATTGCGTAGCCGCCTCCGAATGTAAAAGCTCCTACTTTGAAGAACTCTTTGAAAAGTTGTAATGCTAACATGTAATTTGGAAATTTTATTTGATATTTTTATATTTTGCAAAGTTAACCATTTTCGGTGGCGTAATAATTAATCTAATGTAAATAAAAGGATAAAACAGAATTTGTTTTGTAACGTTACATATTTTTTATACAATTTTTTGAAACTTTTTTGCATAATTTCGTAATATTTTTTTTCTTTGCTGCAAATAATCACAAAAACAACTTAAAAAAATGCTTATATGAAAAAAACTCTTTTTTTAACATTTTTTGCAGCATTGATGTGTCTTAACTGTCGATCGCAAGATGTTACGGTAAAAGATTTGCCGTCTTTGTTGCAAAATCATGGTCCGGGAGTTTTGGATATAACTGTCACTGACGCAGTTGACAGCAATCTTATGCAGATTTCCGATGCCATTTACTATTCTACCAAACAAGTAAAACTTACGCTCTTAAAAAACAAAGCACTTACTGCAATTCCGGAAAATTGGTTTAATTTTCCTTCGGATGATGAATCAGTTGCATATTGCGACAATATTTTGTCGGTAACAATTCCCGAAGGCGTGAAAAGCATCGGTTTGGGAGCATTTGCATTTTGTACCGCTCTTAAAACTGTAAAAATGCCGAAATCTTTGGAATATATTGCGGATTATAGTTTCGTTTTCAACTTGAATTTGCGGGATGTATTTCTGCAAAATCCTGAAGTTGAAATTTCTGACAGCGCAAGTTTTTGCTCGTTTTTCAACTACAACGTGCCTGAAAAATATTTCAATCGTTTTGTTGACAAATATCCGGCATTAGATTTCAAAGTGATTGACGGTCCGGAATCCGTTTCAAAAATGCTTTCGGTGGCAGAACTTGATAAATTTATCAAGAACTCCAAATGTCAAAACTTGGAAATTACAATTACGGATCCGTCCGATGAGAATATTGATTATATAGGTGATGTCATAAAAAAATGTAAACGTAATATTTACCTTAAACTTCAGAACAACAGTCGTTTCCATTTGTTAACCGAGAATCTTTTTTCGCGAGGATACGACGACAACAATGATATAATTCCGGTAAATTCGTTGCGCAGTATTGAGATTCCCGATTGCGTACACACTATTGCCGAAAATGCGTTTTTAGGGTGTATGAAATTGGATACAATCGTGATGTCAAAAAATGTTGAAACATACGGTCGAGGTGCTTTCGGTTACTGTTATTCGCTTGACTATGTGCCAATTCCGAATGGTATTACCGAGATAGAACCTACGGCATTTATGTTTTGTAGCAGAGTTTCCAACTTCGAATTGCCCCAAAATATTACCAATATTCGTTCGTTTGCTTTTTTGGGTTGCAACAATGTGAAGGAAATCTCGATTCCAAAATCGGTGCGCAAAATAGAATCAGGCGCATTTTTCCGTTGTTCCGAATTGTCAACTGTTACTCTTGAGGGAAATACAGAAATTTGTGACGATGTTTTTGCATCGTGTTCCGATTCAATTTCGTTTTACGTACCTCAAGAATATTACAGCGACTACGAGGTAACATATCCGGATTACAAATTTAAGGTGATTACCAAGTAATTGACTGAAATATAATCCATGGAAGCAGTTAGAATAATAGTACATTACAGTTTACATTTGATTGTGCCTTGGTTTTTCGCGAAATTTTTTGGCGAAGAACATCGCAAAAAAGCTTTTTTGATAATGATTGCAACAATGGCAGTGGATCTCGATCATTTGTTGGCAACACCGATTTTCGATCCCGACAGAATGAGTATCGGTTTTCATCCGTTGCATTCGTATCCGGCAATTTGTTTTTACATCGTATTGTGTTTGTTGCCGTACAAAAAAACGGGTTGGCCTTGGTGGTTGCAGGCGGTAGGAGTGGGGCTGGTTTTCCACATGATTACCGATTGGCAAGACGGCACATTATGGTAAAAAAAATCCATAGTTTTTTAATTGTTACGGTGTTACATGTTGCAATATTTATGTAGAAATTTTACGTAAAACACGTAAAAGTGCTGTATAAAAACACGAAAAACTTGGTGTAAATCTGTATAAATTTCTATTATTTGGGCTTATTTATGTTAAATTATTATTAAAAATTGAACATTCTTTTATCTATAAGTTTCTGAATTACTGTTAAATAAAAAAAGTTTGAAAAAAAATACGCAGAAAGTTTGGCTGTGTTGTATAAATAATATTACTTTGCACCGTTTTTTAGAAACGTTAGAAAAAAGATAAATCAAGCAAAATTTTAAGAACATTATGGACACAATTATCGTAAGAGTAGCGATAGAAGAAGATTCAAAATATTCACAAGAAATTGTAGATGAAATGGCATCCAGTGCCAAAGCCAGAGGCACCGGTATAGCAAAACGTACACCGGAATATGTCTCTACCAAAATGAAAGAAGGTAAAGGCATAATAGCAGTAACAACCGAAGGTCAGTGGGTAGGATTTTGTTATATAGAAAGTTGGGGACACGAGAAATTTGTTTCCAATTCAGGTCTTATTGTTAACCCTGATTTTAGAGGTCGCGGTGTAGCTAAGGCTATTAAATTCAGATCTTTTGCTCTAACTCGCAAAAAATTTCCTAATGCAAAGATTTTCGGACTAACTACCGGACTTCAGGTAATGAAAATCAACAACGAATTGGGTTATCTTCCGGTACCGTTTTCAGAGCTTACCGATGATGAGCAGTTTTGGAAAGGATGTGCAAGTTGCGTAAACTTCCCGATTCTTACTGCAAAAAACAAGAAAAACTGCCTTTGTACAGGTATGCTCTACGATCCAGAATGGGAAAAAGAAAGAGGTCCGAAAGATTGGGCTGCTCTTTCTGAAAAAGCAAAATTTGCAGAGAAAAACGTTATCGTAGAATTCTAAAAATAAATAAACATATTAAGTATAATGAAAACACTTGTAGCTTATAGCGGCGGACTTGATACCACTTGGGTAACTACTTACTTGTCTGCCAAAGGAGAAAACGTAACTGCTTTAATGATCAACTCAGGCGCATTCAGCGATGAGGAAATTGCTTCGGCAAAAGACCGAGCAATACAAGCCGGCGCAAAAGAGTTTGATTGTATTGACGTTTCTAATGAATATTACGAAAAGACCGTTAAGTATATGATTTTCGGTAACATGTTGAAAAACAATACTTACCCGATGTCTGTAAGTTCAGAACGTATTATCCAGGCTATTACCGTTGCAAATTATGCAAAGGCTCACGGCTACGAGAAAATTGCTCACGGTTGTACCGGCGCAGGCAACGACCAAGTACGTTTTGAAATGGTTTTTGACATCCTTTGTCCTGAAATCAAAGTTCAAGCTTTGGTTCGTGAAACCAATATTCAACGTGCTGACGAAATCGCTTACCTCAAAGAAAAAGGTATCAAGATGAATTTTGACAAAGCCAAATATTCAATCAACAAAGGTCTTTGGGGAACTTCAATCGGCGGTCGTGAAACTCTTAACTCGGCTCAACCCTTACCCGAAGAGGCTTATCCGACACATTGCACCAAACAAGAAGAATCGGTTATCACCCTCGGTTTTGAAAAAGGCGAATTGGTAAGCGTTAACGACAAAAAATTCGACAACAAAGTTGATGCAATCCGTGAAGTTGAAAAACTTGCAGGCGCATACGCTGTTGGACGTGATATACACATCGGCGATACGATTATCGGCATAAAAGGTCGTGTAGGTTTTGAGGCTGCTGCTCCTATGGTTATCATCAAGGCTCACCATGCTCTTGAAAAACACGTACTTACAAAATGGCAAATTTATTGGAAAGATAATATTTCACAGTGGTACGGCAACCGTTTGCACGAAGGTATGTTGTTGGAACCCGAAATGCGTGACATGGAAAAATTCCTTGAAAGCACTCAACAAAAAGTTTCAGGAAAAGTATTTGTAGCACTTCGTCCTTACACATTCTTTATCAACGGTATTGAATCAGAACACGATTTAATGACCTCTAAATTTGGTGTTTACGGTGAAGACAACAAGGCTTTCACCGCAGACGACATCGCAGGTTTCACCAAAGTTGCAGGCGTTCAGTCAAAGATTTGGTACGCTGTCAACAACGAGAAATACTAAGAGTTTAATTTTTAACCACGGAAAATCACGGAAGGCTCGGAAAAGGCTTTCCGTGATTTTTTTTTGTGGGTTTGTTAAAAAATATTGCAGATTATAATTTTTTATCTTACTTTTGTGTTCTGTATATAGAACACAAAATGTACTTTTTTGTTCTACATATAGAACACAAAAAACTAAAAGATGAACAGAGAAATTATAAAAAGCATAATATCAGACCAACACGAAATAATCAAAAACGCTGAAATTGTAGAGCGAGAATATGATTTTGAACCGAATGGAAATTATGTTCTCACGGGTTTGCGCCGTGCAGGAAAATCAACTTTGCTTTATAAAATTGCGAGAGATTTAGTTCAAAGCGGAATTAGTTGGGATAGAATTATTTACATAAATTTTGAGGACGAAAGACTTTCTGAATTTAAGATAAATGATTTTAACGATATTGTGTCTGTTCAGGCTGAGCTTTCCTTGGAAAAAGGCTTTTTCTTTTTTGATGAAATTCAGATTGTTGACGGTTGGGAAAAGTTTGTCAGAAGGCTTGCCGATGCAAAAGAGCGAGTTTATGTAACGGGCAGCAATGCAAAAATGCTCAGCCGCGAAATTGAAACCACTTTGGGGGGAAGATTTTTTACAAAATACATCATTCCTTATAATTTCAGAGAATTTTTGCGAGCCAACGATGTTGATTTTTCAGCAAACTCTTTATATTCCACGAAGCAGAAAGGGCGTATTATCAAGCATTTAGAAACTTTCATAACTTTCGGTGGATTTCCTGAGTCTTTGGCGTATAATTCAAAAAGAGATTATGTGGCAGGTGTGTTTCAAAAGATACTTTTGGGAGACATCGTGTTAAGAAATTCAATCAGAAACGATTATGCGATGAAAATTCTCATCAAAAAAATCGCAGAATTCTCTGCCGCCGAACTTTCCTACACAAAACTTCATAACATACTGAAAACCATTGGTATATCTGTCGGCAAAGAAAGTGTTATAAATTATATTTCGTATGCGGAAGATGCGTATTTGATTTTCAGAATACATAATTTTTTCGCAAAATTTGCCGACATGGAAAGCACACCGAAATATTATTTTTCAGACAACGGACTTTTGAATTTGTTTTTAACGGACAAGAAAACGCGGCTTTTAGAAAATATTGTCGCTGTTTGTCTGCATCAAAAATATCCTGACGGCGTGTACTACTTAAAATCTCCGAAAACAGATATTGACATCGATTTTTATGTACCTGAAATAGAAACGGCAATTCAAGTTTCGTATTCGATTACAGACGAAATCACCAAAAAACGAGAGGTGAATAATCTTGTTACTTTGAAACAAAATTTCAGCGGTGCAAAACACTTTGTTATAATCACTTACGACGAAGAAGACAATGTTTCAATATCAGAAACCGAGATAAAAATAATACCGGTTTATAAGTTTTTGATACAATAAATTGTAGAGAAAAAAAATTTGATTTTTTCATCTTTTTATTCAACTATCTTTCTAACTTTGCGCGTAAAAATTTTAGAGAAACATGAAAATAAACAATACAATAAAATCCGTTTTGGCACTTTTGGTTTTTGTGCTGTACTATTGCTTGACATCGGTTGCTTTTATTCCATTAGCCGACGGCGAGAGAATTACTGTTATGGGATATGTTTTAGACTTGGTTAATTGTCCGGAAACTTGGTTTAAATTGTGCAAATTTTTTCTGGGCTACATAATACTCGTTCCGGCAATATGGATAATCAGCGGCAAACAAAACATTCTGAAAGCATGGGGATTGTCAGAAGGAATTGTTAAAGCGTTGATTTTTGACGTGGTGTGTGTATTGCCGATGTTATTGAGCGGCGTTATTTTCGGACGATTTGAGTATTCTTTTGACACTTTTATCGCAAAAGCATTTACGGCAGGAGTTGTAGAAGAGGCGGTGTTCAGGGGCTTTATGTTTGGAATGTTGTTCAGGTTTTGTAATTGGAATTTTTGGGCAGCGGCACTGCCGAC
>JAFXZT010000082.1 GCA_017541145.1 Bacteroidales bacterium | reverse complement strand
TCCCGACTTGCCGGGCGCCCTTGACAATAAGGGGAAGTCTGTCAGGATTTTTCTTCCATTCAATAAGAAAATCATCGATTTTTCTGTAAAGCGGCTTTTCCATTTTTGACCTCTCATCACAAAATTCCTGCCATTTTTAGCGCAATTTTCACAAAATTCCAGTGTTTTTTAGCTTGTTCTTTCACAGAATTCCGGCTGTTCCCCTGCGATTTCTCACAAAATTCCAGGAATTTGACTAGATCATTTCCCGAAGAATGAATTTATTTGCTTGACTTTTGAGGCAGTTAAAACGGATTTTTCGTCCAGAAATATTGGATTTTCGTCCAAAAATCGGCAAAATTGGACGAAAAACGGTGGTTGAAAATAAAATAATGAAATAAGGAGAAAAATATGGATGCAGAGTTTAAACGTAAGATTTTGGAACTTATAATGATGCCTATTGACACTACTCTTCAAATAACAAAAGGTACTACACCGATTCCTTTTTTTGGCAATTTGGAACAGGCTACAGCTTGCACAATATCTTTAAATCCAAGTGACAGAGAATTTTATGATGCAAAAAATAATTTGTTAGAAAACGATAGGTCTCGACTTTGTTATCGAAAAAAATTAGGGAAAAAAGATGAAGATAAACTTTCTGAAGATGATGCAGAAAAGGTTCTAAAAGAATGTGAAGGGTATTTTGATAAAAAACCATATAAACTTTGGTTTGATAAAATGGAAACGTTTTTGCGAGCATTTGATGCAAATCTTTCATATTATGAAGGAAGTGTTGTTGCTTTGGATTTGGTTCAATGGGCAACTACTCCCAAATGGGCTGACCTTACTGATCATTCGATGTCTTTATTGCTTCAAACAGGACTTCCTTTTTTAAAGGAATTGCTTTCATATAAAAAATTTAAATTTATATTTTTGAATGGAGAAACTGCTTTTTCGAAAATTCAAGAACAGCTGAAATTCCAATATATTGAACAGCCTGTTAATGATGGGAAAAAAAATTTCTCAGCATATTTTGGAGAATATAATCAAAGTATTGTTGTTGGTTGGTCAATTTATTTGCAATCCGCACAAGGTGGCAGCTATGACAATATCAGGAAGATTGCCGGCTATATATTAAACAAGTACTCCCAACACAAAACATCAATAAATTCAAGATATTAAGCAAATATTGTATATTAATATGCAAAGCAGACAATCTGGCCAACTGACTATCTGAACCACCAACGCGACAGCGGCTTAATCAAAAACGAGAGCCCGATTTTTCAATAATTTTTTAATCAGCGGCTTATAAACGGCATTGTCCGTGATTGTTGAAATTGTACAGACTTTTTTTCCGGCATCTTTAGACGAAGCTCCGCAGTGATAGATCTTTTCGTTTTTCGTGCCGAAATCGAGAATTACATAACGGTCGTGAAAAATACCGTCGGTTATTTTGAAAGAGAGCTCGATATGAGGATATTCCTTAATAAAATCATCAAGTTCCTGTTTATGTAAACCATGACGGATATTGTCTGAAAATATTGTGATTTTTACATTTTCCCGCACCGATTTGAGCAGAACAAGCGTTTTTAAACTGATATAGTTGTCAATCACAAAAATTGTTTCTCTTGCCTCGCTATAAATCTGCTGGTATGCAAGATCGGCTTCAACAGATTTTCCGTTCAAAAAGAGAAAATCCTTTTTTATTTCGCTGCTGCTGAAATCTTCAATGATTTTGACGACATCAGTTTTTGTTGCCATGTTTTCTTTAATTAAGGCAATATCTTTGGTGTTTTGCGAAGTCTGGATCGCAAGTTTTGCGACATCGTCATAACCGATAAGATGCTCACGTTCGATGATGAAATCCTTCATCGTTTTGAAAAGCCGGATCAGAATTTTGCTCTGTCTTATTGCCAGATCGCCGCGAAGAACTGTCATCAGCATGTAAATTCCCTGCTCGGTAAAAGCGTAAGGAAGATATTTGACATTGCTGCCGCGCCCTGTGTTCAAGGTCGAAATTTTCGACCTTGAACGTAATGATAATATTATTTCTAACTCCTCCCAAGTCAGCTGGAATCTGAAATCTTCATCAAATTTCTCAATATTATTCCTGACTTGCTCATTAAAACGTTTGGTTGTGTACCCATAAATTTCAGCCAAGTCAAAATCCAGCATCACCTGCATACCGCGAATGGTGTAGATTTTTGATTTTAAATCAGTTTCACTATGAATTATAATTTCGCCTTCCATGTTTTTACCATAATAAAACATTTTTGCAAATCAATAATAATATGTTAAGAGAGTTTTATCAAATATTTTTTTAGTGTATCTTTGTATTAAATGAGTATGTTACCAAAATATTGGATTTTCGTCCAAAATCAGCCAAAATTGGACGAAAAACGGAGCGGTTGGATGGAAAGTCATGTTTTTTCTATGACAAAACAGAGCTGTTGTGTTGACAATAACCGAATTTTATGTATATTTTAACCGAAAAACGGAGGTAAAAAATGACTACAACAAATTTAAACATCAGGACTGACAAAGCCGTAAAGGAAGAAGCCGACAGGATTTTTTCCGAACTCGGACTTAACATGACAACCGCAATCAATATGTTTCTGCGGACAACAATCCGTGAACACGGGATCCCGTTCTCGCTGAAGCTGAACGAACCGAACGATGTTACGGCAGCCGCTATCGAGGAAGGCAGACGCATCGCAGCCGACAGCAGCGTCAAAGGCT
>JAFXZT010000001.1 GCA_017541145.1 Bacteroidales bacterium | reverse complement strand
AATAGCCCGAAAGCTTTCTTATGAAAAGTCTTACGCGATTGATTTGTTACTAACTAGAAGTTGTGTCATTTTTTTAAGATATTAAGGCGGTGATAGCGGCGAGGTTCCACCTCTTCCCATTCCGAACAGAGAAGTTAAGCTTGCTTGCGCCGATGGTACTGAGATACGAACTGGGAGAGTAGGTAACCGCCACCTTTTACAAAGCGAAATCGTTAGAAATAATGGTTTCGCTTTTTTTTTGTTGGTGTGTGGTGTAGTAAAAAAATGCGTTATCTTTGCATTGTTTTAAAAATGTTTCCTTAAAATAATGCAAAAATATATTCTTTTATTTTTATTGTTATTTAATTCGTTAGCTTTGTTGGCGCAGGAAAGAGCCGACCATCCTGTTAAAGGTTATCATGCTTTTATTGATGGTGGTTTTAATACTGCAATTGGTAGTAATCGTTATAACAGAATTTCGTTTTCTACTTCGCATGGTGTTCAGTTGAATCCTTTTTTGTTTGTGGGTGCTGGTGAGGCATCGCAATTTTATTTATCTGAAGAGGGCAACGAGACTTATGTTGATTACTGTGAACCTTTATTTGCTGACATTAGAATTGATTTTAAACCTAAAAAAGTTTCTCCGTTTTTGGATTTCCGTATAGGTGGTTCTTTCGTAGGTGATATAACAGGTTTTTATACCTCTATAACTGGTGGTGTTAGAGTTGGAAGATGTAATTTTTCTTTAGGATATGAATTGCAATTCATTGAAGATTATGATAATCCTGCTTATGATTCATATTCTTGGGATGGAAGTTTCGTTCGTGATCCTGCTAGTTCTATCGTTTTTAAGGTCGGTATTGATTTAGGATCTAGGTAGCGATTCTTGAATATTTTTTTGTCACTTAATTTCAATTATATCATGAAAAAGTTAGTACTTTTAATATTATTATTGTTAGGTTTCTTTACGTTGTCGGCGCAGGTGTTTCCGAAAAGAGGTTATCGTGTGTTCCTCAAAGGCGGATTCAATAGCGCGGTTGGAAATTTTCAATATAATCGGGTTTATCTTTCGTCCTCGCACGGTTTTCAGATGAATCCTCTTTTGTTTTTGGGATGCGGTCAGGCTACGCAATTTTATATCAGCAAGGAGAAGGATGGTAATATTGCTAAATTTTGTGAGCCGGTTTTCGCTGATATAAGATTGGATTTTATACCGCAGAATGTTACACCTTTTTTCGATTTTCGTTTGGGCGGCGCTTTTATGGGCGAAGTTACCGGATTCCACATGTCAATTACTGGCGGTGTTAGAGCCGGACGTTGCAATTTTTCAACGGGGTATGAAGTGCAATATATCGAAGATTATAGCGATTCGTCATACGATGGTTATGAATGGGGCTCTAAATTAATTCGCAGACCTGCCGGCGCAATTGTGTTTAAATTTGCGTTTGATTTGGGCGCAAGAAGATAAAAGAAATCCGGTAAAAAAAAGAATTGTTTTTTACCGGATTTCTTTGTTTTGAGATATTTGTTAGGCTGTTAACAGCGATTTTATTTTTTCTGTTTCTCCTGCCAAAATTAGTGTGTCGCCTTCGTTGAGAATTACTTCCGCCGTCGGATTCATGGTTGTAACGCCATTGTGTTCTATGCCAAGAACCACGCATTGTGCTCTTTCTCCAATGCCTGATTTCGACAAGGCTTTGCCGCAGAATGCCATTCCCGGTAATACTTGCAGTAATTCCAATGAAAATGTTGAAGCACGCCCTATATTTTTAGTTTCTTCGTTGGTGACTACAGTAGAATCCAATTGTTGCCCAAAACGGCGTATTTGCTCGTCAGAACCGGCTACTACTATTCTGTCGTGAGGATACAGACATTCGCGACCGCCTGGGGCATTGATGTTGACTCCTCCGCGTACTATTCTTACAACGTTTACTCCGCATGTGCGACGGATATCAAGGCTCATTAATTGTTTGCCGCAGTAGGTGGAATGCGGATTCAAAACAAAGTCAGCAAGGTGCAGGTCGTAATCGAGAAACGCGTCTTCTACTTCGCGCCTTACTGAACGGCTCATTTCTTTTTCTCGCTCGCGGGCAGAAAGGTTGTCCATGAACCGCTGTTCCATATATGTGGATTGTTTGTGGACTTTGCTTGAAAACATCATTAAGATTATTATCACGATTGCTGCCACTACTAATAATCCCAATGTTAAATTGAAATACTGTCCGATACAAAATGTCACGAACATCATTCCTAATATTAATCGTGCTGCAAATAATGCTACGAGTGTTACTCGCCTGTATGTGCTGTCTTGACGCAATTGGATGGTTTCGGGTGCGGAAAAATGACTGGCTATCATCTTGTAAATGAACGGTGATAATGCTATTAAAAGTACAATAAGTGTTACAAGTCGTGATACCCATTCTAAGTTTTCCGGTATTACTGTTAAAATCGCATCTATCATTATTTTTGATAAAAATTGTTGATAAAGTGTTATTATAAAAGCACTTACGATACCGTATACTAAAACTGTCAGTCCAACTTTTTTCAATAATTGTTGCATTATGCTTTGTTGGGCTATTGTACTTTTGCCTTGTGACAATTTGTTGATTTTTGTTAACAGTTTTTGTGGTAAAACTCTCTCTATCAATCCGTAAGCCGGTTCTGCAAGTTTGATTGTGTATGGTGTTAAAAATGTTGTAATTACCGAAACTGCTACTACAACAGGATAAAGGAATTTTTCTGTAACTCCTATTGACTCACCGAATTGCGCGATGATAAATGCAAATTCTCCAACTTGTGTTAATGCAAATGCCGACTGCATGGCGAGTTTAAGAGGTTGTCCCGAAAGTGTGATGCCGAGGGTTGCGAATATTATTTGTCCGAAAATTACTGTGAGTGTTATGATTGCAATCGGTAACCAATATTCAGCCAATGTTGCGGGCGAAATCATCATTCCGACTGATACGAAAAATATCGCGCCAAATAGGTTTTTTATTGGTGACATCAATTTTTCAATTCGTTCACATTCAATGGTTTCTGATAGTATTGAACCCATAACGAATGCTCCGAGGGCTTCGCTGAATCCTGCCATTTTTGCTACTAAAACCATTCCGAGACAAAGTCCGAGTGCTACAATCGTCATTGTTTCGTCGTTGAGGTGCTTGCGACATTTTTTTAAGAGCGACGGAATTAATGTAATGCCTGCTACAAACCAGAATAATAGATATGCTACAAGTTTTCCGACTTGGGTTGCCATTTCTGCTCCGTCAAATTGTTGTTTTACAGCGATGGACGCCAAAAGTACCATCAATACTACTGCAAATAAATCTTCCACAACCAAAATTCCGAAACATGTTTCTGCAAATTTGTGTTGTCTTAGTCCGAGGTCATCTAACGCCTTGAAAACTATTGTTGTAGATGACATACAGAGCATGCCGCCCAAAAACAATGAGTTCATTTCCGACCAGCCCATCATTCTTCCGAGCAAGAATCCGCACCCCATCATGCCTACTACAATTGTTAAACAACCGATAAAGGCTGTGGAACCCATTTTTAGTAATTTCTTGAAAGAAAATTCAAGACCAAGTGAAAATAAAAGGAATATTACTCCGACTTGTCCCCATGTTTCTGCGCTTTCTACATTTACCCATGAACTTCCGCAGACATAAGGTCCGGCGAGAATTCCTGCAACTATGTATCCCAAAACTACCGGTTGTTTCAGCCATTTACACAGAAGACTGATTGCTCCGGCTACCAACATTATAATTCCTAAATCGTGTAGCATTTGTTAATTAAAATTTTTGTGTAAATATACAAAATTTAGGAAAAGAAAACGAGAAAAGATTTTAATTTAATTTTTTTAGATACAATACATAAAAAAAACCGCTTGAACCAAACGGGGCTAATTTAGGAAATGTTTTTTTAGTGGTGATAATTCGGAAGTCCTTCCTGCGTTTTCCCCTCTTCGGCGAGTTCGCAGTTTTGAAAAACAGTTTTGGCTTCTTCAAGGTAAAGCATTTTGTCTTCTTCAGGCCAGAAATGGGTGAGAACCAGTTTTTTAGCTTCAGATTTTAAGGCTAAAAGTCCGGCGTCAAAAGCTGTAAGATGCGTTTTGCTTTGAGAGTTGTGCTTTTTTAAGAATGAACTTTCGCAAATTATTAAATCAGAATTTTTGCAAAATTCAACCGCCTTCTCAAAATTCGTAGTTCCAAGGTCGGAAGTGTAGACGATTTTGAAATCCGTGGTTTCCAATTTCACCATAAAAGTTTCAATTGTATGCGATTTGTTGTCGTAAAATGAGATTTTCAAGTCGTTGATGTTAAACGAAAAATTGTTGGAAACATAAAAATATTCAGCAAAACTTTCCTTGTTGCAAATTATTGATTTTTTGTTGTTTGCAAAATCATTTTCCGGCAGATAAATTTTTATCTGTTCTTTTAACAGCCTTAAATTGTGATAAGCAAAAGAGGCATACTGCAACGCACCCAAATCGCCGAAATGGTCTTTGTGATAATGAGTTACGATGATATGTAATTTTTGTAAATCGTCAGGCATTTTCATTAGACTTGTGATACCGTTGCCGCAATCCAGCAGTATTTTATGACCGTTGTATTCTGCCAAAAATCCCGGACAATTCATGTTTCCTTTTGGATACGGTGAAACAGTTCCAAGAGGTGTGATGTTGATTTTCATCATATTATATTAAAGGATCTTTGTAACGGCAAAAATATAAAATTAAATTGACGGGGAAAATCTTTTTATCACGATACTTTCATTTATACATTTTAACAACGGAAAAAACTAAAAACACGGAAAACAAAAAAAAAAAATCATACGATTTTTTTTCGGAAACTAACGGAAATTTAAATTTCTGTTTTTTAAGTGTTTTCCGTTGTTAAATGAAAGAGCCGTATGCCGTAAGTCATAAAAAAAATGAGTTATGGCACCGGTATCTGGATTTTTTGATTATATTTGCAGCTTAATTTACTTAAATTTATTTAATTTATAAAAAATGAAAACATTAAAATTATTTGTATTAACAAGCCTTTTAGTGGCGTTTGCTTTTTCTACGACTTCTTGTAGTAAAAAAGATGATGATAATAATTCAAGTATTGATTACAAGAAGGAAATTGTCGGCACATGGAAAGTTGTAAAAATGGTTTTTTATAAAAACGGAGAAATAGAGCGAACTGTAGATTTAAATTCTGATAAGGAAGAACTTTCTCGTTTTGGTATTGGCCAATTATTTCAATTTTTTAATGACGGAACTTTTCTTCCTCCTGTTTTCACAATTAGTGAGATAAGTTCTTCAAACAAAGAATATCAATACTTTGAAGGTGTATCCATTGTGAATGGCAAGTACGTTACAACAGAAAAAAAATTTCCTTATGAAGTTGAAGGTAATAAATTGACAGCATCTTACAAATATATTTATTATTTGAATTCAGGTTCTATTGAAGATGAAAACTATTTTAGTATTTCAGGTAGTTATAGTAATATTTTAAGTGGTAGAATGTCTTTTGAGGGAAATACACTTGTTATAACTACAACAAAAGAAGATGTCGAGATTCCTGACGAAGATTTAGAGGAAGATTTAGAAGATGGTGAATATAGTTATGTTGTCTATTATGAAAGACAGTAAACATCTTTTCTATATTCAATTGTAAAAAAACCGCTGCTTTTTGTGGCGGATTTTTTTATAATAATACGACTGTTTTTTAATCAGAGTTTAAGTGCGGAAACGGATAGTCTCTTCATATTTTTTATCAACGGCAGAATAAAAAATTTATAACTCCTTTTATCTCTTTTGCTCTACCAATAATCAATTTCATCTCATTACTCGTTTATTTCTCTAAATCGATATATTTTTTTGCGGATTTAGAGAAATAAACGAAACACTTCTCTTGATAATGGTGCCGTAAGTCCTAAAAAAAATCGAGTTAAGGCACCGGTATTTCGAAATTTTTTGGACAAAAAAATCCCTATACATCACAATGATAACCACTTATAAAATTTTACAGCGGTGATGTGCAGAGCGAGGTGACGGGAGAGGATTTGGTTGGATTATAATAATTCTTGCAGTTTACTAATTATAATCTCCTTTTCGTTGCTGCCCGTTGTTGAAAGACGCAAGAGCGGTATGTTGTAAAGCGAAAGTATGTGATTTTTCATTTTGTCCCTTTCACTTTGTTTTGTGCCGTCGTGATGAAAACTCCAACCGTCAACTTCTATTGTTAAAATTGTTTTCTTGCTTACACGGCTGAATATCAAGAAGTCAACGTGTGTGGCGGAATGTGAAATGTACTGTTTTTCATCGTCGTTTAACAGCGACGTATCACCGATTAAACGGTTCAGAGGATAATTCAAAAGCACATCGTAACTTTTAAATTCGTCATTTCCTTTAAAAATATCTTTTATGAGATAATAGGTCAAATTTTCAGAATCGTATTGCGAAACTTTGCGGCGATTTTTGAAAAATTCTTCTCGTTTGGCGGCAAACTGTTTGTAAAGCATATCATAAATAGAACAAATTTTACTATCAATAACAACCCCACCATTGTATTCAATATAATCGAGTAAGTCGCTGATATTGCTGTGTTTATCTTGTTTATTACCCGTTACAACAAGGTAAAACTTATGTTTTGCACGCGACACAGCCACATTCAGAAGATTTGCATTGTCGGCAAATTCTCCAATTTGGTCGTCGGTAACACTCATTATTATTACATCTTTTTCGCGACCTTGATATTTGTGCACCGTGGCAACTTCTATTCTATTGTCAACATTGTTTTTAATCGCATTCACCTGACTATTGTAAGGTGCAATAATTCCAATTTCACTTGGGTCTGACTTGATTTCAGGCAAAATTTCTTGGCATATTATGTCAATCTCTCTTTGATTTTGATGACCGCGACAATGGTTACCTTCTGTCGTTTTAATTGCAGCAATAGCCTGAAAATCTGTTTTTTGTGTCATAACTACGAGTTCTCCTCCATAAAACTTTTGGTTGCAAAAGTTTATGATTTCTGGATTGCAGCGATAATGTTCACGAAGTAATGTCTGAGGAACATCAGGAATAATTTTAATAACAGATTCCAAAAAACTATGTTTTGCACTGTCATATCCACTATTTATGTCATATTTTTTGATGACGGCATCCAATTTTTGCCGGTCTTCATCTGTTACAACATTTGGCAACTGCATTACATCGCCAACTATTACGGCGTTATGGGCACAAGCGAGTGCCAACGCACCCGTTTCTATTGTAACCTGTGATGCTTCGTCCATTATCAGATAGTCGTAAAACGCATCTTTCACGCTACTTAACGCCGAAAATGTGGTGCTCAAAACAACTGGAAATTCATTAATAAAACTTGCCGGACTATGTTTCAAAGCGTATTCCACGGCAATTTGTTCCCGTTTTTGTGAACAATATTTTTCATAAATACTGTTTTTTAACATTTTCATTGACAACATAGTAAGTCTTTCCGATTGTTGCTTGATTACACCATCGTTGCAAAAACTGTCCAATCGTTTGATTTCAGTTTCGAGTTCGGATATTTTTTTTTGATAAAACAAAATTTGTGTCAGCCTAATTGCATTTTCATCACAATATATAAGCAATTCAGGATTAATTTTATAAGCATATTTAAATTTCAATTTAAGGAAAAACCATTTTATTTTTCCAAATCTTACTTTGTATCCTTCGATTATATTCTGTTGAAAACTAAGGAGTTCTAACAAATTATCCGCCTTTGCCTTTATTGATTCGGGTTTTAAGGCGGAATCTGTCTTGTTTGCTTGTTTAAAATGTTCAAACTCTAATTTCCACTGGGTTAATTCTTGTTTCAAAACCGCAAGCCGTTCTTGATCTGAATAAATTTTTGACAAATCGCTCAACAAATCAGATATTTGCGATTTTAAATTACTAACATCTGATTTCCAAGTATTTACAATATCAGGACAAACGTGTGTTCCGGGTTGTGAAGCCAAAAAGGATTGTTTATTTTCACTATTACCAAGTGGAGCCACCATAAAATCGAACCCGTATTTTTGAAGTTTTTCCAATACGTTGTCCGTTGCAGAATTATTGTTGGACACAACGATAACACTCTGATTATTAACAAGTATATTAGCAATAATATTTAAAATAGTCTGTGTTTTTCCTGTACCGGGAGGTCCTTGAATAACGCTTAATTGATTTTCAAACGCCATTTTAACAGCCCTATACTGACTTGAATTGCAACCGAAAGGGAAAATAAGATTTTTGTATTTGGCTGTTTTCATCTTGAATCTTATGGGATTAAGATATTTTGCCAAAGCAGATTCCGAATGAATCTCATCAATTTTTTGATATTGAATGCTTAAAATATTTTTTCCATCTTCCGTTTTAAGAGGATTAATGAAAGCAACTTCTGACAAATATTCAAACACTTTTTTGGACGCAGATTCTTTCAAAACGGATACACGGATTTTGACATCTTTACCATCGTAGAGTTTTTGAAATCCATTGTCAAAAACTATGAAGTAATACGTTTTAAAAAAATCAGGAAAAAAGGAAACAGATTTTACATTTTTTTGCGCGAAACCATTGACTTCGATGATGTTTTTTTCTACATCAATTCTATTCGTTGTTTTAAGCCACTTAATTTTATCTTTTGAATAGTTATAAATTTTGTTATTGTTATGAAAAACAACAGCATACGAATTACCTCTCGGTGTTATAGTGTCGATTTGCGACGTTTTATTTTCACCGTTTATAAAAATCAAATTATCGCTTTGGTTTATCATATTCAAATCTTATTTTTTAATATTTTTGCCTCCCCGGTATCACCCCTCTCACCCCGCCTTTGGGATTCATCACGTCGCCTTTGTAGCGTGGAATCAAATGGATGTGCACGTGGAAAACTGATTGTCCGGCGGCTTGACCGACATTGATGCCGACGTTGAAACCGTCGGGATGATAACGGTCGGAAAGGATTGTTTTGCAGCGGTTGACAAGCAACCACATTGCCCGCTGTTCGTGAACCGAAAGTTCAAAATAATCAGCCACGTGGCGTTTGGGAATTATCAATGTATGTCCTTTGCTGACGGGATAACCGTCTAAAAATGCCACAGCCGTCGCAGTTTCACTGATGATTTCAACTTTCGGATTGAGATTGCAAAAGGGACAAGCGTTTGAAAGTTCGTATTTTTCTTTGTAATTAGTTTTATTAAAATGCTGATATTCATAAATCTCGCAGTTTTCGTTTGCGAAAACACTTTTGTATGGCAAAATCACATTGCATTGATATGTAGGCATTTTGTGTACAAAATGAGTGCGAAATCCTTCATATTTTAAATCACGACGCACAGCAAAATACGCCTTGCCTTCGGGTTTCAGAAGTTCTGAAACAGCCATCAAAACGCTTGCCTGTTCGTCGGGTTCGAGAACGTTAAGGACATAGTTGCAAATGATTGTGTCAAAGCGTTTTGTTGGATAATCGGGGCGGTAATAATTGTCGTAACCGACAATATCAAAGCCCTCCTTTTTTAGTTCGTCAGTATCAAAACCAAATCCACAGCCGAAATCTAAGATTTCGCCTTTTAAACAATCGTTTTGTTTGAGCCAACGAGTTGGAAACGAGATTGTTGTGCGTTCTTTTGCGGTCAGGTGCGGATTGTTTTTAGTCTTTTTCATTGCTGCCAAATTTTAAAACCCGAATTTTCCGCAATTTGTACAAGCGGCGTAAATGTTTTGCCCAAAACATCGCAAAAATCGTTTTGTGGCATATTCACCAATTCCGAAACCGAATCACAAACCGTCAAATAATCTTCAAAAATATTATTGTTTGGATTCTTTGTATAAAGCGTTTTCAATGCGTTTTGCTGCATTTTTGCAAACGGTTTCAAATATTTATCCAACGGCGGAAGATTGTTGCTTTTGGAAGAATTTATGCTTGCATCTGCGGGCAAAAGATTCCATAACAAATTGTGCGACACAAAACTCCACGGTACAAAATGGTCTAAATCGTATTTCTTAGGATAGATTTCTTTGCCGGTATAAATACAGTTGATTTTGCCAACAGATTCGATGTAGGTGTCCCAAAATTTGCGCTGTTTTGTCAGCGACTCGCGTTGCAAAGGTTTTACAAGTTTTGACGGAAGATTTGGAACATTTGGATTGCGTTTTTGCAGAAATTCTGTCAAATTCCAAAATGCGAAATCTCTGAGAATTACGTAATTCTCTATCAGATAATCAATCCAAATCGGATTGATTTCGATTTCTTCATTGTAAATTGCATAAAGACAACCATTGGTAAAACTCTGCGATTTTACAATCACATCGTCATCGTAAGTATATTTAATCCAAGGCGAGAGAAATCTGTAAGGTACATTTTTGGTGAAAATCCGAAGATATTTCTTCGTATTTTCAAGATTATTAAGCAATTGACTTTTAATTTTATCTTTGTCCAATTCAATAGAAATTTGCAAATCATTTTGAATTTGCAGCGAATAATCAAACAGAGAATCCGATTTACCAAACGACAATTTAAAATAATGAATTGGATACCAAGATTCAGAAATCATTGCGGCAATGATCTCCCAAAACGAAATTCTTGTTTTGCGCTCTTTAACAACAATATCAAGCACCGCCACAAACCAATAGAATTTGTATGTGGCTGTCGTATTGTCGAAAATCTGCGACAATGTGCTGATGTTTAGTGTTTTGCTGTTAGGGAGGTGCATAATACTACATTTATATTATTTCCCATCAATAAAACCCACAAATTCTTCCAATGTCCTTTGCAAAACTTCCTGAGGGATAAGTTTTTCTTTGTATTCTGCCACCATTGCAGGACTCAGACTGCGGTTCATAGCGTATTTTACCACTTCGCGGTTGGCCTCTTTGCAGAGTAGAATTCCGATGCTCGGATTTTCGTTGCTGCGCTTTTCGTTTTGGTCAAGTGCTTCGAGATAAAACTCCAATTGTCCCATAAACGCAGGTTCAAACTCCTTGGTTTTCAATTCAATGGCTACAAGGCACTGCAATCCACGATGAAAAAACAAAAGGTCGCATTTGAAAATCTTGCCGCCGACTTCCAACTGATGTTCTTGGTCAACAAAGAGAAAATCCTTGCCGAGTTCAAGAATAAAATCTTTGATATGCGCCACAATGCCTTTGCGAAGTTTAGACTCCTTGTAACGCTGCGGCAGACCGAGAAAATCAAGATATGCCTTATCTTTGAACATCATCACTGAATCAGGATATGTGGTTTTCAACACTTCTGACATATAATCCTTGTTGCCGAGGATTGATTCAAAGGCATTGGTCTTGATGGCGCGTTGAAGTTCACGTACTTTCAGTTTTTCTTTCTTGGCATAAAGAATATAAAAAATGCGTTCTTCATTTGTTTTACACGATGTCAAAATTTCAATATGATTCGACCAATTCGTGAACATAAGCATATTGGGTAATTGTGCCAACAATGTTGGCACAATTATATCATTTTGATTATCAACGCTTTGAGGTAAAATATATGGTTTATTCAACTTATATCTGTCGAGCATTTGTATAAACTCAGAGGTAGAATACGTTTCGTAAAACTGCACCATTCTGTATAACGTTCTTTTGCTGTAACTCTTCAATGTTGGATCTTTTGAACGCAAATACTCCGACAGTTCGGCAACAACGCCGCTGCCCCATTGTGCGGATTTGAGTTTGTCCGACACGAAACCACCCACATTCCACGCCGTCATCAACAAATTATTGTTGATTTCCTGAAAGGCGCGTTTCCTATGCAGGTCAATTATCGAATATACTTGGTTAAAGTCTTGTTTTATGATGTCGTTCATAAATATTCTGTTTATGATTTCGGCAAATATACAAATTATTCCTTATCGGGGCAAGTCTTTTTCACACCACCTCCTCCAATTCTCCCGTAACGCTGTCAATTATAAATTGTCCTATCCTGAAATTGGTTGACTCGATTTAACGTTTATTTCTATAAAATGTTTACTTATAACTAAGTCATATTTACTCTTTTTGCTTTGTATCTGAAACCAATTGACTTTGGGACTTAGTCCCAAAGTCAATTGGTTTCAGATACAAAATTATAATTTTGGGCAGAATTTCCAAAATTTTCTTTGTTTTTTATTGCCGCTTGTCTTAGACTTTTCCACTTCATATCTCTATCTCCTTGCATTTCTGAGGCTTGCAATGGTGTTGACATCCCGATACTCATATGCGGACGTTCATTATTATAGTATTCTACTGCAACAGCAACCGAGGCTATCACTTCTTCAATATTATGAAAAACTTTATTATACAATAATTCGTTTTTCATTGTATTATTTATTCGTTCCGCTTGTGCATTATCCTTCGGGTCGCCTGATTCTGTCATACTTATCCTTATATTATTGAAATTAAGCATGTTAATATACTCTTTACTAACGTACTGACAGCCTCTGTCAGAGTGATGAATCAGGTTGACGGTTTTGCCTTTTATACGTTGTAACGCCATTTTTAAGGCTCGTAACGGATATTCTGTATCAAGTGTAGGTCCGATACTCCAACCGACTATTTCCTCACTATATGCATCTAATATTAACGACAAATAACAAAAATGATAATCTGTCTCTCCATCTTTTATCATTATATAGGTTATATCACTAACCCATAATTGATTAGCGGCTTGGGGTATGAAATCTTTAACGAGATTCGGGTAAGTTGGAAGTCCATGTCTGGAATCTGTAGTCTTTGGTTTGCGTATTGTTTGACGTACTTTGAGATTGTTTTCGGATATAATACGACAAAAACGATCTCTGCCTATTGGTTCTGAGTATTGAAACTCTTTTTGATACACATACCAAAGTTTTAAACCTCCAATACCTGGGTCTTTCTGACGGATTTGTTTGATAAATTCAAGGGCAAAATCCTCCCGTGCTGCCTTTGCTAAGGCTGCGTCTTCGTCAAATTGATAATATGCCTGCTTGCTTACGCCAAACAGTGAACAAAGTTGTACTATTGTAAAACTGCCGACAACATTTGTCCGCAGGGTGTCTACTGTTTGGCGCCACGTTTTTTTCTTATCGAAATACTGAATTTCTTTTCGGCAATGTCTATCATTGTATTATAGGCTTGGGATTTAAGTTTCTCAAAATCAAGTTCTTTGCGTAATTGCTCAATTTCTGATTTGAGTTTTGCAATCTCTTCTAAATTAGAGAGATTGGAAGCTTGTTGTTCCGCATTGTGTTGAACTTGCGGTTTGGTTGTGTGTGTCTTCTTTCGCATTACAATAAAATCCGAATTATGTTCATTTTCGGCTACAAAGTTAGCAATCCATCTGTTAACTGTTGTATGTCCTATCGGTAAAATTTTTGCTATACGGTCTTCGCCGTAGCCTTTTTCAAAATGCAAACGTATCACTTCATCGTAATACTTTTGACGTTTTTCGGTTTTGTCTTTATACATATTGAACTCAATGTTGTGAGTCAACGTTTTTTAGGGAAAGACACCTACCCCACTTCTTTTTTTACTTCTTTACGTTTTAAAACCAATGCCGGAAGCAAAACAAATATTCCAATTACAGATACCAAAAGTCCACCGGTAGTGCCGGCAGCAAGCGCAAACCAGAAACTCTCTTTTTCACCGGTCATAAATGGTATAAATCCCAAAATCGTAGATATTACAGTCAAAAATACCGGTATTACTTTGATATCAACTGATTTTACAAACGACAACAGTTTTCTGTGTTTGTATTTCAATTGATGCTGATACTCGTTGAGAATATAAATTGCAGCGTTTACAGTAATTCCGCAAAGCAAAACCATAGCCGCAAATCCGCCTTGGTCGAAATTCAATCCGAAAAGATAAAACGTAAGAAACAAGCCGATAAATGCAAACGGCAACACCGAAAGTATTATCAACGGCAAACGCAACGAATTGAATAATATTGAAGTCAAAAAAAAGATAATAGCAACCACTACTCCCAACAGCAAATATTGCCGTCCGGAATTATCACCCCAATAATAGCGGTATTTGTCGTAGTCAACAGAGTATCCCGCCGGAAGATATACTGAAAACAACGAATCTGCTTCTTTTGAAATTTTATCGCCCATAACATTCGATCCGATATATTCGTACTGAAGGCTCAGAAGATATTCTTGATTTTCCCTCACGATGTCTTGCGCGGAAGATGTTTTTTCAAAATCACACAAATCACTCACTTTGTACTGACGCCCGCCAATATTTACCGGATAATTCAACAGCGACCAAATATCATAATTTTCTGATTCTGAAGTTTGCAACACAATATCGTTGAATGAATTGTTGCTGTAAACCGCTGCCAACTGTTCGCGACTGATAAACAAACAACTCAATGCGTAAAACAGATGAGCCGGAAGTATATTTTCTCGTATCATTACCTCTGATTTCGGTTTTAAATGATATTCGGTATAATCGCTTTTGTAATACGAAGGTCGCGAATTGATATTCACTTCTTTGATACGTTTATGCTGCAAAAGCCAATTTTTCAACGTATCGGAATAGCGCAAAAGATTTTCGTAGTTGTAACCTTTCATCGACAAGATATAAGAGCCGTTTTGCTCCATCACATCGTTTGAAAATCCCTGATCCTGAAGACCGTAAACAGTCCAACTGCCGCCACCCAACTGCAATCCTTTGCTTATAACTTCGGATTTCAAGATGTAGGGAAACGCAGTTTTGCCCGCTTCTTTGGTAAAATAAACTTCGATACTGCCGTATGTCGGTCCAAAACTGCTTTTAAACAATCTGATTTCCGGTTGTTTGCTAAGGTGATTTTCCATTTGCCGAATCAGATAATCCATTTGCGAAATCGTAGAACCGTATGGCAATGAGGCTTGTATATGCAAAACAACTTCATTGTTGTCACGAAAATAGCTGCCTTCATACACTTTTTCTACAAACAACCGGAGTGAGCCTCCTAATGCAACATCGGTAATCGGACGGATTTTTTGACTATAAACCTGCGAACCGAATATTTTGTTGTAACAGATTGACCAAAAACCGGTTTCCTCTACCTTGTCGGGCATTTTGAAAAGCGGTAATCCAAATCCGAGTATCGAAATTATTATTGCAATTCTTTTGTGTTTTACAACAAAACGTGTTACAAACATATATCCGCGCGACATCACTACGGCAAAACGCATGTATCTGCGGCGTTTTTTCTGTGACTTTTCTTCTTTTTGAAGCTGCATTACCGACGGCACAAGCCACAACGATGTAAATATCGAAATCAAAAGATTCACGATAATCACAACGGCAAAATCATAAAGATTCAAGCGTAATTTTTCATCAAAAAAGAATACAATCATCAGCGAACCGGCAGTTGTAAGCGTGGAAGCCACTATCGGCAATACCGCCTTGAGATTGCGATTGCGTTTCCAATGGTCGGACATGATTATTGTATTGTCAATCATCAAGTTGAGCGAAATTGTAATACCGGCAAGCGAATACAATTGCAATTCTACGCCCAAAATATAGTAAAATATAAATGCTATCGCCAAATTGCAACACAACGAACTGACTACCACGATAGTACGTCTGAAACTAAATGTTGTTACCAATACAAAAACCAAAAGTATAAGAATGGTAAGCAAACTTCGGTAACAGATTTTTTCAAGCTCGTCCGAGATATATTCTGCGGCATCATAAACTTTGTGAATTTGGTATCCGGCAGGAAGTTTGGATTTTAGTTGAGACATCCTTTCTTCTACCAGTTGTCTAAGTTTCAATTGATTGGCAGTTTTTGTAGCAGAAAAATTGATATAAACCGAGTTTAAACCGTTGATACGCTCGATATACGAAGGCGTTTTTTCAGAAAATTCCGGTGTAAGGATTCTGCCGAGATTTATCAGCGCAGTATCACCGTTTGTTACGTAAAGATTGTCAACTGAAAAAACCGAATCTGTCTTGCCGTCGCTAAGCTGGTATTTTCCGATATTGGTTTTGAATGTATAATCCGAAATCTGAGAACGGATGTCCCACGGCGAAATACCCGAATTGGTAACGGCTGTATTATTGAATTTCAAATTATAATCATAACCGTTGCCGGCGTAGATATCCACGCTCTTAACGCCCTCAATATCAGAAAATCCGGTTTGAAATACTTTTTTCACACAAGTACCGATTTCGTCGATATTATTTTGCGCATTCACTGTATATGACAAAAAGACTTCGGAATTGTTGTCGCTACTTTTTGAAACTATAATTTCGGGATAGCTGACACCTTTGGGCAACGACGGCCACATCTGACGTACAAGCGACGAAATCTCAAATCTTACGGCAGAAATATCGGCATGAGAATCAAAACTTATCCTCACTTCGCCGCTGCCGTTGCGCGACACTGAGGTGATGTTTTTTACGCCGCGCATTTTGGCAAATCCCGATTCCAAGATACTTGTAACACCGGTTTCCACTACTTTGGACGATGCTCCGTACATCTGAAAACATACCGCAACGGAAGGCAATTGCTCTTCGGGCTGCAATTTTACAGGCAACAAGGGTAACAACGAAATACCCGTAAGTGACAACGCAGCAAATATTACAATTATCGTAAACGGAGATATTTTTTTCATTGTTACTTTATAAAATTAAAATCTTCCTGTATTTTTTCTGACTTTTCAAAATCGTACAATGTCATGGCTCTCAAGTTGTACAAGATGTCCCAATAATTGCTCATGGCTGAGATGTATTCCACCTGTGCATTTTGCAAACGTTGTTGCGAGGAGTTGAGAACGGCGATGTCACACGACGCATTTTTGAACTTTTCGATATTGCTGTTGTAGACTTCTTCGGCAATTTTCAGAGCCTCATACGATGATTCCATCAACGAATATCTTACCATAAGTTCGCCCGAAGTAATCACGACATCTTGCTCCAATTCTTGGATTTTTTGCTGCAATTCCGATACGGCAATATCTTTTTCGTTTTTGGCAATATTGCGGCTGCCGCGTCCTGTACCCCAATCCATTAAAGGAATTGTTAACGAAACACTTACAACATCGCGCCTCATCGGGTCTTTGTAAGAATCTCTCAAGGTTTCTGCCTGCTGATTGAATCCCACGGAAGCCGATACCGAGGCATTGAACCGTGTTGACTTGTTCATTTTGTCAAGATTCATTTCCGCTGAAACTACGTTATTAGTTTTCTCTTTGATGAGATAATTGTTTTGATTCATCATCTCGAGAGCTTTCTGCACATCCACAACCACTTTTTGCGGCTTTTCAGGAATAATTACGCTAAGATTTGTATCTTTTGGCAGACCGAGATACGATATCAATTTCATACTTGCACGTTTTACTTGAATTTCGTAATTAAGAATCGCATTTTGAGCGTTAAGTACGTCGAGTTCAAGCGATTGCAAATCTGCTTTTGAAATAGATGCTATCTCAAATTTGCGTTTTCCGATCATCAACAACGCCTGAGAATTTTCGGCTTGAATCTTTGCGTTGGAATAGCTGTCAAGAGCTTTTGCAAGTTCAAAAAAATATGTTACAGCCATTTGCGAGATTTTTTCGGTATTGTAGATGTATTCTGCCTGTGCCTGCTCAAATTTCAAAGGTTCGATTTTGCGTTGCCATTTCAGACTGTTGAAACCCAATATCTCGTTGACATAACCGATTTCAAACGGCACGGTAGAATATTGATTGAAAGTATTGTCACCAAAATATCTCAAATAATCTATCGACGAATTTACATAAAATCTGCCGCCGAAAGGAAGAAAATTTTGAGTCAACGACAAACCTCCACCCGTAGAAAATGAAAGTTGTTGACGGTAAACGTCCATGTCTGAATACGAATCGTAACGGCGTATCAATTGCCGGTTGTACGATACAGGCTGAAGATTCAGCGACAACGCCGGCAAAAGACTTGCCTTGTAATTTCTGAATGTCCAATAATTGGCAAGATACATATTTTTGCATCTGAACGCCGTAAGACTGCTGTCCTTGGCAAGACGAATAACATCCTGCATATTCAGCACAATTGTATCGGCAGACTGAGCCGACATCTTTTGTATAACAGAAATCAATAAAAGCGATGTAAATATGATGATTTTTTTGATTTTCATTTTGCGTGTCTTTTTGTTACAAATTACTATTTTTCAAGATGTTTACGTTGTTCTATCAAGATGTAAACCGCCGGAACAACATACAAACTTACCAAAACACCGATAATCATTGCCGCAATCATAGCCACAGCAAGCGGTTGCTGGATTTGTGATCCCATGTCAGAGAAAAACAAAACAGGAAGCATGGCTCCCACCGTGGTAAGAGTTGTCATCACGATGGCTTTCAATCGGCGGATACCGGCTGTATGAACGGCTTCCAAAAGCGGCATTCCGCTGCGTCGCAAGGTGTTGATGGTATCGAGTTTCAAGATAGAATCGTTGATGATAATACCGCACGAAACTACGATTCCTATTCCGGACATCAGATTGAGGCTGTATCCGAATATCCAAAGTACAAGCATCGCAAAAGCCGTATCCACAGGTATTTCCAACAACACAATCAACGGTTGCAAAAAGCTCTCGAACTGGGCACACATGATGAAATACATCAACAATACCGATACGGCAAGCACCACTGCAAGCTCTTTGGTAAGTGTTTGTGAACCAAAATACGAACCCGAAAAATTTACATCAAGATAGTCGTCAGATTTCAATTCGGTGTTGACATCTTTCATTAATTTTTCGGCATCAGAAACGCCGTAGAAACTTACGGGAATATATGTTCCGTTTTTGCCGGCGGTGATGTTTTTCAGCTCCACGGCAGATTCCATTTTCAGAAAACTTCTCAACGGGATAAGTTCGCCCCGGTTGTTCGGAATAAATTTTTCGCTGATGAACTTTTCAACTTCAAGTGTATCGTTGATTTTTAGTTTCACCGGGATATTAGAACCGTAAGTATGAAGCTCCGTAACATCGCTGCCAACGATATTCATTTTCAGCAAATTGGTCAACGCAGAGAGCGATACGCCATAAAAAGCCATAGTTTCACGATTGGCAATTATACGACGGACAGTATTGAATGTCAACGACGAACTGAGAGTTTCCGGCGATATTTTTTTTACCTTTTTCTCAAGCGCGGCAATCTCGGCAGAGGATGGCTCACGGTCGTTTTGAAATGACATCATCACTGTAATATCCGGCTCGGACGAATCGAAAATCATCTCGAAAACATTCATCGCCGGAGCAAATGTAATCTCGGCTTTCGGATAATTTTGTGTCATGTATTCCGTAACTTTTTGTTTTAGGATATCAACACTGTCCTCCGAAGATGTTTTCCAATAAATCTCGGTTTCGCTTTCGGTAAGCGGCACGGAGATGTCTGCAATGAAATCTTTGATACCAACGTATGCTGAATATTCCGAAACTTGTGAGGCAAATTGTTGTAACAAATTATTTGTACGGTTGCAATTGTCCTGAGCCGTGATTTCCTCGTTCCAACTGATTTTGGCAGTAAGTTCCAATCCTTTGGTTTGAGGCATTTTGCTGACTTTCATTACATTGAACAATATGTAACAAAACAGCGGCATCACAAGCGAAATTATCAGCAAGAGTTTTTTATGATTCATCAATTTGGAATACAACGAATTGTAAACCTCGAAAAATTTCTGCTGTTGTTTTATCTTGAATTTTCCTTTTTTGACTGTCGGTACAAAAGCCACGCGGTAGACTACGGGCAAAAGTATAATTCCTGTAAAATACGAAACCACCAAACCGGCTGTAATCGCAAAAGCCTGATCGGAAAATACCGCGCCCGCCATTCCGCTCAAAAATACAAGCGGTAAAAATACGGCGATTGTAGTAAGCGACGAACTAAGCAATGGCGTTATCAATTCGGAAGCTCCGCCGGCGCAAGATACGCTCAATGTTTTGCCCGAGGTTTGCCATTGCATGATATTTTCGCTGACTATCAATGCGTTGTCAATCATCATACCAACCACGAGAATAAGTCCCGAAAGCGATACGGTATTTAGCGAATATCCGAAAAGATAAAACGGTACAAATGTAATTACAACAGAAAAAATCATTGTAATACCGATAACCGCCGATACACGAAATCCGCCCATAAACCAAAGGGTAACGATAATAATCAAAATAAAACCCAAAACAAGATTTTGTTTCAAGTTGCTGATTGTATAATCCAAAAGTTCGGTTTGGTTGCGGCTGATTTTGAAATCATAATCAGGGAATTGCGTGGCGAATTCGGAAGTAAGCATCGAAATTTTGTCGCGGAGGGCGTCCATGCCTTCTTCCGCCTGTTTGATAACGGCAACAGAAATTATGCGTTTGCCGCCAGACAATGCCATGCCTTGTTCGGTAAGAGTTTCAAAACTGATTTCGCACAAATCTTTGAGCTTGAATATCCTCTCTCCTACCCTAAGAAAAATATTTTCGACATCGCTAATATCTGCCAACAACGATGAAACACGGATGGAATATTCGTAAACGCCGTCCATTACTTTCATGCTTGAGGCTTGGATATTATTGTTGTTGACAGCGGATACAATATCCTGAATATCAACAGATAAGCTGCGAAGTTTATCGATATCGGGACGTATAGTAATACAGCTGCCCGGTATTCCTGTAATATCCGCCATTGCCACTTGCGGAAGCTGCTCGATACGGTTGCGAATGATATTTTCTACGGCATTGCTCATTTCCAAAAACTTAGAATTGTCAACGCCGTCTTTCAAAGAAATTTCCAAATAAAAAGCCGGAATATCAGAAGCTCCGGTTTTGACGGCAACCGGACGTTTGAACCCCGAAGGCAAACTATTCATTGCCGCATCAATTTTTTCGTTGACTTCGATATAAGCGTAGTCGATGGAAGTTCCGAATTTGAACTTCATGTCCACAACGCCTGAACCGTCGCAAACACGGCTTGTTACCGACTCCAGACCGCCTACCTGCAACAATCGCTGTCTCAAACGGGAAACGGCTGTATTTTCAATTTCCTGAGCCGACAAACCTGCTCCCGATACCTGTACCGTAATTTTTGGGATGTCAATATCCGGCAACAAGGATACCGGCAATACGGAATACATCACGATGCCAAGTATCAAAAATCCCAAAAATGTCATAATAACCGCAACCGGACGTCTTACTAAATACAACATCTTGCACGAAACGGTTTAGTTGTTAACGATAATTTCGGTTCTGTCGGCAAGAAAAGTGTTGCCGTCGTAAATTACAGAATCGCCCTCGGAAATACCGTCAGAAATAGCAAATTCCGAACTGTTTTCGCCTGCCACTTCCACATAATTCCAATGCGCAACACCGTCTTTGGATGTGAAAACCACTTTGCGTCCCGAACGGCTGACAACCGACGACTTGTCTACAGCAACAAAATCTCCCGAATTGCGCTTGATTTTTATGGCTGCATTCATGCCCTCCACCAATCCCGAAGGCGACAAGATTTCGGCTTTTACATTTACCATTCCGTTTTTGTCAACTGACGGATTTACCTCGCGGATATACGCCTGCCAAGATTTTCCGGGCATGGAAAATACTGAAATTTCGGCTTTGGAACCTTGTTTTACAAATTCCAGTTCGGATTCCATAATCGTAAAATCAGCCATCATATTGTTGTCGGAAATTATACGGCAAAACGGTTTTGAGCCCGACGGATTGCTTTCGTTGCCTTCTACATTTGCTACAAGCCCACTGATGGGAGCTGACAATTTGCAGTTTTCGTATTCGTATTTTGCAAGATTGTACCTGGCTTGCTGCTGTAAAAATCCGCTTTTGATTTTTGCATTTTTTATTACCTTTTCGGGAATATTTTTGTCGTCAACAGAATAGCCTTGAGAAATGATAACTTCCTGCATTTGGAGTTCAGATTGTTGCAAAGCCGCCTCTGCTTCATCAAAATTGTTTTTCAGTTTAAAAGATTCCAAATCGGCAATCACATCGCCTTTTTTTACACGGCTGCCGTTTCTGAAATATATTTTGTTGATTACTCCGTTTACTTTCCAATAAAGATCGTAATATTTTCCGGGAATAATTTTCCCGTTGCTGACAATTTCATTATCAAACTTTTTTTTGATAGCAAGCTGAGTTTTTACAACAGTTTTTTCAATATTTTGAAGATTTTGCGGAGTATCTTCCGAGCCGTTGTTTTGAGATTGACACGAAGCCAAAACTGCTAACATCGCAAGATACAAACTTCTAAATTGTTTCATGATAGATTTGCAAGTTATTTTATTATTGTTACTTATTTTTTTTGTTGTTAACTTCGATTTCTAATTGCTATCTGCATTTTTTCGGCGCAAAAATATTTAAAAATAAAGTTAAAAACAAAAAAAGTTTATCAAACATCTTTACTAATATCACAAGACCGGGAATTCATTTAACCACGGAAAACACGAAAACTCAGAAATTTAATTTCCTTTTAATACACCCAAATCACTTTTCCGACGATAAATTCGTCCGGCACAAGTCCCCAAAATCGTGAATCAAGCGAGTTGGGAGCGTTGTCGCCTGTCATGAAATAGTAATCCTGATGCATCACATGATAATTGATTGGCGTGCCGTCAGGATTGCGAAATCCAAGACTGTCCCAAATTATCTTGTGACCGAGTTCGTACTCGATATACTTGCGATAAATACGGACGTTCTTTTCGTTGAAGTGTATCGTGTCGCCTTTGCGCGGAATATACAACGGTCCAAAATTGCGGACATCCCAACCAAGACTGTCCCAATACGGCAAAGTTGCATACGGCATGCCGACCCGATGAACATACGAAGTATCACGGGTTAATTTTTCGGTCATGTCTTGCGCCTCCACAAGTCCTAAATCCTCGTTGACGCCCTGCACGTAATACCGACAATTTTTGATATAAAAACTGTCACCCGGCAACGCTACACACCGTTTTACAAAATACTTCATAATATCAAAAGCTATGGTGTCCCAACCAAGAAAACAAGTCTGATTAAACACCAAAACATCGTTTCTTTTTGGCGATGAGAAACGATGTCCGCGACTGATTTTGCCGTGTCTGACTGAGTCATAACACGGCACATCAAAATATCTCCGTCCGAACGTCATCTTGTTGACTAATACATGTTTGCCGGTCATCACGGTCGGCTCCATCGACGGGGTCGGCACTTTGAATGACATCAATACAAAGGTTTTTAATGTATTGTGCGCCGTATAAATCACGGCAGCTAACAAGATAAGCCATAGCAGGCGTTCTATCCATTTGTTTTTAAACATCGTTTTTAATTGCATTTTTCCTTTTCTTCCACTTTTCTCCTCAAATCCCTCGTTGCAGGCGATTCGGTTTTGATTTCCAATGTGTTAACCAATTTGTATTCCCTCTGCCTCAAACTGTCGTTGCCCATATCGCAATAAAGAAAATACAACAAATAATGAGGATACAACCGGCTCGGTATCCTATTGGCTGCTCGTTGATAATATTTTTCTGCCACACCAAAATCCCCTAATGCCTGATAACATTCGCCAATGATGTTAAGTATCATCTGGTCAGACGAATGCCGGGCTGCGTTTTCCAAAACTGGTATCGCCAATTCATATTGCTTGGTTTTGTAGAGCGAATGTCCGTATTCGTACACAAAACGCGGATTCCAACTCATTGCATCGTATATTGTTGAATATCTGTCAACTACATCTTTATAACATTTGTTACGATACAAGATTTGCATATATCCCCATTTTTCGAGATTTTGGACTTTTTGATTGTAAGAGTCCAAATTCAACGACGTAAAAATAATCACTGCCACAGGGATTATCATTCCAAATATTTTGCGCGAATTTCTTACGATAATCCCAAAAACAATCAACACCGCAACAGCCACAAATACAGGCAAATGCAACGGATAAGACGCAAATGCAAATACCATTATTGCAATCAACGCGCCCGAAAGTCCAGATGTTTTTTCGCAGTATGATTTTCGGATTAAAAACACCAAAACCGCCAACACTAAAACCAATATCGGCAGACCGTATTCCACGCCGATTTGCAAATATTCGTTGAAGGCATATTCGGGTGCTCCTGCAGCAAGTTTTTCGGAATCTGTAGCACAACAGTCCGAAAAATATTTTTCTTGCGCCGTACCGTATGCCGCTGCAAAATTGTTGCTCCCCAAAATTGGTGCGTCGGCTATTGCAAGAGCTGAAATTTTCCACAACAACAATCTCCCGACAGCCGAACCGCGTTTGAAATGCCACAGGAAAATAGCAGCAATTACCACTAAAACCGTCCCAAATATTATGAAACTTCGAGGATGTTTTTTGACCGGAGCGGGCATAGATGCCCACACTCCTCCAAGTTTGCCGTTGCCAACCAAAACGTAAACAATTGATATAACCGTTGCAATCCAAGCCGTGCGACTCAATGTTGGCGGCAAAGCAATTGCATTGATTATGAGTACAACATAGAGGATGATTTTTGCGGTTTTACTGTTTTTCGGTTCAAAAATTTTGTGCAGTAAAATCGGTATCGACACAGCAATAAAACCGCCCAACGGTCCCGGATTGTAGAACGAGCCTGTTACCTTGAAAATTCCATGCAACGAGGGCAACACGCCATAAAGCTGCAACAAGCAATACACGGACTCCAAGGTACAGACGGCAATTATCGAAATTTCAATTGTTTCGATTATGATTTGAGGTTTTAATATGAGCGAAAATATTAATAAAATTCCACCTGCAATTATTCCCCGAAAACAAAACTGCCGCCATTGCAACACCTGATGCACCTCATCGCATGACAGTCCAATCCCGTAGTTCATTGTTAACCAAAAGACTAAGGCGATTAACAATATTGACACGTAAACTTTTTGCAACATCTCAACTATTCTTTTAGCGGGAAACAAACTACCACCACTCTACCCTTTCGCCGTCACGGATTAAAAATGCCCGCTCGTCCCAACCTCTTCTATGGTTTTTAACCCAATACAATGTATTTGACGGCACTTCATCGTAATGCAATACATTTGTCATAGCAACTTTTTTACCCATTGAAACCCATTGCTTGCCATTATAATACAACAATTCATAGGTATCTCCGGGGCGGATGTCGTTGTCGTCACTGCGAGGAACAATGCGAACAAAAGAGATTTTTTGCGGCTTTGCAGTTTTGATACCAACCCAATTACCATCGGGATTTTCGGTTTCAAAATTGGACAAATAATCATCATCAAATGCCTTTTTGATAACCTCTGTATCTGCGGCTTTGTTGGCGATTGGTGTACCCGAAATTTCTGTAGTATCAGCACCGTAAAATTTCAGTTCAGCAATACTTCCATAACTGCCGTCGGGCGAGAGATAACGGAAATATGTATGCGGTCTTTCTGACTTAACCAATTGAGGGTCATTAACATATACGTCATCAATCACAAAAATATCTTCTGCATTACGAAAATCGGGATTGTCCGCGCCTTGTATTTTGCCACCGTGAATACGCTCTCGCATTTCGACTACATTGCGGTTTTGGTAATATTTGCGACGAATATCGAGACTGCGAGTTTCGTTGCCGTCAAAAGTCAAATATTCAATTTCTCCGTTTTGATGCAAAATAAAAGGATCGCTTATCGGAATCAATTTCTTGCCATCAAACCCTTGAACTATATAAAGAATATTTCTGCCGATATTTTTAAAACAAGCTTTACCATCCTTTATTTCGCCATAATCTACTATCGACCATTCTATATTATGACCGTTGAAAATGGAAATATAGCAAAATTTTTCAGCAAGATTGATATCTCTATATGTATCAATTTCGATATCGGACGTCTTTGTATATTTACTTGTGAGATCCTTTTGACAATAATCAAACGGATATTTTAACGCCGATTCGTTACGATAACGGACACGGTCGCGGTTAATAGCATAAGTGGAACGATACACTTTAGGGAAACGCTGCGCAGGGTAAAAACGTCTTCCATGCTCGCAAGTAATATCCCACGGTGACGGCATATCACCACCATTGCCAAAAACAACTACGTCCCATGTATGTCCGGCACGAAAACGACCATAATACGGTGTTGCATCTATGTAACAAGGTATTCCTACACTACGATAGGTTGACACTGCCAAATTAACGTAATCCACACACCGACCGTATGCGATATTTTTCATTTGCGATGCTGTAAGTAACGGATATCCAGCATCGATGTATTCACCATTACGGCGAACTTTTTGCAGCATCTCATTCCTAACAATATCTACAGTACGAAAAGTCGTATTGGTCTCCTCATCATCGTAAAGTTGTGTTTTTAAATTCTGCGAAAATGCCTCCGACAATGTATCACGCCAATAATCAAAAGGTTGATACTCTGCTACTTTGTACGGCAACAGTGTTTCGCAAAATTCGTCAAAATCTATATGCGCAGCCCATTCACTCTCTTTCCAAACCTTAAAAGCGTGGTCGATAGTGTAAATCAAATAATTAGCCGTCATAATCTTTACGTCGGAGATTGAGTTGCGCTCCAATCCTGGATAGATTTTTTTTCTTACATCAAGCAACGAATCACGAACTACAGTATGCGGCAAGTCTCTTTGCTGCAACAGATTGTCAGCGATTGCATAATACTTGTATATCGTGCTGTCACGATAAGAATAATGCGCCGGCATATTTTCGATTAAGAATTTTGCTGCTGCGAGTTTTTCGGGGTCAGACTTGTAATGCTCAAGTACGGATTCGAGTTCTGAACGGTTTGAGCCTGCAAAATCGAGAGCGTAATCGAGGGGCGAAGGCGTACAAGATGCGAAGAAAATAACTGCAAAGAATATGATAATATTTTTCATTTGGTTATCATTTTATCATAAATCATTTTCACATGCTTGTAGTCGAAATCCGTACCATGTGTGCTTTTGGTCGGAAAATATACAGTGCGAACCGTCAAAGTGGAATCCACAACCATAAAATATGGAAACATCGTTTTCTCTATTGGGATGTTTAATTCACTACAATTGTACATTTTATAATCTTCCAAACCATATTCCTTTATTTGAAGTTTAAGATTTCGATAACTATTACTACATGTAAATATTAGGACATTCGATATTTCAAATTCTTTCATATGATCTATCAGTATACTTGTTGCATGTTCTACACATTGCTCACAATATCTTTCTGAAATACGACATATTAGACTATTTCCGTTAATAACATCTGATAATTTGAATACTTGCTTAGACGTATCTTGCACTGATATTTCTCCATCAAGCCTTCTTCCTATATTCTGTATATTTAACGCAAACTGTGTCTGCATTGCTTCACAATTAGCATCTTTCAATTGTATATCATCTTTTAAGGATAAAATGTAATACAATTGACAAATTATCATTATTATTAATACAAGTATTATAACTATTTCAATTTTTTTTTTCATAATTCAATGGCATTAGTTGAAACGTCTTTTAACTTATAAAGAATAATTATTGGATTATCATCTTCTTTTAGAGCTTTAATTTTATCTACAACCTCTTTAGGAGTATTACCTATATTTTCCCACATCAAGTCTCTCCTTGAATAGTTGTTCATTTCCCATGAAAAAACCTTAACAAAATAGTCATTATAAGTTCCTGCAAAATTAGAACCCAATATAATTTTTTCAGACATTTTTTCTCCAATTGCCCCACTTCGTATTTCGCCTGTCGTTTTATTTAATAAAACAAAAATTATTGACAAATCGCCGCCTGTTTCTAACTCAAAATATTGATAGTTGGACACTTCTGCGAACTGCCCCCTAAATGTAATCTTATCTTGTGTAAATTCTTTAAAAAACAATTCATAATTATCAAATTTTCCCATAGGTAATTGGTTTTCACCAAGTTCAACTCTATAATTTAATTTTAATGAATCATTTTCAATAGAATAAATGTTATAATTAAAAGGCTGAAAAACTCTAATACATTTTTCAGAAATAGGACAAAAAGAATAACCTGTAATACATTCTACAACATCTTCAGATAAATAAAAAATGTTATTAATTTTAAATTCGGAATCAGTCTGAATTATAGAAAATTTCTTTTGATTATTTTGTCCGGCTAACTGTGATAGTAAGTAACCATTATCATAATCAATAATATCATTATAATAAAACGGTACATTATATGTCTTTATATAATCACCAGCAGAAGTAAAAATTTTAACTTCACTACTCATTCCTACAATAAGTGTTTTATTTTTATGATTATAGCATATACTATGCGGATGAATTATTTCTTTCGGACCTTCACCATGTTCTAATCGTTTTACAAACGATCCATTCTTGCTAAAAATAGATACACTTCCACCTTGAAATTTATCAAGGATATAAATGTATTCTTCTCCAATTTCAACATGTACAATAATACCTAATAAAGAGCTATCATTAGTTTCTAATTTAATAACATGCATTGTATCAATAATATCATCTATTGAAATTTTTTCATTATTAATTTCTCTAGAAAAATCGTAAACAATCATTGTTTCATCAATATTATCTCTATTGTTGCAGCTACATAAAAAAAATATAACGCAAATTAATACAAATTTCATTATCATTTCAACAATATTAGTTAGATAGCAGAATAGTAATTAAATAGGAAATAACTATTCTGCTATAAAAAAATTAATACTATAAATTAAAAGACAGCAGTATAAGGTCCACCACCAACGAGACATGCGTCACCTTCCGAAACACAATCATATGTAGCACATCCATGACACTTACCTTCATCATCCCAAGATTGTATATTAAAAGAAGAAATAACAAGATGTCCTGTATCAGGTCCTTTACAATGATCATAAACGACATATCCTAAAGAAGCTAAAGTAGCAAAGACTCCAATTATGGCCCATGGAGATTCGCCTTCTGCTACAGACTCCACGTCTTCGATATTCAACGCAGAATAACCAACTTCTACGTTCGTTGCATTCCACACATTCACACCCACAATAGCAGCGATGGCGAATGCTCCTACAAAATATTTCAATCTTTTCATTTTAAAATGAATTTTTTTTGTTCTGCAATTCTTAATTTTTTTATATCTTTGCAGAACGTTTATAAAAAATTTTCTTTGGTCTGTCTTTAGATTCCCGACCAAATGGAATATTTTGAAAATTGTTGCTCCGTAGGCAACTACTTGAAACGTTACTAAGTTATTGTTAATACCTCCTTTTATGTTAGGGGTTTTACA
>JAFXZT010000081.1 GCA_017541145.1 Bacteroidales bacterium | reverse complement strand
GATGATGATTACAAATGCAACCACGAAGTGGTGACATAAAATAGGCGGGGATGTAAACCGTAGGTTTTTAATCCCCGTGAAATACACAACCGATTTTTTTATCAATATAAAAAATACGATGAGATTCGTGTTCCGTGGGTTCCGTGTTCCGTGGGTTCGCACCCACGGTGATAACAATATTCCGGGGGTTTTTGTCGTATCCGACAACACCCCGGCTATTTTATGTCGCCGCGTCGCGGCTACGATGAAAAAAATATTTTCGTATTCCTCAGACCGTGGGTTCGCACCCACGGCGTTAATCAATCGCCGCGCCGCGGCTTGCATTGCAGTGGATGGCATATTCAATTTATATAAGAAAACCACGGATGTGGTGTTTGAATTTCGCCGTGGGTGCAAACCCACGGCGAAACAGCATACGTCACACATCACACAACAAACGCTTGCAACACAATAATTATGTCATCAAACATGGATGAATAAATACGAATAATAAAAAGTGTAACACTAAACACAAAAAATTGGAATATCACAACTTTGAAAAATGGCATTGTTTTAATACCTAAATTTGCAATTGAAAATATATAGTGAAAAAAATATGAAATCGTTGATTTTAAATATCTTAATTGTTTTTACAGCGTTAGAGCTTTTTGCTCAAAAAGATGTTAAAAAAGGATGGAACTTGGGCGTGTTGCCTTCTATTGCATACGATGCGGATTTGGGATTTCAATATGGTGCTCTAGCAAATCTGTTTTATTACGGCGACGGTTCACAATATCCTGAATATCTGCATTCTATCTATGCCGAAGCCGCTTACACAACGAAACAAAACGGTTTAATGAGATTGAATTTCTTCAGCCGTTCTCTCCTACCCGGCTACAAACTTTTTATCGATGCAACTTACCTCCCCGATGCAATGAGCGATTTTACAGGTTTCAACGGCTATCAAACAATCTACAATGCTGATTGGTGCAAGAATAATTCAGATGATTATTTGTCACGCGCTTTTTATAAATATAAACGTAATATGTTCCGTACAAGTGCAGATATTCAAAAAAATATCACAAATAATCTTAACTGGAATGTTGGTATCGGTTACTATATATTTGAAGTCAACAGAGTAAATATCAACAAGTTAAACAAAGGTCAAAAGGATAGTAAAAAACTACCGAATATCGACGGCATTTATGATAAATATATAAAGTGGGGTCTGATTGATGAAAATGAAACCGGAAAAGCATCGTTTCCGTACGTACATGGCGGTCTAACTTTTGACAGCCGCTCCCAAACTTCGGCACCAACTTCGGGAATTTGGGCTGATGCTTTTTTTACTTACACTGCTGCTTTTGGAAGTCATTCTGAATATAACAATCTGAAATTCAATGCTAATTTCAAACAATATATTTCGTTGGGAACTCCACGTGTAATTTTTGCGTATCGAATTGGAACACAATTAACTATGTCAGGAAAAACACCATTTTATATGCTATGCAACCACAACACGTTGGAACAAAAACGCGCAGTTTATGAAAGTTTGGGCGGCTCAAGTTCGTTACGCGGAATTTTACGTAACAGAATAATTTCCAACGGTTATGCATTACTAAACACGGAATTACGAATAAAAATTAAAGAGTTTAATATTGCAAACCAACACTTTTATATTGGTATAAATCCGTTTATAGATGCAGGTATGGTAATTCAACCGGTGGATGTGAACGAACAAGAAATAATTGAAATCACCAAAACAACAAATGACGATGTAAATGAATATTTTGACTTTTCTAAATCCAAAATTTACCAACCGCATGTTTCCGGCGGAACAGGATTGAAGATTGCAATGAACGAAAACTTCATTCTGTCAGTGGATTGGGCTACATATTTTAACAGTCAAGATAATGATAAAAAATCAAATATCTATGTAAAAATGGGTTACTTATTTTAATTGTAAATTAACAAACTATTGTTAACTTTGCATACAAAAAAAATATGGAACTCACTGATTTTGAAAAGAAAATTATAGAAGAAAACCGTGATAAAGATGTCAGAGATTTGGCATTGAAACTTCATAATAAAAATATCAATACGACAACTGTACTACAACAAATAGCAGGTTGGCAAATTGCAAAACATAAAATTCCGGATTGGGCAAATAATAAAGAGCTACTTTACCCTGTGCACTTATCAATGGAACAATGTTCATCGGATTTTACAGCAAAATACAAAGCGGAGGTTGTTACAAAACTTGTAAAATGTCAGAAAAAAATGGCAGATTTAACAGGCGGTTTTGGAATTGACTTTTATTATATTAGTCAAAATTTTGAAAAAGCAACTTATATTGAAACCAATTCGGAACTTTGTGAAATTGCAGAACACAATTTTAAGGTACTTGGCAGGACAAATGCCGTTGTAAAAAATGGTAATGGAATTAACATCTTAGAAAAATCAGATGAACATCTTGACTTGATTTTTGTTGACCCGGCACGACGCGACAAAGACGGCGGCAAAACTGTACATATTAAAGATTGTGAGCCGGATGTTACTGAATATCAAGAGATGTTAAAAGAAAAAGCTGACATCGTAATGATAAAACTTTCGCCGATGCTGGATTTGAAAGAATGTCGGCAAGAATTGAAAAATATTCGTGAAATTCATGTTGTTGCAAATAATAATGAATGTAAAGAGATGTTGCTGATTTTGGATAAAAATTTTGATGACGAACCAAATATTTTTTGCGTTAACAACAATCAAAAATTAAATTTCAAAACAAGTGAAGAATCCTCAGCTACAGCATGTTACGCGGATAAAATAAATAACGGGATGTTTTTGTATGAACCCAACAGCGCAATTATGAAAGGCGGTGCTTACAAATTGTTGTGTAATAAATATGATGTAAAAAAATTACAACAATCAAGTCATATTTATGTTTCCGAAACTGAAATTAATGATTTTCCGGGAAGAAAATTTGTAATAGAAGAAGTCGGTAATGTAAAGATTTTCAAAGGTTTGGACAAAGCAAATGTTGCGGTAAGAAATTTTCCGATAAAAGCCGAGGAACTGAAAAAGAAACTGAAATTGAAAGACGGCGGCGATATTTATTTGTTCGGAACTACTCTAAAAGACAATCAAAAAGTAATTATAAAAACCAGAAAAATTTGAAAATCACATCGTTACCTCAAGGAAAAAAGTAACGATGTGTTTTAAATTTATTTTTCTATCGGAAAATCTTTTTCCTTCCAAGCGTTGAATCCGCCTTCCATTTCGTAAACTTCGGTATAACCGTTATCAACCAAAATCTGAGCTGCTAATTTGCTACGGTGACCGCTGCGACAATACAATGCATAAACTTTTTTTTTGTCTTTGTAATTTTCTAACAACCGATTTTTGAAATCTTGACTCTTGACATCCAAATTGTTAGCTGCCGGAATATGACCTTCGACAAATTCTTCGGGAGTTCTGACATCAATAAGAATTACGTTTTGACTTCCACCTATCAAATCCAAAAATTCAGGAGCACTGATTGTTTTGAATTTTGCATTTTTATCACCACAATTTACTGAGATGAAAAATGTTAACATCGTTAACAAAAATAAAATCTTCTTCATTACTTAAATATTATTAAAAAACTGACGCAAATATATATAAAAAATCCCATTCCAATAAATTGAAATGGGATTAATGATTCTGTAACTATATACTATTGAGCTTCAGATTGATTCGATACATTTTTGTAAAGAATATCGTTGATTTTCTTTGAAGATTCACGCATTTTTTGAATATCCTCTTGATTTGCATTAGAATTTTTGAGGATAGTCTGATTGATTTCGTGAATTGAATTCAAATATGATTGCAAATCAACTTTCAAAGATGTAAGTTTAAGAATGTAGTTGAGAAACAATTTTGAATCAACTATTTTTTTTACTGCTGTTTTCTCATTATCAGCATAAAAAGCGAGGTAATTTTTGTAAACGGCCTCTGATTCTGTATTGATATCAAGAATTTTTTGTTTGCAAATATCTACAAAACTGTACACGCTACCGATTTGCAAACGAAGATCGGCATCTTCAATAAAACTACCGTTTGTAATAAAGTTTTCTTCAATCCAACGATCTTTTTGAATAAAATCTTCTTTGAAAAATACGTCAAACATCCCGTCGGTAGCAAGTGTATCAGCCCAATCTTCCATTTCTGTAATTTCATCGTAAGTATCAAGACTATATTTTATCCAGTCCAAATGATTTGAAATCTGACCTTCATAATCTTCAAGATTGTTGATTGTTGCGCAAATAATCTTCTGATAATTCTCCTGATTATTAATATTTTCACGTACTTTGTCAACAAGTAAACCGATTACAATACCAATTGCAGTAGCAATAATAGTGTTAATTGCATCAATTGTAATTTTTTTCCAATTAAGATTTTCTTTAAATGATTCTTCTGCCATTTTTTTTGATTAAATTTTTAAGTTAAAATTCAACAATAAGATATAACTAAATTGATAATTCCACAAGTAAAATACAAAAAATAATTATAACTCTGATTCTGAACAAGTTAAAATTACATTTCCTTTTGATAAATCACCTGTAGTAAGACCAAGTTTAAGCCATTTCATACGCTGTTTTGAAGTTCCGTGAGTAAATTCTCTGGCGTTGACAGTACCACGTGCTTGTTTCTGCAAATAATCGTCACCAATTTTCATTGCACAATTGATAGCTTCCTCCAAATCGCCGTCTTCCAAGGATTTAAAAGTTTTTTGCTCATAAAATCCCCAAACTCCTGCGTAAAAATCAGCAAGTAATTCTATTCTTACCGAAATTCTGTTTGCCTCGGCTTCAGATCGCGCCTGATTCATTTGATTATGAAGCTTACTCAACACGCCTGTAAGGTATTCCACATGGTGACCAACCTCATGAGCGATTACGTATGCTTGAGCAAAATCACCGGAAGCTCCAAGTTGAGATTTCATTGTTTGAAAGAAAGACAAATCAAGGTAAAGTTTCTGATCTGCTGAACAATAGAAAGGACCTGTAGCAGAAGTTGCCGAACCGCAACCTGTATTAACACCGTCCTCAAAAATTACCATACTTGGTTTTTCGTAGCTCAAACCGTTTTTCTTAAAGATGTCAGACCAAATATCCTCGGTACTTGCCAAAATACGAGAAGCAAAAGTAAAAAGTTCGTTGTCTTTAGAACTTTTTTGAGAAGTCTGACCGGTTTGAACAGTGGTTTGTTCACTCGTAAGCGAAGAATTCAAAAGGCTGGAATCACCGGTCTTGGCATAATAAATAAAACCGACGAGAAGTAAAATAATACCAATACATCCGCCTTTTTTGCCTGAAGAAAAATTCATACCTGAACCAGAGGAACTACCACCTCTGCGGTCTTCCACATTTGAACTGGTTCTACGTCCGTCTAATTTCATATTTTACTAAATTTTTTGATTAATAGATTAATAAATAATTACAGTTACAAATATAGAAAAAAGTTTTGAGAAAAATAATAGTTAAAAAAGCAAAAAATATATAGATTCTTAAACAAAAATTTATTAGATTCGCACAAAATTTAAATGAATAAATATGGTTAGTGCTAAAGACCAAATAATCAGCGGAATAAGCTCATATCGCAAAGCATTTAAAGTGATAAAAGAAGCAAAAATGGGAAAATTATTTATTTTCCCGTTAGTATTCAGCATAGTAATAATGATTTTATTACTGTCAATCGGATACGGCAGCGGCGCTGCGCTTCAAGATTTAATACACGAAAAAATGCAAACTGACAATGCTTGGTTGAGTGTATTAACAAAATCAATAGAAGTAATAGCAACATTGCTTGCCTTTATAGTATTTATTTATTTAGGCGGAACAATTGTTAATATATTGATGTCACCTATATATACTATAATGTCAGAAAAAACTGATACTTATCTCACCGGACGCGAATACAATTCCAATATAAAACAAACTATAAAAGATATTGGAAGAACATTAATAATCACACTAAAAAACACAATCAAACAATTTATCCTCTTACTATTGTGCTTATTGCTGAATTTGATTCCGTTAATCGGAACATTATTATCGGTAGTAATGATATATATAATCAACGCTTATTATTTTGGCTACGGATTTATGGATTATACCAACGAAAGAGCCAAAAGGAACGAAAAACTCAGCAGCAAAATTACATACAGATATAAGTATCTGGCAATTACAATCGGAGCAATATACACGTTGCCATTGTACTTGATTTGTGGAACATTTTTACTTGCTGTAATGGGCGGAATATCAACGGTAGCAGCAACAATAGCACAAATTGAATTGGAGTCGCAAGACCCTGAATTACAAACACTTATTCAGAAATAACAACTATGGAAAAACTAAAAATAGTAATGGTATCATATTACAATTCGATACCTTTTTTATACGGATTGCAACATTCTGAATACATCAAAGAAAACTGTGAAATAATTCTGAAATATCCGTCAGAATGTGCACAAATGCTATTGGACAAGCAATGCGATGTAGCTTTGGTACCTGTAGGAATTATTCCTGATTTGAAAATCAGTTATATCGTTTCTAAATATTGTATCGGAGCCGAAGGAAAAGTTCGCTCGGTAATACTTGCAAGCCGCGTTCCGTTGGAACAAATTTCAAAAGTTTACCTTGATTATCAATCAGCTACAAGCGTAAGATTGGTAAAAATACTTGCAAAAAATTATTGGAAAATCAATCCGGAATTTGTACAAAGCAAACCCGGATACGAAAAACATATAAAAGGCACTACTGCCGGAGTAATAATCGGTGACAGATGTTTTGAATATACTGATTATGAATATCAATACGACCTCGCCGAACAATGGATAAAATTTACAAATTATCCGTTTGTATTTGCAGTATGGCTCGCAGTAAAACCGATGAAAGCCGAAGTAAAAAAAGCATTGAACGAGGCTTTGGAATACGGTGTGACAAATATAGACGACGTAATACAGACATACAAAAAAGAATTTAACAAAAATATGAATCCTTGGCAATATTACAAGGAAAATATCAGTTATTATCTTAATGAATCTAAGTCGAAAGGCATGAACAGTTTCATTAAGTATATGTATGTAGAAAACAGAAAAGAAAACGTACTAAAACGACAATTATTTGCATCAAAATAGGACTGAAAAAAAGTATTAACTCCCCATTTGAGGGGATACAATCAACAAAAAATCACCATTTTTAGCGATTGTAGTGAAATAACAAAATACTAACTTTGCCAAATAATAAATAAAACTTTTAGAATTAAAACGAATATACAAGTTTATGAAATTAAGCAATTGTATTGATAGCTTTGAAGGCTATATTTGGAAACGCGAAATCAATGTTCGCGATTTCATTCAACACAACTACACACCTTATTATGGTGATGAAAGTTTCTTGGCAGGTCCTACAGCAAAAACCAAGGCTCTTTGGGACAAGCTCTCAGAGATGTTCAAGGTAGAAAGAGAGAAAGGTGTATACGACGCTGAAACCAAACTTCCGCAAACATTAACAACCTACGGAGCAGGCTACATCGACAAAGACAACGAAGTAATTGTAGGTTTGCAAACCGACAAACCATTGAAACGCGGAATTTTCCCAAAAGGCGGTATCCGCATGGTAGAAAATGCGTTGACAGCTTACGGCTATACACTTGATCCTTACACAAAAACCATTTACACGAAGTATCGCAAAACACATAACGAAGGTGTATTCTCAGCATACACACCTGAAATAAGAGCAGCACGTCACGCACATATCATCACAGGTTTGCCTGACGCATACGGTCGCGGACGTATCATCGGCGACTACAGAAGAATCGCTCTCTACGGTATCGACAATCTTATCGAAGAGAAAAAGCGTTTCCTAAACAGACTTGATATTCAGGAAATGACAGAAGAATGCATCCAATCGCGTGAAGAAACCAGCGAACAAATTTCAGCATTGAAAGATTTCGTTAAGATGTGTAAGGAATACGGTTTTGATGTAACACGTCCTGCACAAAACGCACGCGAAGCTGTTCAATTTGTATACTTCGGATATTTGGGTGCTGTAAAAGACCAAGACGGCGCAGCAATGTCATTAGGTAGAGTAAGTACATTCCTTGACATCTTTATCGAAAAAGATATCAAAGAAGGAAAACTTACAGAAGAAGAAGCGCAAGAGCTTATCGACCAAATGATTATCAAATTGCGTATCGTAAGATTCTTACGCACACCGGAATACAATGATTTGTTCTCCGGCGACCCGATTTGGGTAACAGAAAGTATTGGTGGTCAAGGCGTTGACGGCAGATCAATGGTAACAAAAACAAGTTATCGTATACTTCATACCCTTGAAAACCTCGGACCGGCACCGGAACCAAACCTCACAGTACTTTGGTTTAACAACGCTCCGGAAAATTGGAAAAAATATTGCGCAAAGATGTCAATCAAAACAAGCGCAATACAATACGAAAACGATGATTTAATGCGTCCTGATTACGGCGACGATTATGGTATTGCATGTTGTGTATCACCAATGAAGATTGGAAAACAAATGCAATTCTTCGGCGCACGTGCTAACTTGGCAAAATGTCTTCTTTATGCAATCAACGGCGGTAAAGACGAGATGTCAGGCGAACAAATCGGACCGGACTACGCTCCTATCACAAGCGAATATTTGGATTACGACGAAGTGATGTACAAGTTTGAAAATATGATGCGTTGGTTGGCAAAAACCTACGTTAACGCATTGAAAATCATTCACTACATGCACGACAAATACGATTACGAAGCTTACCAAATGGCACTTATCGACGGCGATGTATACCGCACAAGAGCTACAGGTATCGCAGGTTTGAGTATCGTAACCGACTCGCTTGCTGCTATTAAATACGGCAAAGTAAAAGTTCAACGCGACGAAAGAGGCATTGCAGTCGGATTTATTCAAGAAGGCAACGCTCCTGAACCATTCGGTAACAACAACGAAGAAACCGACAAACTCGCTCTCATGATTACCGAAAAATTCATGGAATATCTTCGTCAGCACGAAACTTACAGACATGCTACACCAACACAATCATTGTTAACAATCACATCTAATGTAGTTTACGGTAAAAATACCGGTGCTACACCTGATGGACGTCCAAAAGGCGTACCGTTTGCTCCGGGTGCAAATCCGATGAACGGTCGCGATGTAAAAGGCGCGGTTGCAGCATTGAGTTCTGTAGCAAAACTTCCGTTCCAACACTCTCACGACGGAATTTCGTACACATTTGCGATTTCGCCGGAAACTCTCGGAAAAGACGATAACACCAAAGTAAACAATTTGGTACAATTAATGGACGGCTATTTCACACCGGACGGCGGACACCATTTGAACGTGAATGTTTTTGACCGTGAACTTCTTGTTGACGCAATGGAACATCCGGAAAAATATCCGCAATTAACGATACGTGTTTCAGGTTATGCTGTTAACTTTGTTAAACTTACACGCGAACAGCAACTTGATGTATTAAGCCGTACAATCAATAAATCGTTATAATTTAAACACACCGATATATACATGAAAAAGAGGCTGACCGTGATGGCCAGCCTCTATTTTTTTTTAGTCAAGAGATTTTAAGATTGTCATAAAATCCTTTGGAATCCGCTTACAAATCAGATTCTTCGAGAGTAAAGATGTCCTCAACATTTTTCTTGAAATATCTCGCGATTTTCAATGCTAAAACGGTTGACGGTACAAACTTACCGGTCTCTACTGCGTGAATAGTTTGACGGGAAACGCCGATTCTGTCGGCCAATTGTGCTTGTGTAATTCTAACAATTGCACGTTCTACTCTAATTGTATTCTCCATTTTTATACGTGTTTAATTAGTAAAAATTTGTATAGACAAAAGTAGAAATTACTTTGATAAAAACAAATATTTCTTAAACATTTATTTGCAAAAAATTTGATTTTTTTCTTAAAAGTAATCCTTACTATATTTATTTACAAAAAAAATACCAAAAAGATTTCTATTTAAGTGTTTTGCTAAACTTCAAATAACAAATTTTTTAGCCAATTTATGTATATCTGACTAAAAAAAGAGCCGCAAAAAATGCGGCTCAACTGTTTTTTTATGTTTTTTTTGATTATTCCCACTCAATAGTTGCCGGCGGTTTTGAAGATATATCGTAAGCTACTCGGTTTACACCTTTTACTTTGTTGATTATATCGTTAGAAACCTTAGCAAGAAATTCGTAAGGAAGGTGCGCCCAATCGGCAGTCATTGCATCAGCACTTGTAACGGCACGCAATGCAACTGCACGCTCGTATGTACGCTCATCACCCATTACGCCTACCGACTTAACAGGCAACAAGATAACACCGGCTTGCCAAACTTGATCGTACAAAGAAACTTCGTTTCCGTTGGCGTCTTTGGTCTTCCATTCCTTGAGACCGCGGATAAAAATATCATCAGCATCCTGAAGTACTCTAACTTTTTCAGGAGTGATGTCACCCAAAATTCTTACGCCCAAACCGGGACCTGGGAACGGATGACGTTTTATAAGATGCTCAGGCATACCAAGTTGACGTCCAACTCTGCGAACTTCGTCTTTGAAAAGCCATCTCAACGGCTCACAAAGCTGCAATTGCATATCTTTTGGAAGTCCGCCAACGTTGTGATGCGATTTTATTGTTTTGCCTGTAATATTCAGACTTTCAATTCTATCGGGATAAATTGTACCTTGACCAAGCCATTTTACGTCTTTGATTTTTTTGGCTTCGGCATTGAAAACATCCACAAAACCTTTTCCGATAATTTTGCGTTTCTTTTCCGGTTCTTCAACTCCGGCAAGTTCCGAATAGAATTTTTCAGAAGCGTCAACACCGATTACATTAAGTCCAAGACATTCATAATCACGAAGTACATCGGTAAATTCGTTTTTACGAAGCAAACCGTTGTTAACAAAAATACAAGTAAGATTTTTACCGATTGCCTTGTTGAGCAATACAGCCGCAACACTGGAGTCTACTCCGCCGCTCAATCCGAGAACTACTTTGTCGTTTCCGAGCTGAGATTTCAATTCTGCAACCGTAGTATCGATAAATGATGCTGCACTCCAATCTTGTTTGCCACCGCAAATATCTACTACAAAGTTCTTTAACAACAATGTACCTTGCAATGAGTGGAACACTTCGGGATGAAACTGTACGCCCCAGATGTTATCTTTTTCAGAATAATATGCCGCATTTTCTACAGATTCGGTAGATGCAATTACTTTGAAACCCTGAGGAATTTTTGTAATAGTATCGCCGTGACTCATCCAAACCTGCGAATTGTCGTCAAAACCTTTGAAAAGTTTGTTGGATTTGTCGATGAAACCCAAATTTTGACGACCGTATTCACGACTTCCGGCCGGCTCTACATTTCCGCCCAAGGTGTACGAAATAAACTGAGCTCCGTAACATATTCCAAGTATAGGATATTTGCCACGAATTTCATCTAAATCGATTTTAAAAGATTCTTTGTCGTACACACTAAACGGTGAACCACTGAGAATTACACCTATAATTGATTTGTCGTCTTTTGGAAATTTATTGTAAGGAACAATTTCGCAAAATGTATCGAGCTCGCGAACACGGCGTCCTATAAGCTGTGTGGTCTGCGAACCGAAATCAAGGATTAATATTTTTTGTTGCATCTTCAGATTTTTTTTATAGTCACAAAAGTAGATATAAATTTTGAGAGATAACGAATTTTTATCTTAAAAAATTAATCACGATATTCAATCAATCCGTTGTCAACTACATGATAAAATATATCGTGAATTTTTGAACGAACATCCAATTTAGACAACATCGTAGACCGATTCGGGAATGTACTGTTGCATAAAAAAATGAAAATCAACTCGTTTTGAGGATCGGCCCAAGCAAATGTTCCTGTAAAACCCGAATGTCCGTAACTTGAATAACTTGCTAATTTAGAAGGTGTTCCATTCAAAGACAAATCCAACAATTGTTTGTCGAAAACCAAACCCCGTCGATTGTTATCAAAAGCTTGCGATGTAAAAAATTCTACAGTTTCGGGCTTTAAATATTGATAACCGCCGTAACTTCCTTTGTTTAAGAGCATTTGCATAAGCACAGCCATATCTCCGGCAGTTGCAAACAATCCGGCGTGACCCGAAACTCCGCCCATAAGAAAAGCTCCTTCGTCGTGAACAAATCCGCAAACAACGCGTTTTCGCCAAACGGTATCATTTTCTGTCGGTGCAATATTTTGTTTGTCGTAATAATAATACGGCTTGAAATACATTTTTGTACCAAGCGGACGGTAAAATTTTTCGTACAAAAAAACTTCAAAATCTTTATTGTAATATTTCTTTGGAAACAATGTATAAAGGTAAAATCCCAAATCGGAATACAAATATCTTCCACACGAATCAAGCGGCTGACTGATGATGTATTTTGTGATTTGTTTTTTAGCTTTTCGCGGATTGTAACGAATAGGATCATCAATTAAAGACTTTGACAAATCTTTGTTGGCACGACGGATATCAAGCCAAGGTTTGAATCCTGCCTGATGAGCCAAAGCATCACGAAGAGTTGCGCCGTTGTCTGTAATACCGTTAAAATAATATGTTAACGGCTTATCAAGATCGATTTTTTTGTCCTCGTAAAGTTTCATCAGCACAAGCGACGAAGCGGCTATTTTTGTAACCGATGCTAAATCATAAAGTGTAGAATCGTTAACAGGTTTTATGCTGTCGTAAGTAAAATATCCGTAAGACTTATTGAAAACTACGTGATTTTTTACCACGGCAAGCACACGGCATCCGGGCATGGCTCGCTTGCTAATTGCGTCATTTACAATACTGTCGATAGTCAATTCGGCGGTTAACGGAATCCCGGCTTTGTTGTAAACCAAGGTTGTTGGCTCTTGCGATGTACAGCAATTGAATACAGAAACAATTGTTAATAGTAAAAAAAATAATCTCTTCATTGTGTGTTTATAAAAATCCGCACAAAGTTAGATAGAAATTCTGAAAAACATATTCAATTCTGTTTTATGAGATTCATCAATAAATGATTTTCCCGAGCTAAGTGACTCACGGTCAAAATATTGCCAACGTGAAAGTCGGAACTGTAATGTTGCTCTTTTACCGAAATTATAGCCCGCAACAGCATAATATCTCGCACCCTTGTTGTAATACGCCGGAGCCGAGAAGAAATACATCACGTCATTTTCGTAAGCGTAAATTCTTGCATCGTAGGGCGCAGAGAAAATCGCATAACGGAATGCAAAAATAAACGGACGTTTTCTGATTTTTAACTGTACATTTTGATACATGAGGTAACCTCTGTTGCGAACCGATTCGTCTTTGTAGAAACTCCACTGAGCCACAGTTGTAAAAGTAACATTTTTGTTAGGTGAAAACTTGTTGGTAAAACGTGCGTATTGAGTACGTTTGAAATCAACAGGACCTTCCGAAAGCTGTTTCTCTTTACATTTATAACGTAAGAAAATGCTGTATTTCTTTGATATAATGAATGTTAACTGTGTAAAATAATCGTAACCCGTGGTCGGCATCTTGGTATTTGTTGTCAACCAAGGAAATTTAAAGATGTCGATCCAACCTTCAAAAACTAAATATTTGTTTGGCTCGATTGCAGTACCGAAATAAAAACCTTCCTCGTTGCCGACTTTGGTATTTTCGCTGAAAGTATTTGCAGTCAAAACATTATAATGCTGCGAATAATTTCTGTACAAGAAACTGAATTTCAACGAGTTTACCGGCTTTACTTCCATGATATTGATTGTAGCGAGATTCAAGGCATTGTCCAAAGCTGTTTCGCCGTGAAAACAATATTTTCTGGAACTATAACGATATGCAACTGAATAAGAAAAACCGTCTTTCAGTTCGGTTGTATTGGCAAATTTCAACATATCGCCCGGCAAATATGTCTTGTTATAATGATAATATTGCGATGCCAACGAGAATTTCAATTGTCCGAAATGATAACTCAGATGTACACTCGCGATATCCTGAAGTATAGCATCTTTGTTTTTTAATTCAGATTCAGTACGATGGTAACCATCTACTTTAAAACATGAAAATGTAGTATCCGTAGACGAAGCATCCATTTTGTTGTGACTTACCAATGCGGTGATTTTCAATCTATTGAATATTAAACAAGCCGCAATACCGCGATAAAACCAGTTTTCGTCGGTTGAGGAATATTCACGAAGCGTATTTTCGGTAGCGGCGTAATTTGCTGACGAGAAGAACTTTCCCATGGAAAATCCACCGGAAAAGAGCAAGCCTTCACCGAATTTTACGATGTAATCTCCCAAAACCAATTTTTCCAAATGACGGTAATTTTGCATTCTGAAAAATGCCGAATTAAAGTCAAAACCGTATCTTTTGTGTCCGAACGAAAGCGATTCACCGGGATCAACTTCAGATGTAAAACCCCACGCAATTTTGTTTTTCAAGGTATAACGATATTTGATACACCAAGCCAAAGGATTGCCCAAAAATGCTTTCTGACCTGTAGAATCCGGCGAATAACCGTCCTGCTTTTCAAAAATATATTTTGTGGTAGTGGTAATGGAATTTGTACCTTCACGAAGTGAAAGTTTCTGATCTTGATTGTTTACATAAGTTTGGTCACCTACATAAAGGAAAAATTGTAGGAAACGAACTTCTTTTTCAGTAAGAGTTTCCAAACCTTTTAGCTCGCCCAATGTATAAAACTGACCGTAACTTACTCTGTAATTAAGGATTTCTTCTATCTGATAATCAGTTAAAAAAGGTATATTTTGTAAATCCGCAAAACTGCATGTATTAATATTGAGTTTGTAATTGGCAAGATTAGTCAAATACTCGCTACTAATTCTGGCGAGAGAATTGGAGATATCGTTGTCTGCCTCAGCAGCATACTCCAAAATCTCACGGATAATGTCGTCTGCATTTTCGCGATTATTTTGAGCCGATGCAAGAATAGGCATTATCATAAAAGATAATATAGTCAACAACTTGCGCATAGTGATTAGGTGTTTTTTTCACCAATATACAAAAGGCGTGCAAATCGTGACTATATTATCAAAAATTACATCATAAAATCTTGATTATAATGCAAAAAAATATTAAATAATTATTTTAACGGTTTAATACCGCTCAAAAGTGAAACACAACCCGCCTTAGGGCGTTCTCCCAAAGGCGAAACATTCGGAACACTTACAAAAATCACCACTTGTACAGTTTCTTTGCATTCAAAATCCCAAATCGGACTGAAATTGTGGTCTTTGCTGGCATAAAGTTGTTTCTGATCATCGGTTTCTACAGTGATTTCGATATCTTGCGGCAAATTTTGATCACCCTTAGCGGCAAAACGATAGCGAATTCCTTTACTTAATGTTCTGCGTACTTCTACTGACTGACCTTCTGAAACTACCTGCTGCGCATAGCGACCGCTAACAATATAATCGTCCAACAACGGTAAAACGATACTGTCGGCGAAATCCGAACACTGGGCTGATGAATTTGTCGCGCCGTTCACTGACATAAAAATGAAGACGATGAAAGTAAATAAGAGATTTTTCATTGTATTTTAGGATTAGTTATTTTGTTGATGAATTGTTTATTTTACAAAATTTTGCCTTATTGATGTTACAACTTCTCTAAGTTCGTTTTCTTGAGCTGTAGTAATATCGGTTGTAATTTGCGGAAATGCTCCTTGCAATTTTTCCATCTGAGAAGTAATATCTTTGATGTAGCTCTGACCTTTGAAAAGGTTGAGAATTTCCATCAAATTGTTGAATGTTAACTTCTGATATTTGATGATTTCATAAACATCCTCATGTTTGGATTCTGCGGTATTCAACATGTTGAGAGCCAAATAGAAACTTTCTGTCCAGCCGCCCACCAATACCAATGCCGCAATCTCGTTACGCTCTTGCTCTTCCAACATGTTGGCATACTGAGTGTAGGAATCAGAAAGGTATTTCACTACAAAACTCTTGTCATTCATTTTGGTACGAATTACAGAAATTGTACTGTCGTTGAAAAATCCGATGATTCCCATTTCTTCTGTCAAATTTTTCAAGACCGTGATGTAATCCACCACTGAATGATTTTGCTCGTAAAGTGAACAAAAACACATGTCAGCCGAATAAATTCCGACGTTAACTGCCTGCTGATAAGTACTTACATACTTTTCTGCATTTGCCGAAGGATTGATAAATTCTTCAGTGAACTTGATATTCATCTGATTGAGAATTGCAGCAGTTTCCACCGGCGACGGCAATGAATAAAAAATTACTTTTGCTTTATCGAATGTAGCTTGTTGAACATAAGCTACTGAATCAGCCTGGTTTCTGTTATCGCTGTGCGTAGATGTACATGATAAAGTAAACAAAGCTGTAAAACCTAATAAAATTAATGATAGTATTTTCATTTTAACTTCTTTAATATGTTGATTTTATAAACTGTTATTTATTTCAAAAGTATTACGTGACCTTGCTGTTGGAAAAAAGATTTGTCCCTCAGCGTGGTAGTTGATTTCCAAACATACAATCCCGGAGGACAAGGTCTGCCGTTTCGTGTTCCGTCCCAACCTTCGTTGATATTGTTACCGCGATAAACAATAACGCCCAAACGATTGAGAATTACGATTTTGAACTCGGCAACATCTCCGTGAATCGGCTTGAAAACGTCGTTGAGACCGTCACCGTTCGGACTAAAAGCTGTAGGGAACACAACTATCGGTGTTGAAACCACAACTACTGCATTTTTAACTTCCGAAGTATCACTACAAGAATTACTTGTATTTACAATCAACGACAATGTGTAAACTCCGTCGTACTCAAATTTGTGCTCGGCAGTACGTCCGGTTTCTGTTTTACCGTCACCAAAATTCCAAATACAATGGTCGGACAACGAATTTTGAGATTCCACTTTCAAAACCTGACCGGCATACAATGTATCAAGATTTTGTATAAATCCGGCTGTCGGTTTCGGGTATACATGAATTACTTTTGTAGTAGTAGCCTGTACACCGCAATCACCATAAATTGTCAACGAAACTGTATAATCTCCGGCGGCTTCGTATTTATGATCTGTTGACCAAACATTGTAAACCGGCTGAGATCCGTCGCCGTAATCCCACATACAGGAATCAGAATTTGCTGACTCGTTTTTGAATTTTACGGATACCGGTTGACATCCCGATGCTGTATCTGTTTTGATAACAGCATACAACGGACGACCTTCTATCACAAAATTTTCTGTTACCTCGTCAGAACAAACGCCGTCGCTTACTTGCAATATAATATTGTAACTACCGCAAGTTTCGTACTCATGATTATTTACATGAAGTTCATCTGATGTAGTTCCATCGCCAAAATCCCAATGAGCAGTTGTAATATTCGGTGTCAGGTTGATAAAATTTGCGATATTGTCAGGCCAAACTATTGAATTTGTTTGCATAACTAAATTCGCTTTTGGCTTAGGAAATACAGTAACGTATGCCGACGAAGTATCCGAACATCCTGCACCCGTTGTCAACATCAACGACGACTCAATTTTGAATTTTTGAGTAGTTGTTAACGGATTCACTAAAGTATATTCTGTCGGTTCGGTACGGTCATAAATTAAATCTCCGTTTGAAATTTTATAATTTGCAATACCTTCATGTTCCTGAGTAATAACGATTTTCAACGGAGAACATCCTTCGTCTACACTTACCGAAAATTTAGCAATATTATCCGGTCTGTTAATTGTAAGTTCCTCAGATTCTACAAGACAATCATTATCGTCTTTGAGAATCACTTTGTAAACACCGTCGGAAAGTTCCCTAAAAAGTCCGGTGTTTTGCTGCCAAGATTTTCCGCCGTCAAGCGAGAAAAAATATGGTCTTGTACCGCCGTGACCTGCCGAAATAATTTTTCCGGTATTACCTGTAAAACATACAACATCGTAAGCCTCAGCTTCTATTGTAAGCTCCTCCGGATTGGTAACGGATATCGTAATACAATATTTTTGTGTACAACCGTTTTCATCCATGGCTTTTACTTTGTATGTTCCGCGATCCAAACCTGTAATTTTCGGATCTGTGTAATCATAATTTTCGCCGTTATCAATCGAATATTTAAAATTACCTGTTCCGCCGTTTGCTGTTACATCAATTTCAGCCAATTCGCTGTCGTGACAACGTATTGATTTTACAAGTTTTGCAGAATAAGAAACGGCTTCCGGCTCTGACAATTCCGGATAAGCAAATACTTTACAATTGTTAGCATCTCTTACCGCAACTTCAAAACTGTGAGCACCAAGTCCGGTAAACTCTCCCGTTTCGTTGGATTCTGAAGCACTTAAACCTGAAATTGAATAAGTTAACGGTTCAACACCGCCTTTACAATTTATTTTCAATGAACCTGTTAAATCGCCGTGACATTTTTCGATGTTAACAATATCAATTGACGAAATTTCCAATTTTTCAGGCTGTTCTATCGTAAAACTGCCTTCCAACGTACATTTATAATAATCTTCTACAAAAAAATCATATTCTCCGGCTTTCAATCCGTCAAGAAAACCGTCATACGTCAACGGATCATCATAACCGTTGAAGAAAAACTTATAAGGAAAATCAACTTGAAATTGTCTTCCGCCGGTTACTTCAATTACGACCTCGCCGTTTGACTGACCGTTACAAGTAACAGGAGTTGTAGTAATCGATGTTATCTCCATCTTGTCGGGTTCGGTAATCGTAATATCCACGTCTCTGGTTGTAATACAGCCGTTTGCATCTTGCACTGAAGGTTTGTAAACTCCCGCCGGAAGATTTTTAAACTCTCCAGACTCATTATTGAAATTTACGCCGTCCAACGAATATAACAATTTTCCAGTACCACCTTTACCCGAAAAAACTATGCTACCGTTGTCCGAACCTTTACAACCTTGAACTTCATTATAGTAAAGACCGAAAATTTCAAGCGGAGTAGGCTGCGAAATCGAAATGGAAACCGGTAAAAATGTACAACCATTTGCATCTTTCGCCACTACGGAATATCCGTCTACTGCACCTTTTAGATTATTAAACGACCAATCGTCAACAAAGGTTTCACCTCCGTCGATAGAATATTTGTAAGGTTTTGTACCACCTTTTACAACAATATCAATTCCGCCGTTGGCATCGCCGTAACATGTAGAAACCGGAGTTGCCCGTATCTGTGTGACTTCAAATTCATTAGGCTGTTCAATAGTATAACCTTTGCTAAAAGCAAGACATCCATTGTTGTCTTTTATAGAAAAATCATAGGCACCGGCATACATATCAATAATTTGCGGATTTGTAAAATATCTGTAATAATTTTCGCCGGATTTGGAATAACCGTAAGAATATGGAGTTACGCCGCCTTCTCCTGTCAAAATTGCAGAACCTGTTTTGTTACCGTAACAATCAACATCTGAAATTTCAACATCAGTAAGATGAAGTTCTTCGGGTTGAGTAATTTTAAAATCCGTTGTTACGCCGCTACAACCATTTTGGTCTTTAGAATACAATTTATAGTCACCGGCAGCAAGTTTGCCGATAATAGCAGCTGATGTATAATCATCTATGGAAACTGAATTTGCAAAATTGTCAACAGAAAAATAATATGGCGATGTACCACCCGACGCAAATGCGAAAACCTGACCTTTTGCATCGCCATAACACAAATTTGCATCGCTGATAGGTGTTACTGTTAAAACTTCAAATTTAGTAGGTTGTGAAATAGTAATCTCTGATGTAGTTTTTGTACAACCCTTAGAGTCAATAATAAACGGATAATAAATTCCGGCACCCAATGTCGGGAAAGATCCCGAAGATTGCAAATTGCTGTCGTCACCGGTCAACGAATACTGAATGTCACCTGTACCGCCCGAAGACACAATTTCAATACTTCCGGTTTCATCTCCAAAACATGTTTCTACATCTTTTGATTTTATTGATTTGAATGCCAAAGGCTCAGGCTCTGAGATAATTACTTCGTCACCAACTACCAAACAACCTTTGCCGTCAGAAACATACGGCACATAATTTCCGGCTTTCAAATCGCTAAAAATCGGAGAATTTAAAAACGAAACTCCTCTCGTAAGTGAATAATAATATGGTTGTGTACCACCGCTGACTTTCATTTCGAGTGCTCCGGTACGATCGCCGGAACAGCCTTCTACGTTGGTAACAACTGTCTCCTCGTAAATTAATTTATCCGGCTGAGTTACAACAACATCTTCGCCATAAGTAATTGTACAGTTGTTACGGTCTTTTACAACAAGGTTGTAAGTACCGGCAGCAAGACGCGAAAACTGATTGAGACCATTATTGTATGTTACGCCGCCGTCCAACGAATAATCTATCGGTCCGTTGTCACCGAAAATTACTGATACAACAACACTTCCGGTAAGATCACCGTAACATTTTTGGATATTATTGATTTTAACTTCTTCAATAGAAAGCAAAACATTTTCACCAATTTTTACTTCTTGAGGTTCTGTTAAACATCCTTTGTTGTTGCGAACTCTTACAGAATAATTTCCACCTGTAAGATTTTTGAAAATATCGCTGACCTCATTCGGATACGAACCGTCGATGGAATAATAATACGGTGTGTTGTTGCCGGTGGATTCCGAGGCTTTGATTTTGATTTCACCACTTTTAGCACCGTAACAAAGTATATCTTTTTTTTCGATATCCAACTCAATTTCAGCAGGTTGAACAACAGTTACAAGACTATTTCTCGCCACGCACCCCGAAGCCACATCGCGAATCATTACGGGATAACCTTTTGCAACCAAATTTTTGAAAGAATACGAAGTTGTATTATGACCCGGATCGGTAAAAGATGCTCCGTTGTTAACAGAATATGTATAGTAAGGTCCTGCACCATGCGGAGTTACAAGCACTTCACCGTCTTCGTAACCATAACATGTAACATCAGTAACCTCGGCATCCACCGTAAAATCTTCAATCTTAATATCATCAATTGCAACGTTGGAATATATATCAGAAGTTTTATCAACTGAAAATTTCAAAATTACATCTTCTACACCTGCATAATCGTCAAGACAGACATTAATTTTTACCCAATCTTCACCAAGATTTTCAAAATTACGCCAAAGATCAACATAATAATAGTCACCGTTTGCTTTTGCATAAACATGAAATACAGCACCATCACCATTGTTGAAACAAGCATTAAGGTAAAAACTCAAAATCGGGTTCTTTAAATCCTTGAAATTGAAATGCTTAATCATTTCAACCGATTTAGAAGGTCTGTCATTGTAAGTATCAACAAAAGCAAAACGGTTTCCGGAATGTGCAGCCGAAGGTCCGGTAAGAATTTTTAAAGTACCGTTTTCCTGAATTGTATGCTGTGCAGAATTACCTGTACCACATTTCCATTGCACACTTCCGCCATCAGGCACAGGACTCCAACCGTTCAAACCGGATTCAAAACCCTCCGTATGCGGATACGTAGAAACCTGAGCAGTTACATTTTCAACAAATAGTAGAAAAAAGAAAAAAAGAAATATATTATTTTTTACAGTTGATTTCATGATTATATACAAAGATGTTGTTACGATGCAAATTTATAAAAAAAGACGTGATTTTCAGTAAATTTGTTGCTTAAAACCAAACAAAAAATAAAAAAATCAATTATTAATTTTTTTTTATTAATTTAGCAATTTTGAAAATGATAACAACATCTTTATATGTCACTAAGTATTAAAATATTAGGTTGCGGCTCGGCACTACCGACTACGTTGAGAAACGCAACGGCTCAAATTATAAAACATAACGAAAGACCGTATTTGGTGGATTGTGCAGAATCTACTCAGGTTCAAATGCGCAAATACAGCATCAAATTTGCGGCTATCAATCATATTTTTATTTCACATCTTCACGGAGATCATTTTTACGGAATTTTCGGATTGTTGTCGTCGTTCAGCCTGATGGGCAGAACGGGCGAAATTTATTTACATTGTCCGGAAAAACTTCAGCAAATGCTTGAATCTCAATATTCTCCGCTTGACGTAAATGAATTGGGATTCAAATTGATTTTCGTACCGCTGATACCGAACGAAGTAAATTTAACTTACGAAAACAAAAATCTCGAAGTGTATTCCGTGCCTTTGAAACACAGAATTCCAACTTGGGGATTTATTTTCAAGGAAAAAATCAAAGAAAGAAATATCATAAAAGAAGTAATTCCGAAATACAACCTTTCGATTGCAGAAATTGTAAAAATAAAAAACGGTTGCGAATTGATGCTCGAAAACGGTACAATAATTCCGAATTCAGAACTTACAACCGATCCGCCACACCCGAAAAGTTACGCGTTTATCACTGACACTGTGAAACTTAACTCTGTAGCCGAAGCCGTAAAAGGCGTAGATGTTTTGTATCACGAGGCAACTTACGATTCATCGCTGACGGAACGCGCCAAAGAAACTTTTCATACAACTACAATTCAAGCGGCTGAAATTGCAAAAACTGCGGGCGTAGGAAAATTAATAATCGGACATTTTTCCAGCCGATATCACAGCACGGAAGAACTTGAAAAACAAGCGCAAACAGTTTTTCCGAATACTGTTTGCGCCGAAGATGGTATGGAAATAAATATTTAATCGATTTGATTGTTTTTCCTAAACATCAAATAATCCAAAATCAAAGCAGTATCGCTGAGTTCGTCAGCCGAATTGTCTTTGTTGTAATCGGTTTTCATTGCATCTTCAAGTTTTTGAATTGTATAATCCTCACAGTCAAGAGCTTGAAGATAATAATTCATGGCATCAATATTTTTACCGATTTTACGACAGATGTGCCCCGCCAAAACATAATCCTCAGCTTCTTTGTCGGCTTGAGGAATTTTGTTGGTATATTTCAACGCCTGCTCAAACTTTTGCAACTCGTAACTGCACCACGCAATCGGACGGAAAACTTTGGTATTTTTTTCATCCAAATATTCTACCTTGAAATAATATTTCAAAGCTTCATCATAATTTTCGGTTTCAAGCAAACAACGTCCGATAGCAGTTGCAATCGAAAGATTATCAGGATCTTGAGATTCTGCTTTACGATAAAATTCCAAAGCTTTGAGCGGCTCACCAAGTTTTCTGTAACATGAACCGATTTTCTTGAGATTCCAAATTTGCTTGTCATCAAAAAGTTGTGCCTTGTTGAAACAATCCAACGCTTTTTGGATATCACCAAATTTTTGAGCCGAATAACCCATTTTTTGGAAAATCTCAAAATTCGGATCTTCAGTTGAAATTCTTTCAAAGATGTCAAACGCCTGACGGAAATTCTCATTTTTAAAGAAGTACTCTCCTATTTTGCGTTTTTCTGCAACCGTATCAAGCACTTTATCAAATAATAATGTGCCAATAGGCGACAAAGATTTATCAAAGATGTCAACAAAATCTTTACCTATTCTACTGATTTTGAAGAATCTGTACAAATCCTGAACATATTGTGTCATGATCTTGTACCCAAATTCCGGTTTGTGCAAAAGTTCGTCTTCACGGCGGATTTTATTCATTTCGCCCAACTCGCCCGTAAATAATTTTCCCATTGTACCACGCTGAGATTCCGGCATAAGACTGACACTTAGACAGAACGAATATTTATCTGAATTACATATAAAAGGCGCACCTTCCAATCCGTCTACAAATTTCTGAAAATTGAAATTCGTATCTTTAAAATTATTCAGAAGTCCTTGAATTTCGGGATGTTGCGATGTAAAAGGATAAAACCAATTTTCCAAACGATTGAAAAAACTGAAAGATTTCAGCATCGAAAATGTATTGATAAAAACATCGCTGCCTTCAAGCTGAAGTTTAGAAACTTCTGCCATTTTGTCAAGCAATTCGGGATCTTTTTCAAAAAAGTCACCCCAATCGGGATTTGTTTCGTCCCAACTTTCGATATTTGACGAATCTGAAATCATTTTATCTTTTAAGCCCGACGATATTTTGCTGACAGTCGGTAAGATTTCGTCGTTGATTATTTTTGTAATTTTATCAGTGTTAATTGCCTTGATAAACTGAATTACAACGTTATGATATCTTTCTTTAAAATCCTTGGAATCAATCAGTTGTTGAAACAATTGTGGCGTTTCGGAATACAGTTTGAATCTTTTGTTGTAAAAATATGTTACAACAAAAATTCCGACCAAAGCACGCTGCCAAATTTGCTCCTGATTGGTAAGATAAAGCAATGTCAACAACCTGAATTTTTTAATGTCAAAAAACAATAACAGACTCAATGTCAACGCACTAACAATCAATGAAAGATTTTCAACCGAAATTTGGTCAGAATCTTTGGCACTTGTAATCATTGCCTCAGAATCGTTGCCAAGTTCCTCATTATGAATCAGATAATTGAACCAATCAATTGAATTGGAATTGTTCGGTTTTTCGGACGGTTGCAAAAAAACGTTGTTGCTAAGAATTGCAGAACAGTTATTTTTTTTCAGCAAATAATTTCTCACACCGTCTGCCAACATCAACAAAGATACTTGCAACTGACAAAAAATTTTATCACGATTTGGATCTTTCAAGCCTTCCACAGAATATTTAAGCATAAATTTATAAGTCTGCTCCACCATCATAAGAGGCGACGAAGAATCATTTTCGTTGATAACATTCTGATTCTTAATAGCAACGATGGCGTCATAAAGTCTGCCGGAATATACTGCTTTTACAATTTGTTTATGTATATTATTGATATCTGTTTTGTTCATATCTTTTAAAAAAAAACAAGTAAATTATCTGCAATTATAAGAAATTAAATTCAATTTTAAAGCCGTATTTTTCAAAAGTGACAAAAAGTCAGGAAAAAAACTTCAAAAAAGATTCAAAAAAATTTCAATGAATTATTTTTTACATCAACACTTTTATTTATTTTTGCAGAAAATAATTGAAAATTATGTCTACAGAAACTCAAACAAGTAACGAAACCGTTACACAAAACACGAAGGAAAAATCAGGCTCAAAATTTTGGGTATGGCTACTGGCAATCGCATTGATAGCTTCAGCGGGCTTTTATGTATGGGACAAAATACAGTCAAACAAAAAATACAAGAAGTTAGAGGCTGAGCATCAGCACACAGCGGCAGAATTTCTGAAATATAAAAGCGAAAACGAATCAATGGAATCCAATTATTCGGATCTCCAAAAACGCTACGATGCACTCAACTCTCAAGTTGGTGGTAATCAGACAGAAATCAATTCTCTCAAACAACAGCTCGCAGCCAAAGATTCAGTTTTGAGCTCACTCAACAGCTTGGTATCAAATGCGTTGAAAGGTTTTTCTACTGACGAACTAAAGGTACAAGTAAAAGACGGAAAACTTTACGTTTCTCTTATGGACAAACTTCTTTTCAAATCAGCAAGTGCCGAAGTAGAATCCAAGGGTCAAAACGCAATCAAAAAATTAGCTAAAGTGTTGGCTAACAATCCGGATTGCGGAATTTTGGTGGAAGGTCATACCGACAATCAACCGATAAAAAATTCAGTTTACAAAGACAACTGGGATTTATCAACAGCTCGCGCAACTACCGTTGTGAGATTGCTGTCGGAAGGCGGTTTGGCACAAAAACGTTTGACAGCAGCCGGTCGCGGTGAATTTTCACCTGTAGCATCCAACTCAACAGACGCAGGTCGCGCTCAAAACAGAAGAACTGAAATTATTTTGACACCAAATTTGCTTGATGAAGTAGCAAAAATTGCAAAATAATCAGTTATAAATAATTTACAAAATCAAAAAAAGGTTATCGGATAAAATTTTTCCGGTAACCTTTTTTTGTTAAAAAAATTTTCATATATTTGCAATATAAACAATATAGTTAGTAAGATGTTAGAAGAAAACGACATAAGAAGGCTTCAACGATTTGAAAATTATTGCAAGGCATTAGACAAATAAAAAATCAAGTACAAACAGAATATCATAATTCAAAAAAATTAATCTTAAATTTCCTTAACTCCATTCTCTTTAAGAAACTCTTTTAATAAATTCATATTTTGCACACTCCAATCGCAGATAAGATATTGAATAAAAAAACAATTATAAGAACGACCGTCTCGATTCCAATCAAAACTAATATAATCACCAAAATACACTCTAATATTTTGAATTGATTTAATAATTATACTTTTAGAGAAAAAACTTTGATAATAAAGGATAATTTTATTTTCATAAAATTCAACTTTATATAAATACTTACAACTTTTTTCTAGTAAGCACCAAAATTCATACAATAAACAACTAATAATAATAATTAAATCAATATATTTAAAAGAACCACTAAGTTCAAAAAAATAGTCTGCTAGGGAAATGCAAATAATAAATAATAAACTAGCAAAATGAGAAAAATCTTGTTCAATAAACACACAAAAAAATCTAAAAATAAAATTAGATTTTTCAATTTCAAATACTTTATTTTCACTCATGATTTATAATTTTAGTCAACAATTTTTTTCAAAAATACAACAAAAAAAATTCTATTTATCAATTATCTCAAAAGATCGTTGATAAGAATTTCCGTCGGAATCGGTGATTGTTACAACATGTTTTCCTGCTGAAGGCTTGATGGAAATAGAATGTTGTGACGTTGTTGTTGTTACATAATCGTTGTCCAAATGCCAGAAAATCGGGTCTTTAGGATTTCGGCAAGTTGCTTCGATTACCATGGCTTGAGTTTGACTGTCTAAACCTTTCGGCAAATAAATTTTCGCACCGTTTTCTGGATAAATTATTTGTAACGGAACATCCTGACTGTTGCCTGTACAATCCGGCCTAAACGGTGGAAGTGTCTTGTAATCAGCATTATGCATACGATAATAATATTCCATTGCCGGCGGTAATGTAAACCATTTTTCAGTAACGATGTTGTCGAAACATTCACAATCAGAAGTCACACGAAATTTTTTTGATAAATCCAATTGTACTACATGACAATATGGACAAAGCGATGTATTTTGTCCGGCAATTGGAATCAACTGAGTTTCGGTTTCGGGACAATTATTCGAAGCAATAAAACCACTCTTTTTGCAAACTTTCATTTCCATCAAATCGTTGTACGGAACAGGAAATTTGCGACCGTTGTTTGGTAAAATTTTTACGATGTCAAACAAAATTGGTGCAGCAGCTTTTATTCCGATAAGATTGGGACGCCCCTCGCCATCAGCATTTCCTGTCCAAACGCCAATCACATAATTTCCGGTAACGCCAATCGCCCAAGCATCTCTAAATCCGAAACTTGTACCGGTTTTCCAAGCCACACTCCTATCCGACTGAAAATATTCGTGCGACAATTCTTCTTCCGGACGTTCTACAGTTGTTAACGCTTTGAGTGTTAAATAAATAGCAGACGCAGTAAAGAAATTATGCTCTTTAAATTCCGGTTTTGACTTCTTCTTAGATTTCTCTGTATAGACTCCGCAATGATAATCTCCGACAAGATATTTTCCTTCGTTGTCAACGTAATTGTACAAACTACGAGTCATCGAGGCGTAAGCTCCGCAAAGTTCCCAAAGATTTGCCTCACAACCGCCTAGTATCAACGACAATCCGTAATGGTCGGCACTCTGATTTATTGTCGTGATTTTCAGCTTTTTAAGAATTTCCAAAAACTTTTCGCCGCTATATTGTTGAAGCATTTTTACAGCCGGAACATTCAGCGACCTCGCCAACGATTTGTTGGCCGGCACTGCACCGTCGTAAGTTAAACGGAAATTTTTTGGCATATAACCCGAGATTTGTGTAGGGATATCCGGCACGAGAGATTGCGGCAAAATTTCGCCCTCGCTAAGCATCGCACAATACAAAAACGGTTTCAACACACTTCCCGTACTACGCACAGAAGTAATGATGTCAACATCGTTGGCATCATCTTCTCCATTGAAACTCTGAGAGTTACCTACATAAGCTACAACTTTTCCGCTCATAACTTCCATGATGAGAACAGCACCGTTGTTGATACCGTCGGCTCGCAAATCACGAACATGACGATTGAGAATTTCAGTAGCTTTGTGCTGCATACGAGCATCCAAAGTGGTTTTTACCCAATTGGAAGTCAGGGATTTATCATTTTGAATTCGAGCCAAAAGGTGCGGAGCGTCTTGCGGATATGGCGACGGAGCATCGGGAATCGGCTCTTGTTTGGAAAGTTCACAAGTCTCTTCGTCGATGATTTTTTCTTCCAACAGTTTATCTAACAACTGATTACGCTTAATCAAAAGTTTATCACGGTTGCGACTGAGGTGAATTAATGCAGGATTGTTTGGCAAAACGGCAAGCATAGCCGACTCAGCCCACGAAAGTGCATAAGCCGGACGACGAAAATATCGTTGCGATGCAGTTTCAAGCCCGACAGTATTGCCGCCAAAGGGTGCATGAGAGGCATACATCTGCAAAATTTCTTGCTTTGAAAATCCTATTTCAAGTCTGACTGCAAGAATAATTTCAATGAATTTTTCAAAAAATGTACGATCTTCGTTACGGCTAAGACGAATTGTCTGCATCGTAATCGTGGAACCGCCGCTAACAATTTTTCCGTTTTTAACATCAGAAATCAAGGCACGTGTCAACGCAAAGATGTCAAAACCCAAATGATAAAAAAATCGCTTATCTTCGTATGTTACAATACATTGCTGAAATTTGTAAGGCACAGAATCGGATTCCTGAAAACGCCACTGACCGTCGGAAGCGATATGCGCACTCAGCAAAACTCCTGAACTATCGGTAATTACAGTGGAATACGGAACAGAAAACGGATTTCGCGGATACAGAAAAATTGCAAGCGCAACAATCGAAAGAAATATCGAAATTACGCTTACAATTTTAAAATTCTTCTTGCTAATCGAGATGTACATCCATAAAAAATGTTAAAATAAAAAATCAGTTTTTGAGCAACTCGTCAAAATAAGCAATTGTATTTGCAAGACCTTGCTCAAGTTTTACAACCGGCTGCCAATCAAGCTTTTCCATCGCCAAAGAAATATCCGGTTTGCGGCGTACCGGGTCATCACCGGGCAAAGGTTCGTAAACGATTTGCGATTTAGAACCGGTCATGTCGATAACTTTTTCGGCTAACTGTTTGATTGTAAACTCGCCCGGATTTCCGATGTTGACAGGACCGATAAAACTGTCATCAGAATTCATCATTTTAATCATTCCGTTTAGCAAATCGTCAACATACTGAAAACTTCTGGTTTGCGAACCGTCGCCGTAAATCGTTATAGGCTTGTTAGTTAACGCTTGAACTATAAAATTGGAAACCACACGACCGTCGTTCGGATGCATACGCGGACCGTATGTATTGAAAATTCGTATGATTTTGATTTTCACATTGTTTTGTGTATGATAATTCAAAAACAGAGTTTCGGCAAGTCGTTTTCCTTCATCGTAACAAGAGCGAGGACCAAAACAGTTGACATTTCCCCAATAACTTTCTACTTGCGGATGAATTGCGGGATCGCCGTAAACTTCGCTTGTAGAGGCTTGTAAAATCTTGGCTTTCAAGCGTTTTGCAAGTCCAAGCATATTAATTGCTCCCATTACTGAGGTTTTTACTGTTTTTATCGGATTGTACTGATAATGAATCGGCGAGGCAGGACACGCTAAATTATAAATTTCGTCAACTTCGGCTTTGTATGGATCGATTACATCATGACGAACCAACTCAAAATATTTATTATCAAGAAGATGTACAATATTTTTCTTTGAACCTGTAAAGAAATTGTCCAAACAAATTACATCGTTTCCTTCTTTAAGAAGGCGTTCACAGAGATGACTTCCTATAAAACCGGCACCTCCTGTTACCAAAATTCTCTTCATTTTTTTGAATTACAATTAAAATCTTTAGTGCAAAATTATTAATTTTTTCATGATTACGATACTATATTAAAGCTATTTTTTCAAAAATCGTTAGTAAATTTGTAAGCATAAAAAATGTTATAATTTTATTGAATTTGATTGATTTACAACGAAATACAATTCAAATATTAAACACTAAAAAAAATCAAAAAAAGATGTCATATACATTAAAACAGATTTTTATCGGGAAAACCGAAGATACAAAAATTCAACTGATAAGAAATATTATTGTGGAAGCCACAAGAATCGGTATCAACAGTCTGATTCTATGGTTGTTGTATATTGTAATTTTTAAATCGGTAGCTAACAATACAATTTTGTCGATTTGTACAATCATAGCTTCTATGACTTCCGGAATTGTAAATTATATTTTCAGTACAATTTGGGTTTTTCATAAGAAACAGAAAAACAACAACATCGCAAGATTTATTGTTTTTACATTGATTGGCGCAGCGGGTTTGGGAATCAATACGGGAATTACTGTCGGATTAACTAACTGGCTGGGAATGAATGTTCTTGTCAGCAATTTGATAGCTCAAGGTATTGCATTTATTTTCAACTTTTTTATGCGTAAATATTTTGTTTATACTTTGATGAGCAAAACCGAGGACGAGCAACCGAAAGCATAATTTCTGTCAAAATAAAAAAAATCACTAACTATCTACGAAAAAGATAGTTAGCGATCATAAAAAAATAGAGGGGTTGTGTTGTATAAAAAAAATATTGAAATAAAAATTTTAGAATTAATCTCTAACTTTTTTCAAGACGAGTACAGTTCTGTTAACATTGTAAATTGAAAGAACATAGTGACCGTCTTTTTGAATAGCGAAAAATTCAGTACTGTCGTCCACACGGTTGAATCCGCCGAATTTAGCATCATCTGAATTGAGAATGATTTTGTAAACTCCGGGTTCAGGGATGTAGAATGTGTAATCGGGAATGCAAGCCGTCGGGTGGAAATTGAATACAAAAATCAAATTGCCTTTTTTCTCAACAATCGTGTGATTATGCTGGTCCATGTTAAGCTGTTGACCATAAAGATCTTGCATAACCGGATATTCTCGAATAAGTTTTATCATTGCCTCGTCGAAATCGTTGAGATAATGATATTTCAAAAAGCCTTTTTCCAACAAACTCCACTGACGACGTGCATGTTTGTAGCTCCAGCCGTTGCCTTCACGCGGAAAATCTATCCATTCAGGATGTCCGAATTCGTTGCCCATAAAATTCATGTAAGCTTGTCCGCCATTTACTATCGTGAACATCCTCAGCATTTTATGAAGCGCAATTCCACGGTCGATTATCATGTTAGGACGGTCTATTGCCATATCGAAATACATCTCTTTGTCCATCAAGCGGAAAGCAATTGTCTTGTCGCCAACCAAAGCCTGATCGTGACTTTCAACGTAAGAAACGGTTTTTACTTGCGGCAAACGGTCGTTCAAAACATTCCAAAGTTGGTACACATTCCAATCGTCATCGGATTGTTCTTTGAGAATTTTAATCCAAAAATCAGGAATTCCCATACCCAAACGATAATCGAAACCGATACCGCCGTCTTCAAGCGGAGTTGTTAAACCCGGCATTCCGGAAACGTCTTCAGCAATCGCAACTGAGTCAGGATTAATGATTTTCATCAATCGGTTTGCCAACTGAAGATATGTAACGGCATCAAATTCTACACCGTCACGAAAATATTTCCACTGATCGAAATTGTCGATATTTCCGTGATGGAAATACAACATCGAAGTAACGCCGTCGAAACGGAAACCGTCAAAATGAAATTCTTCCATCCAGTAACGGATGTTGCTGAGTAAGAACTGAATAACTTCGTTTTTACCGTAGTTAAACAACTTGGAATCCCATTGCGGATGTTCGCCTCTACCGCCTGCGTGAGTGTAAAGATCGTCAGTACCATCCAAACGGTTGATACCTTCTGTTGTATTCTTAACTGTATGAGAATGAACAATATCCATAATTACACGGATACCGTTTTCGTGAGCAGTTCTGATAAGATGTTTCAATTCTTCGGGCGTACCGAAACGCGAACTCGGTGCAAAAAAGTTTGAAACATGATAGCCAAACGATCCGTAATAAGGATGCTCGGCAATCGCCATAATCTGAATTGTATTGTAACCGCCTTTTATAATATGCGGCAACACATTTTCTTCAAATTCCTGATAAGTACCGATGCCCTCTTTTTCCTGAGCCATACCGATATGACATTCATAAATCAAAAGAGGTTCAGCCTTGTTAGGACGAAATTTTTTGCGACCCCAAATAAAAGGTTTTGCCGGTTTCCAAACTTGCGCAGAGAAAATTTTTGTAACATCGTCTTGAACGGCACGCGTGGTATAAGCAGGTAATCTGTCAATTACAGAATCGTCAGCACCATGAACTATAATTTTGAAAAGCGAACCGTGAACAAAAGTTTTGGAATAAGTGGCATCGTCGAGAAAAATTTCCCAAATGCCGTTGTCTTTCTTAATCAAAGGGTTAGCAGTACGATTCCAATTATTGAAATCACCAAACAAATGGATTTCTTTGGCATTAGGAGCCCATTCCCTAAGATACCAACCTTTGTCTTCCTCGGAATAGTTGAGACCGAGATATTTATACTGACCCGCAAAATCTATAAATGTGGGATAATAACTTTCAAGTTCCTTGAATTTAGCTTGATATCTGTTGTAACGAGCAATTATGTCGTCTTTTACAGGATCGAGCCAATGGTCATCCATAATTGCAAGATGAATAGGCTCTACAGTTGCAGCCACCGGTTCTTCCAAAGTTTTGGAAGGTTTAACAGCAGGCTTTTTTGTTGATTTTCCTGATTGCTTTGCCATAAAAATTTTAAATTTCAATTAGTAGTTTTTTTATAATGCGAATTTAAAATTAATTTATTAAATTAAAAAATCTTTTTTCATATATTTGCAATATTCAAAATATTTTGACGTTTTGATAGATGTATTGACAATAGATAATAAACATTTTTATTTAATTAACTAAAAACCATTTGCCTATGAATGAAAGTTACTCTAACGCTTTAAAAAATAATTATCTATCATTAGACAAATTGAACAATATGGTTCACGACATGGACGAGCTCGAAGACGAAGTTTTTTCATCTTTGGATAACTTGAAATTGTCGCCTTCTCAAGACACATTGAACAAGATTTTGTCTTATTTGAAATTATTTTAATGTATTTTTTTTCAAAAATTAGTTAGTACTCAAAGCCTGTATTCAAGATAAACAAGAATACAGGCTTTGTTTATTTAATTTTGGTTAATGGGTCATTTTGCAGGCTGAAAAAAAGTGCTATGCTTCAATAGGTCATTTTGCAGGCTGAAAAGAACTTGTTTTTTGTAGATTCTAAACATAAAGCTTAACTTTGTCGTTTGCAGGTTAAAGCATATCGTGGCACTGCTGGGGAGCAACCGCGTAAGGAATAAATCTGCAATAGTGAAAAATAATCGGGGCGATGCCATTTAGAACGCATCACCCCATGTTTATTTTTTATTATTCCATGCCTTAAAAAACCCCTTGATAAATCTTTTGCGACTTCCCTCTTTCATACCGGAGTGTACATTCAAACGTTTTTTTAGTATGGAAAACAAACCTTCAATCATATTGTTTGTGTTTGGCATTCCGACACACTTTGGAGACAAATAAGTAAACAAATACTCCATGTAGAAGTTCAAACTGTTGACCACCGTGCGCAGTTTTTTATGCGTGTAGCACCACTTGCCGGTATCCTCTGAGAAAGTCTTCTCGCAGAGTACGGTATGCCATTTTGCGTTCCAATCAGCAAATTCTTGTAGGAAAGAACAGTGATCCAATTGGTCGAACTGTTCAACAACAGCCGTCAATTCCTTGGATGCTTGTAATCTTGGTTTACTGGTCAAATACCTTGTTACAATTTGCTTCATGTGGAAGTGACACATCTGAATTTCGTAGTCGGAAAAAATATCAAATAGGGCTCTAAATCCGTCAATTATGACACCTTTTATCACGAACCCTCTACTTTTAATGCTTTGTAATGCTTGAAGATAATCCTCTGCTTTTTCATGTTGGATGAAATTAAGGTAAATAACTTTGCCACTACCATGATCAACAGCGATGATGACACCCCAGTTGTGCCCCCAATAGGTTACATCAAAGTGAACATATCCACCGCCTGAAATATTTGGCTGTTCCCATTCTATCACAATTTTACGAAGTTTACGCTTAATGGTGGAAACGCTGACATTATAGACTTCAGCAATATCGGCAATGCTTTGTTTTTTATCAATATAGAGTTTCCAAATATCATCTAACGTTGCTTTCATACCTCCTCGAAATTGTCGTTCACAATTATTGCATTTGTACAATTGCATACCAGACCTGACGCCATTTTTTTGGATTACGGACGAACCACAATAAGGGCATTTTTTTTGAACATTTCAGTTAAAATTTTAGTATCTTGAATGTCACAAAGATACTAATAATTAACTAATTACAGCAATTATAGCCTGCAAAATGACCTATTGAAGACATTCACTAAACTATTTTCGTCTGAAGAGTCTTGAACCTTGTAACTTTTTATATTAAAACTCGTTACAACGTTTTCAGCCTGCAAAATGACCTATCTGCCTTAATTTTATATTGTTGACTAAAAATCAAAATAAATGAAAGGCTGAACGGTACTGCCTTGAAATTGTACAACCAACTGAATTACAACAAGTAAAACAAGTATTTTGATTAAAATATTACTTTTTACAAAAATATCTTGAACCTTTGTAGTAAAATTTTCAGGTAAGAAATGACATATAAAACCAAAAACCACCAAAACTACCCAAAGGCATCTTGCATCCCAAAAATGTACAAAAAACGAGAAATCCATATCGGTAAAAATACGATTTAACATCAAAAATGGAACGTCAAACGCTGAAACTAAAGTAGTTGCAGTTTCGGTTTGAATTGTAATATCTTTTGCTCGGAAAAACAGCCAGAGAAACAATACGATAATAAATGTAAAAATCCATTGTATAGTTTTTACAAGTTTTGTCTCCGGTAATACTTTTTTCAAAATTTTGTCAATACAAAGTGCCACGCCATGTCCTGCGCCCCAAAATACAAACGACCAAGAACTTCCGTGCCAAAGTCCGCCAATTAGCATCGTAAGCAACTGATTGATACATGTTTTAATCATTCTTGTAGTATCAGGAAAAGCAATTGCAATCAACCATGTAACGATACAAACCGAAAGCATAACCGCCGTAATTACCGATTGGAAATATAGCGAAACAGCCAAAACGGTTGACAATGCAAGTGTAATTACAGTAAACAAACTACTGCGTTTAAAATATGCATAAAGTCCTAACAAACTGATTATCAACATCGAAACAGTATACAAAATCGGGCAAGTAATAGCCGAAGCCAAAATCAAAATTACAGGAATTGAATAAACCGAAAATTTTGAAATTTCACGGTTGCCACCCAACGGGATGTAAACATATTCCTTTAGCCAACTTGACAACGAAATATGCCATCTGCGCCAAAAATCGGAAATTGTTGTTGACTTATAAGGCGATAAAAAGTTGATACCCAAATCGTAACCCATAATTTTACCGATACCGATTGCCATATCAGAATATCCAGAAAAGTCACAGAAAATTTGCAAAGCATAACCGAAAACCGCCATCAAATTTTCAAAACCGGAATAATTCTGAGGCGCTTCAAAAATCAAATCATTATATTGCGCAATATAATTTGCAATAACAGCTTTCTTAAACAATCCGAGAATTATCAACCACAAACCGGAATACGCCATTTGCGGTGTAACTACCGGAGTTTGTTTTAGTTGCGGAAGAAATAAATTGGCTTTTACAATAGGACCGGCTACAAGTTGCGGAAAAAATGTCAAATAAAAAGCAAAATCCAAAATATTGTCAGCCGGCTCTACACGTTTTCGATAAAGGTCAATAATATAACTTATACTTTGAAAAGTGTAAAACGAAATACCAACCGGCAAAGCAACTTCGATAAACGCAAAATTGGAATCAATAATTTGGTTGAGATTGAAAACTATAAAATTTGTATACTTAAAAAATCCCAAAAGCAACAACGGGATAGAAATTCCTACAAAAACAGCAAGTTTTCTATAAAATTCTTCTTTGACATTTTTCAGTAAAAAACCGGAATAATAAGTATATAAAGTTGTAAAAGCAAGAAGCCAAACGTAAATTCCGGCACTCTTATAGTAAAACAAGAAACTAAAAAGTACTACATAAATAGAAACAAGAATTTTACGCTTATAAATAATATTGTAGATAGTTAAAAAAACTATAAACAACAACATAAAAGAACCACTACTGAACACCAAAGGTTCAGTCGGATCGTAAATAAAAAGTCTTGAGAGATTGTTTAAAAATTCCATCACAAATACGTTTGATTTGAGTGCGCTAAATTATAAAAAAAAATTATTTTTCTTATACACAATCAGCAATATTTTTTTAATTTTGGCAATTAATAAACAATCACAAACAAACACTAATGAAAACTTACAATCTTGAAAGTCTAAAAAGACTAATGAAGTACAGTAAAAAACTGGATTCAAATTTTTGCGACAAAACGTTCCAAATATTTGATGATCAGATAAAAAACACATTATTGCATCTTAAAAAAGACGGCACGGCATACTTTTCGGAACAAGGAAAAAATGTAGAAGGAAAGTGGAGTGCAGATTACACAAAGCAAACAATAAATGTATTTGTCGGCGGCATGAATTTGCTGCTAAAATATCGCTATTCCGACGAAAATATTTATGCATTCAGTTTAGACGAAAGTTACAACTGCCTGATTTTAATTGACATCAACAACAAATCGAAACTCGCACCTTCTACGATTAACGAACTGAATGCGTATTGTCAGTTTACAGAAAATAATATTGACCCGATTCTGAAAAGAAAGGTTGAGGAAGAAATCAACAAAAAACGCGAGGAAATGAAAATCCATATCGACAATATTTCCAACGAATGTGATACTTATCCGCTCAAAAAAGTATTCACTATCAGCGGAATAATAATTTTCATAGCCCTCTCAAGCGGAATTTATTTGATGGCAAAAACAAGAAATTTTGACATCGGATTGTCTATGGTAATACTTTCTGTAATTATAGGTGTAGTATTGTACTATTTTTTCAAAGAAAAACGTGCAGAAACCGCTGTTACCAACATGAAAATTTGGTTTAAAGACCACATCGATGACGAAAGTATTGAATTTATGAAAAATGACAAAGAATTAAAACGTTGGTTTATAGAAAATTACGATTTCAACGCTACAAAAATCGACAAATTTCCGATACCTTTTACCTAGGATAAAATAAAAAAAACAAAAATTGTTATGATGAAAAAAATCTTATTACTAACAGCACTAATTGTATCGATATCAATTGGTTACGCACAAACAACATTTCCGTACCAAAATCAGAATTTGTCAAACGAAAAACGCGCCGACGACTTGTTGAGCCGTTTGACATTGGAAGAAAAAATATCGTTGATGATGGATATTTCACCGGCAATAGAAAGGTTGCAAATACCTGAGTTTCAATGGTGGAACGAGGCACTTCACGGTGTTGGCAGAAACGGAATTGCAACTGTTTTTCCAATCACGATGGCAATGGCAGCATCGTTTAACGACGGCTTGGTTTACGAAATTTTCAACGCTGTGAGCGACGAGGCCAGAGCAAAAAATCAAATTGCAAAAAAATCCGGAACAATCAACCGTTACCAATGTCTTTCATTTTGGACACCGAATATCAACATCTTTAGAGATCCGAGATGGGGACGCGGGCAAGAAACTTACGGCGAAGATCCGTATCTAACTTCAATTATGGGAGTTGCAGTTGTAAAAGGTTTGCAAGGTCCGGACGATGCAAAATATCGTAAAACATTAGCATGTGCAAAACATTTTGCAGTTCACTCCGGACCGGAATGGAACCGACACAGTTTCAATATCGAAAATCTTCCGTTGAGAGATCTTTACGAAACATATCTTCCTGCGTTTAAGGCACTTATACAAGAAGCAAATGTAGAAGAAGTGATGTGCGCTTATCAAAGAATGGACGGAAAACCTTGCTGCGGAAACAATAATTATTTGCATCATATTTTGCGTGAACAGCTTGGTTTCAAGGGATTTGTAACAAGCGACTGCTGGGCATTAAATGATTTTTACGCCAAAGACGGTCACAATATCGTAGCCAACGACCGTGAAGCATCAGCAATGGCACTCAGAGCCGGAACCGACGTGGAATGCGGACCGAATTTTGAAACTCTCAACGATGCTGTAAAAAGAAACGAAGTAACTGTAAATGAAATTGATAACGCACTTCGCAAACTCTTGATTGCAAGATTTAAACTTGGTGATTTCGATAATGACAATCTTGTGGAATGGACAAAAATTCCGGAATCAGTAATTGCAAACAACGAACATCGGGATTTGGCATTGAAAATTGCACGTCAAAGTATCGTAATGCTACAAAACAAAAACAATATTCTACCGCTCAATAAGTCGCAGAAAATCATTGTAATAGGTCCAAACGCCAACGATTCTGTAATGCTTTGGGGAAATTACAACGGAACTCCGAAACACACAATCACGATTTTGGAAGGCATCAAAAAGGAAATTCCAAACGTAGAATTTTTTCAAGGTTGCGACCTCACTACCGATACAATTACATACAGCAGATTTTCAGCAATTAACAACGGTTTAACCGCAACTTATTGGAACAATGAGAATTTGGAAGGTCAACCGATTGTTACAAAAAAATATCAAGCACCATTGAATCTTCAAAACGGCGGTGCAACAGTTTTTGAGCCGGGCGTAAATCTTGAACATTTTTCCGCACGTTTTACAGGCGAATATATCAGTCAAAACGATGAAACTCTTAATTTCAATGTAAAAGCCGATGATGCAGTAAAACTCATCGTAAACGGTAAAACATTGATAGACAACTGGAATAATAACGGTAAAATTGCAGAATTCAGCGAACAAATTGCAGTAAAAAAAGGCGAAAAACTTGCTATCGAATTGCAATACAAGCAAATTGATAATTATGCGCTGCTGAATTTTGATATAAATGTTAAAATAAAAACCACCGTAAACGAAATTTTAGCAAAAACTCAAGATGCTGACATCGTGATATTTGCAGGCGGAATTTCTCCAAAACTTGAAGGTGAAGAAATGGACGTAGACGCACCGGGTTTCAGAGGCGGTGACAGAACAAACATCGAAGTTCCTGAAGTTCAGAGAAATATCATGCAAAAACTTCACGAAAACGGCAAAAAAGTAGTATTCCTTGATTGTTCAGGCGGTGCGATGGGACTTGAACCCGAAACCAAAAACTGCGATGCAATTTTGCAAGTTTGGTATCTCGGTGAAAAAGGCGGTCAAGCCATTGCAGATGTACTTTTCGGAAACACAAATCCGTCAGGAAAATTGCCGGTGACATTTTATAAAAATGTTAACCAAATACCTGATTTTCTGGATTATACTATGAAAAATCGTACTTACAGATACATGACCGAAAAACCATTATTTGAATTTGGTTACGGATTGAGTTACAGCGATTTCAAAATTTCAAAAGTAAAATACGCAAACAAAAAAATTACGTACCAAATTAAAAATAACAGTAATCGCGACGGCGAAGAAGTTGTACAAGTATATATCCGAAAAATAGGCGATATTGAAGGTCCGAACAAAACTTTACGCGCTGTACAACGCATAAATGTTCCCGCCGGAAAAACTGTAAAATCAGAAATCAATTTAAAAGACAACACTTTTGAATGGTGGGACAAGTCAACTAACACAATGCGCGTATTATCAGGCGAATACGAAATTATGGTTGGAAACAGTAGCAGCAATACAATCTCAACCAAAGCAATAATCTCGAAGTAAAAAAAGTCACCTAAAAATTTATATGACTGTCTAAAAAGTAAAAATCAAAAACTTTTTAGACAGTCTTTTTTTTTGAGAATACACATAAAAAAACTCAACAATCAATTGAAATTCATCAACTAATTGCTGAGTTTTAAAAAGTAGTGGGAAGTGATGGATTCGAACCACCGAAGCCGAAGCAAGAGATTTACAGTCTCCCGTAATTGACCACTATACGAACTTCCCAAAATGTTTAACTTTTAAATATCATTTAAAAAATGAGCCGGCGGAGGGATTCGAACCCCCGACCCGCTGATTACAAATCAGCTGCTCTGGCCAACTGAGCTACGCCGGCAAATATTGTTAAACAACTAATTTTAAAGAACTTGTCTTTCTAAGCGATTACTGTTTGTATCTCTTATTTTGACGATGCAAAGGTAGAACGTTTTTTTGAATCCTCCAAATTTTTTTCAATGTTTTTTCAAGAAAAAACAAAAATATTTTTTAATAAATTATTTTTCATATATTTGTGAAACAAATTTTTTAATAAATAAAACAGCAAAATGAAAGACTTTTTGAAAAAACTAAACAATTCGGAGTTCTCTTACGTATCAAAAAAGGACAAGAGACAAGTAATAACACTAATTATTTGCATATTTATCGTAATCGGATTATCAAAAATCTACCACAATTGTTTTTCTGCAACAGCCCCGCAACTATCGGAGGAAGAAAAGGCAATGATGAAAGTAAAAATCGATGAATTAAACTCAAATTATCAATTGCTGAAACAAAATGACACTCTCAACAAATTGGATTCGTATATCAAAAAACGATACGACACGCTGCAACTTTTTGAATTTGACCCAAATACGGTAACAGAAAAAGAATTGTTGGCACTCGGACTAACAGACAAACAAATTACAAATATGATGAAATACCGCAAAAACGGCGGCGTTTTCAAGGATAAAGAAGATTTCAGAAAACTTTACGGATTGCGAACCATGCAATACAACTATTTGAAATCGTATTTACGTTTCGGAAATATTGCAAGTGCAGAAAATTCTGAATCAAAAGTCAAAAACCCGAAAGACTCAATTTTTAAAGAACGCAGCAAAGTATACAAGGATTTTGACCCGAATTTTGTAGACGAAGCGCAACTTTATGAAATGGGATTCAGCACAAAACAAATAGAATCGTTCTTAAAACTTCGTGAAAACGGCAGAAAATTTTACGTTAAAAAAGATTTTGCTACCGTATTTTTTGTAGATGCTGACAAATACAAGGAATTGGAAAAATACATCAAAATAGATTTGAACAAACTTTTCAACGGCGAAAAACTTTATGACGTAAATTTGGCTACAGCTGAACAATTAAAATCAATCGGTTTTACAAATTCAGAAGCGGAAGATGTAATAGAATATCGAGAAAAAGTCGGATTTTTTTACGCGCCGTGGCAAATTTCCGAATGTATCAAATACGACAGAGCAAACAAACTGAAATCAAAAATTTACACTTGCGCAAGCGTTGAATTGAAGAAAATAAAAATCAACAAACTAACTGCCGAAGAACTATCACAACATCCGTATTTTTCTAAAAAACAAGCAGATGCAATAATAAAATTCAGAACAGAAAAAGGAAATATCAAACACCTCGCAGATCTTCAAACAATGAATGCGTTCGATGATAAAGAAATCAAGAAAATCGGCAAATATTTAGAATTGTAAACAGTCCTAAATATTGCAAAAAATATGATTTAAACAACGAACACTATATAAAAACAGACACAAAAATCAAGCTCAAAAACACAAGAAAATTACAGAATATTTCTGTTGTAACAAATTGAATTGTGTCCGTTTTCTCAATTCAAAATTTCAAAATATAATAACAAAAAAAGCGGAATATCACTTAAATGACATTCCGCTTTTAATAAAGTTTATTTTAAAGCCGATAAAAACTATTCATCGGATTTAGTATCGATAAATTCCACTGCTTTTTCGATAGAGTCAGTGATGTTTAAAACTGTATCAAGTTGAGAAATTGAAATCAATCTTTCAACGGCAGTTTGCAAACCGGTCAGTACGAAAATACCGTTTGCGTTTTTGCAAAGTCTGTTGGCAACCAATATTGCGCTCAACCCTGAACTATCGCAATAACGAGCCTTTTTCAAATCAATGATAATGTTTTTCTCACCGTTTCCGGCAATCAAAACAAGTTCAGACTTAACGGCTGGAGCAATATGCGTATCCAACTTTTCTACTAAAACGCTTATTATCGTATAGTTATCTTTCTTTATGACTTCAAATTGTTTCTCGTCCATAATGGGTTAATATTTATTAGTTAAACAACAATAAGCCGTTACTAAAACAGACTTTCGACTTATTCTTGACCGTCCAATGAATCTTTCAACTTAGCGAGATCAGCGATATCGCCGAGAGTTGTTTTCTCCAAAGAGATTTTTGGTTGTTTTGAGCTACGCTCTTTAGTAGTTTTTTCTTTCTTAGGAGCATCACCTTTCTTAACGTCTTCCCAAACTCTTGTGTGAGAAAGGATAATACGTTTAGCTGCTTTAGAGAACTCAAGAACTTTGAACTGAAGTTTTTCGTCAACTTTGCAAGAAGTACCATCTTCTTTAACGAGGTGACGAGGAGTAGCGAAACCTTCAACACCATAAGGAAGAGCAATGATAGCACCTTTATCGAAAATGCTAACTACTGTACCGTCATGGATAGAATCTACGTTGAAAATTGTTTCAAATGTATCCCAAGGATTTTCTTCCAATTGTTTGTGACCGAGGCTCAAACGACGGTTTTCCTTGTCGATATCAAGAACTACAACTTCAATTTCATCACCGATTGCGCAGAATTCAGACGGATGTTTGATTTTCTTTGTCCAAGAAAGATCAGAGATGTGAATCAAACCGTCAACGCCTTCTTCGATTTCAACAAATACGCCGAAGTTAGTGAAGTTACGAACTTTAGCTGTGTGTTTAGAATCGATTTTGTATTTTTCTTCGATATTAGCCCATGGATCCGGTTTGAGTTGTTTCATACCCAAAGACATCTTTCTTTCTTCACGATCGAGTGTAAGGATCTGAGCTTCAACTTCGTCGCCAACTTTGAGGAATTCTTGAGCTGAACGCAAGTGTTGAGACCAAGACATTTCTGAAACGTGAATAAGACCTTCAACACCAGGAGCGATTTCAACGAATGCACCGTAATCAGCCATAACAACAACTTTACCTTTAACTTTGTCACCAACTTTGAGGTTAGCGTCAAGAGCATCCCATGGATGTGGAGTAAGTTGTTTGAGACCGAGAGCGATACGTTTCTTTTCATCATCGAAGTCGAGGATAACAACTTGAAGTTTTTGATCCAAGTGTACAACTTCTTCAGGATGAGAAACTCTACCCCAAGAAAGGTCAGTGATGTGGATCAAACCGTCTACGCCGCCGAGGTCGATAAATACACCGTAAGACGTGATATTCTTAACAGTACCTTCAAGGATTTGACCTTTTTCGAGTTTAGAAATGATGTCTTTCTTCTGCTGTTCAAGTTCAGCTTCGATAAGAGCCTTGTGAGAAACAACAACGTTTTTGTATTCGTGGTTGATTTTAACAACTTTGAATTCCATTGTTTTGCCCACATAGATATCGTAATCTCTGATAGGTTTTACATCGATTTGAGAACCCGGCAAGAATGCTTCAATGCCGAATACATCAACAATCATACCGCCTTTAGTACGGCATTTGATGTAACCTTTAATAATTTCGTCTTTTTCAAGGGCTTCGTTAACACGATCCCAAGAGCGAAGTGCGCGTGCTTTTTTGTGAGAAAGAACTAAAGAACCGTTCTTATCTTCTTGATTTTCAACGTATACCTCAACTTTATCGCCGATCTTGAGGTCCGGATTGTAGCGGAATTCGTTCATTGGAACGATACCTTCTGACTTGTAACCAACGCTAACTACTACTTCGCGAGAGTTTTTAGCGATTACAACGCCGTCTACTACTTGATTTTCAACGATTGTTGATAATGTTTTGTCGTAAGCTGATTCAAGTTCTTTACGTTCTGCAGCAGCATAATTTGTGCCGTTTTTTGTAGAAACTGAATCCCAGTCGAAATCCATTGTTGACTGAACGCCTTTTGTTGCACTCTGAAGAACGATTTCTTCTTCTTCTTCAGCCTGATTTTCAGTTGCTTCTGCTTTTGTTTTGTTCAAGTCTTCGTTGTCAATTTCTTCTTCGAAGCCTTGGTTGTTTTTCTTTGGTGTCATTTAAAATTAATTAATTGTAAAAAATTTAATGTGTTAGACTTTATTTATAGATATAAATTTTCAGCTGCAAAGTTAATACTATTTTTTTGATTATCACAAGAATTTGTTGACTTTTAATATTTAGTTTGTGTTAAATTTTCAAAAGTCAATTTTCTTATAACCGCACAAATGCCTAACGCATATCGTTTGTTTGTAAACAAAAAACATACCGAATAATGTAAAACAATTATGTAATTATTTTTCGTCATTATAATAGTAACTTATATATTTAACTGTTTTATAGAATTATAAGTGACCGTAATTTTTTAAATATTTCTTAATAAATATATTTTTGCTGTTTTCGGTAATACTTTATAAATTAGTATTTCAGAAATTTGAAGATTTTAAAATTACAAAAAATTGGATATCAATATTTTAGGTATAGAATCAAGCTGCGATGACACTTCGGCAGCCATAGTTTCTAATGGTATTTTACTTTCTAATGTGATTGCAAGTCAGGCTGTACATTCTGCTTACGGCGGAGTTGTACCGGAATTGGCTTCAAGAGCTCATCAACAAAATATTATTCCCGTTGTGGATCAAGCGATTAAACAATCGGGACTCACTAAAGATCAAATTAGTGCCGTGGCTTTTACAAGAGGTCCGGGTTTGTTGGGTTCGCTGCTCGTAGGTGTCTCATTTGCAAAGGGTTTCGCATTGGCAGGAAATATTCCGATGATTGAAATCAACCATTTGCAAGGTCACGTTTTGAGTCAGTTTGTACACGAAAAAGACAAAGTTGCTAAAAATCCGGATTTTCCGTTTTTAACTTTGCTTGTATCGGGCGGTCACACACAAATAATAAAGGTGAACGATTATTTTGATATGGAAATTATCGGCAGTACAATTGATGATGCTGCCGGTGAGGCTTTTGATAAATGTGCAAAGGTAATGGGTTTGGGTTATCCGGGCGGACCTGTTATTGACAAGCACGCTCATCAGGGCAATCACGACGCTTTTAAATTTGCAAAACCTCATATCAAAGATTTGGATTTCAGTTTCTCCGGTCTTAAGACTTCGTTTTTGTACACATTGAGAGACGAGATGAAAACTAATCCGAATTTTATCGACGAAAATATTGATGACCTTTGTGCATCGTTGCAATATACGATTATCAGCATTTTGATTGACAAACTCAAAAAGGCTGTAAAACAAACAGGTATCAAACAAATAACAATAGGCGGCGGTGTTGCGGCAAATTCAGAACTCCGTGATACTCTTACAGAAACAGCAAAAAGATGCGGTTGGGAAGTTTTTATTCCTGAACGTAAATATACAACCGACAATGCTGCTATGATTGCCGGTGCCGGATATTTTAAATATCAGAAAGGCGAATTTGCAACTATGGACCTCGCTCCGGATGCAAGACTAAAATTCTAAAAATCAATTACATTACAAATACAGCTGAACAAAAACTATGGCAAAAATTAAAGAATCTTATAATAATTTAGAAGGTGCACTACATTATTTACTTGATGTAAAAGACGAACATAACAAACTATCAAAAGCATTCAACTATTTCATGATGTTTTTGATTATACTGTCAGTCGGCGAAATGACTTTGGAAACGGACGACTCGATTTTTGTACCGTACCGAGATTATTTTTTGCAATTTGACTTTTTTACAGTAATTGTGTTCACTTTTGAATATTTATCAAGAATTTTAACTGCGCATCTTGATGACGAAGATTATCCAATACACCGGAACAAATGGAAAAGTATAAAAAAATATATTTTCTCGTTTTACGGTTTGATTGATTTGATTTCAATTTTGCCATACTACTTGAGTTTTACAAATATAGATTTGCGAATACTCAGGATGTTCAGACTATTTAGATTTTTGAGAGTACTGAAAATAGCACGTTACAATCGTTCTATTGATATCATTGGCAGCGTTTTCAAAGAAAAACAAGCAGAATTGATGGTAACATCATGCCTTATTATAATAGTAATGATAATATCATCATTTGTTATGTATTACGCTGAACATGAAGATTATCCGGAAGCATTTCCGAATGTGATAAGCTGTTTTTGGTGGGCAATTGTAACACTTACAACCATCGGATACGGCGACGTAGTACCACAAACCTTGCTTGGAAAAATTGTAGGAGGCATTATGGCATTTCTCGGAATAGGACTTGTAGCGATGCCTACCGGTATTATTAGCGCAGGTTTTTTACAGAAAATCAGCGAGATAAAAGAAACACAAAAGAGTGATAACAAAATAAAAGATAACAAATCAACAAAAACAGAAGACGAAAATCCGGACACTTCCAACGATGAAACGGAAGAAAACGCAAACGAAAGTTGTAAACATGATACAACAGACGACAACGGCAAAAAACATTACTGCCCTTATTGCGGACACCGTTTGGATTAAAAATAAATTTTACCCAAAAAACAATTGATGTTTTTGAAACAAATTCTAAAAAAAGCAGTATAAAATATCAAACAGTAACAATCACTAAATATGGCAGAAGTTAGAGCAGAGAAAAAAGAATTAACACCGGCAGAAACTATTTTGCACCGACGGGTATATACCGAAGAGGATACGGACAGGATGTTTGAACAGTTGATGGTAGGCGATCTCTACTTTAAAACACCGGAAGACAAGGCACTTGTACGCAAAGCATACAATTTAGCACGTAATGTATACAAAGGTCAGAAAAGACACACCGGCGATAGCTTTATATACCATTTGTTTGACGTGATGTCTATTGTAGTACAAGATATCGGACTTGGTGCAGTGGGCGCAGCAGCGGGATTACTTCACGAAATAACATTTCAGACCGATTACAAAAAAGACGACATCGCAAACCTTTTCAACGAGAAAATCGCGTTTATTGTGGATTCGCTCGTAAGAATAAAAGGTACAAGTGAATATTTCAAAGATTCAGAACCAGAAGTTTACAAGAAAATTATACTCGGACTTACCGATGATATACGAATAATTCTCATAAAACTTGCCGACAGACTTACCAATCTTAGAACATTGGAAATCAAATCGATGGACACTCAATACAAAGTGTCTTACGAAACAATGCAAATCTATGTACCATTAGCTCACAGATTGGGATTGAGTAAGATAAAAACCGAATTGGAAACTTTATCTTTTAAATTTCTCAACAGAAAGGCATACAACGAGATAAGTTCACTTATGCAACTTTCGGAAAATGCGTCGATAAATTATATCAACAAATTCAGCCTTCCGATAATTGCAAAACTTGTACAAAACGGAATAAAATTCGATATCAAAGGCCGTCCCAAAAGTGTGTACTCCATCTATCAAAAAATGAAAAAAAAACATGTAACATTTGATGAAGTATACGACAAATTTGCATTGAGAATAATTTTCACGCCGAAAGATCCGGAGCATGAGAAAGAAGAATGTCTGAAAATTGTACAATTATTATCAGAAGATTATTACATCCATCCGGAGCGCACTCGTGATTGGATTACACAGCCGAAAGAAAACGGTTATGAAGCTTATCATATTACAGTTTACGATTCAAGAAACAAACGTTGGGTGGAAATACAAATCCGCTCCGAACGCATGAACGAAATTGCAGAATACGGTTTTGCAGCTCACTGGAAATACAAAGGAATCAAAGACAAAAAAGCAGAATTCGACGATAAACTCAAGACTATCAAGGAGAAACTTGAAGATCCGAATATCAGGAATTTTGACTTTTTGGAAGATTTCAAACTCCTTCTTTCCGACGAAATTTCGGTATACTCTCCCGAAGGCGATGTTATGGCGTTAAAATCGGGTGCTACAGTTTTGGACTATGCTTACATCAAAAATCCAGAAATGGCAAAATCTTGTATCGGTGCCAAGGTAAACCACAAAATGATGTCAATAAGTACAAAACTTCATAACGGCGACCTTGTAGAACCTGTTACAAGCAATTACACTCAACCCAAACCGGAATGGCTGAATATCGTAGAAACCACTCAGGCTTTCAATATCTTGAAAGAGCAGCTTCACGATTTTATAAAAGTAGAAATTGCCGAGGGACAAAATATACTTCATAATCTGTACCTGAAATACAAGGTAAAAAACGAGAAAGCTCTGACTACCAGCTTGATGTCTGATTTTTCATGCAACACCAAAACAGATTTGTATCATGCTGTTTCTACAGGAAAAATCACGACCCAAGAACTGGAAAACAGCGTAAAAAAAGCAGTCGGCAACACAATCGTAAGATTTTGGAAACTACAATTCGGTAACAACAACAAAGAAAACGAATCCGATATAAGTCAACTCGTAAAAGACGACAACGGCGACGTAACTTACCAATTGGCAGAATGTTGCAACACATTGCCGGGCGACGATGCGATAGGAATTTTGGCAGATGACAAAAGTTGTGTGTATATCCACAAGAAAACTTGTCTCTACGCACAAATGAAAGTAAAAGAAAATCCGTTATGTTTGATTCCCGTAACATGGAAAGAATCAAAAGAACTTAGCGGAATTGCCAAACTGAATTTGGAAGGTGTTGACAGAAAAGGTATTGCACAAAAAATCATAACAATCGTAACACAAGAATTCGACTTGAATCTGAAAATGATACACATCGAAACCGATGATTGCAGTTTTTCAGGACAGTTGGAAGTTTACGTAAGAAACCAAGATCACCTCGAAAAACTCGTGAACAAACTTTCAGAAGTAGAAGGCATTCTAAACATCATGGTAGAAGGTGAAGAAATTTATTAGCATATAACAAATAAATTCAATATATTTGCAGCGAAAACAAATAAACAATAAGGAAACAAAATGTTGAATACAAATTTAACAAAGTGTGATAACTGCTTTTTCAAACACGGAATTTGCAAAGGTCTGACAGAAAACGAATTTAAATCGATTTTTGAAACTACAACACAACATACTTACAAAAAAGGCGAAACTATATTCAAACAAGGTGTAAAATGTACAGAACTAATATATTTAACTGAAGGAATAGTAAAATTTGTAAGCGACAGCAACGGTAAAGAACTTATCGTAGCAATCGACAAAGCTCAAACATTATTGGGTTTAGCAAATATTCTTAATGAAGATATAAATTTATTCACCATAATTGCAATTGAAGAATGTCAAGGCTGTGTAATAAATTTGAATAAATTCAAAATTTTTACAACAACAAACAGAAAATTTTTGTTTGAAATAATGAGTATGGGAACTCAGATGTTCAGATCAGCAATTTTCAACTTTATTTCTATCGCCAAAAAACAAAGCAACGGACGAATTGCTGATGTATTATTGTATCTTTCTGACAAAATTTACGAATCTAAGTCATTCAGTCTCAGCCTTTCAAGACAAGAATTGGCAGATTACGCAGGCTGTAGCAAAGAGCAATTGATACATACATTGCGTACATTTTCCAACGACGGAATAATTACAATAAGCGGTAAAAAAATTGAGATTATCGACCATGCTAAATTGTTAACACTCAGCAGAGTAGGCTAAAAAGTTCCGCCCCATTCGTATGAAATTTTAAACATGTAAGATGCCTGAAATTTTATATCATGGCATTCGATAGCCCCATTTTTGTTGACAGTTTTAACATTCCACGGATAATGCAGTTTTACAAACTCAGGACCGAAAGATAGATTTACTTTACATAACCTCACTCCTACCGACGGATTGATATACATGCCGGAATAATCATTGTACTCATCGTCGGTAGCAGAATAACCATAACGCAAATCCAAAAACGGTGTAATTCTGCGATCAAGAAAATCGAATCTCAAATCCATATAGAGCGGCAAAACCAAAGCAAGAGTCGCACTTTCGTCGTAAGTTCCATAATACCAATGATCTAAATAAGCTTGCTCTCCTACTCCGATTCCAAAATAGACATACGGATTAAGCTGCCAACCAATAGAAAACGAAAAATCCAAAACGCTGCAAGTATAACGGTCAAAAGCCTTTTGAACTCCAAATTCACAAAAAATTCTCCAACCTTTGGTCAGATACGAACTATTGTTGAAACGATGAGAATTTGCGATATGCTCGTGATAATTTTCCCAACCGTCTTCGGAATTATCAGTACCTCTGTAATTAAAAATTTTTGCAGTAGAATCCGAAGTGTCCGACGAAATTATAACAACATCATCCGACTGGGAAAAAACTGGCTGACAAATAGTTAACAAAAAAAACAGAATACAAAATACTTTCATACAAATTGATTTTTGAGTTTCCTCAAATATACAATAAATTTAAGATAAACAAACAAAAACTAAGAAATTTGCATCAAGAAAAAGGTTTTTTTTTTACATAAAAAAAGTCCGAAGTTAAAAACTCCGGACTTAATAATATTTTAATTTCTAGATGAATTCAGAAATTATTTAGAAAAAGAATAACCATTAACGTCAACAGTTAAACCACTTGCTGATTTGATGGTAACTGCTTTTACTGTAGCATCGCCATCAGCTGTGTTGACAATATCATTAACTTTACAAATACAACCGCTAGCTGTGATAATAACACCACCTTTAGTGATAGATTCTACAGCTGAACCATTCTGGAAAAGAGCAACTTTACCAGCTTTAGCTGCGATTTCTGAATTTGCTGCCTTAGAACCTCTTTTCAAACCTGTAACAGTCTTACCATCTTCAGAAGATTCAGCAATAATTTCACAAGCTTTTGTTTTTGCTGTTTCCATATTGAAAGCCTCATTGTTAACAATTGAGAGATAAGAACCAGTGTTTGATTTTGATGCTCCGATTTTGTAATCCAAAGTTTCACCCAAAGCTACGTTTACAGGGTTCTTTGTTGCTTTAGTTTTGATTACAAGTGTGTAAAGATCAACTGGAATTTCAGAACTTGTAATATTTGTAAGACTGAATATTTTTTCTTTTGTTACTTTACCATCATCAGCAATGTTTTTGATTTTTTCTTTAACTTGATCATTTGATTCGAGGAAGTCATAAACGGCCTTACCTGACTGATCTTGAAGTTGAAATGTTCTGATTTTAGCATTTGAAGAAACATCACCAATAAAAGTAATTGTTCCGTTTGAGTTAGCTCTAATCTTAAAGTTAGATGCATCAATTACCTCGTCTACAGAAACAAGGTCAACAACTGTTGAATCATCATCTTTGCTACAAGATGAAAGTGAAACTGTGGTTGTCAATGAACCAAGGGCAAGCATGAAAATTGCTGCACCTGAAAAGAAAATTTTCTTCATTTTTAATTTGTTTTAAAGTTGATAAATTATTTTGTTAATAAATTAATTTTTGTGAATATGTGTTTAACTGTATCACGCAGCAAACATACACAGAAAAAACGAAACACCCGTTTAATTTATTGTTAATATTTTTAAAATCTTTACATTTTTTTACAAATTTTTCAAATTCAATTCATTTGAACGGTTTTCTGCGTACATTTTCGTACCAATAGTTGAAAAAGTTTTTTCAAAATGAATTTTTTATTACAAAATAAAGTATTTTTGTAGCATTAAAAAAAGGAATCATCATGTTAGAAAAAATGAAACCCTTCATTGTAATGGAGGTTTTGGAAAAGGCTCAAGAGCTTGAACGTAAGGGTATTAACATAATTCACATGGAAGTTGGTGAACCGGATTTTGATGTACCGGCTTGCGTAAAAAATGCGGTTAACGAGGCAATGCAACTTGGTAAAACACATTATACTCATTCGCTCGGTGATGTGGATTTACGTAATGAAATCAAAAACCTTTACAAAAGAGAATATGGCGTAGAATTCAGTGAAAATCAAATAGTTGTAGATGCCGGCTCGTCACCGTCGATTCTTATGGTATTGCGTGTGCTTTGCTCTCCCGGCGACGAGGTTATTGTTTTTAATCCCGGATATTCGTGCTACTCCAATTTTATTTTGGCTGTTAATGCCGTGCCCAAAGAAATAAAACTTGCACCGGAAAATGGTTTTAAGATTGATATTGAGGATGTTAAAAAGGCTATAACATGTAAAACAAAAGCAATTTTTATTAATTCACCATCCAATCCGTTTGGAACTTTGATTGAACCTGAAATCATGCAATCTATTGCTAATCTGGGAATTACTGTAATTTCAGATGAAATTTATCATGGTTTGGTTTACGAAGGCAAAGCTCACTCTATTCTTGAATACACGAAAAATGCTTTTGTGCTCAACGGCTTTTCCAAAAGATTTGCGATGACAGGTTTACGACTTGGTTATCTTGTTGCACCTGAGCAATATATGAGAACTTTGCAAATTATGCAACAAAATCTTTTCATCTGCGCACCGTCAGTTTCGCAATATGCCGGAATTGCTGCTATAAAATATGCAAGTGAAGATGTGGAAAGAATGAAAAAAATTTATAACGAGCGACGCATATATTTAATAAGTGTGTTGGAAAAAATCGGGTTCAAAATTTGGACAAAACCACAAGGAGCGTTTTACGTTTATGCCGACGCAAGAAAATTTACCAATGACAGTTATAAATTTGCGTTTGAAATATTGGAAAATGCGCACGTTGGCGTAACCCCTGGCACAGATTTTGGCAGTCAAGGTGAAGGATTTCTGCGTTTTTCTTATGCAAATTCGTTGGAAAACTTGCAAGAAGGAATGCGGAGATTAGAAGAATATTTAAAGATAAAACCCTAATTATGAAAAAGCTGATAAAAATATTTTTGCTTGCAGCAGCATTGATACCAACCGGCTGTAAAAATGATCAAAACTCTGATAATAAACAGTTTATAGAATCTCCAAACGGTAAATATACTGTAACATTGCCCAAAGATATGCACACGATGTCGGGTATAAATAGTTCGGCGCAAATTCAATACGCAAATCTCGACAAGGGCATTTCGTTTATGGTAATAGAAGAGGATATTCACGAATACAAAAAGCTTATCGACCAGAATATCAAGGTGTTTAGCGAGGCAGAATGTTTTGATTCTACAAAAAACAAAAATATTTACGGGCTTGCCGGATTTGAATTTTTGGTGATTGACCATTTGGTAAACCATTCGGACAATTTTACGATAGAATCCAAGCAAAACAAAGATACAATAATCAACGATTTAAAAGCCAGAATCCTAGAATACAAAGAAAAAATAAAAGGCGAAAAGTCATACGTTGTATTATGTTTGTACGAAAGTGCTACAAATTTTTATCAAGTATATGCAATGACTTCACAAAAACGAATTGTAGAAAACAAAAACGATATGTTTGAAATGGTAAAATCGCTGAAAATCAAGACAAATTAAAAAAAATGCCGGCAGAAATTAATCAATCCGGCATTTTTAGGTTAAAAAAAATCAAACAAACAATCAAATCGTTGGAAGAAGATGAACTTCTTTCATTTGTACACTGCAAAATTAGTTGATAAAATAAAAAACGGCAATACCATAAAATAGGGATTTTACAACATGTTTTATCCCCATTTTATGGTAAATTGGTGAATAATTTTTACAGTAAAGGGAAAAAACTGAGAGAATTACCAAAAATTTGCGAATATAATAAGACCGATTTTTACGTCAAGAAAAAAAATTAGGGAAATAAGGCACAAAAATTGATAATAATTGTTTGATAACAATAAAAATGTTGTATATTTGCCTAATGGAATTTACAAGCATCTTATTGAAGGAAAACAGATGAAAAAGTATATACCACTATTAATATTATTATTGACTGTAATACAAAGTTACGGTCGTACGCTCGATGAAATCAGAAGAAGCGGAGTGGTAAGAGCCGCTTTTACGCAAAGTGGTATGCAGACTGTTAACAGACAGTTTGCCAGCGAGTTTGCAAAATTTCTGAACTGCGAACTCGAGATAGTACCTATCACTTGGAACGAGATGTTTTCGCATAACGGACGAGTGCCTGAAAACTACATGAGCGACGATTCAATCTATTACACTCCTGACGCTTTGCAGAAAGCGGACTTCATTTGTGGTACAACGTACATTTATCCGTGGCGCGAAAAATTCTTCGATTTCGCAGGTACAATGCAGGTTTCTGACCTTTTGATTGTAAGAACAAACAGGAATCAGAAATCTGTAATCGAACATTTCTTTCAGCCGGAAAAATTACAAACCAAAAAAGAAAAATTCAAAATCAAGAAATACAGCGACTTAGCCGGATTGAGAATTGCAATTTTGGAAAACTCATCTTACGAAAAAAATATCGAACTCATCAACGAATATCTTGACGGTGCGATAGAAATTGTAAAAACCAAAAGTGAAGAAGAATCTCAGGCACTTGCAAGAGCAGGACGCGTAGACGGCTTTGTAACAGTATCTTACGTAGGTTTGCAATTCGTAAACGACAATCCGAAATTTAAACTTGCATTCCCGATTGCGAAACCCGATCATGTGGCGTGGTGCGTGGAAAAAGGCAACAGAACTCTCAAAAACGAAATCGATAACTTTTTCGACATGATAAAAGGTACGGGAGTTCTTGACCAATTGTTTACTGACAAATTCGGTATTGACAATTCATCATACAACGAGGTAATCAACTCATACTCAGAGATTGACGCTCAAAACAATGTAAGTTATCGCGATTTGGACGAGATTATGGAATCGGGCAAACTGATAGTTTCGCTCCGTGACCGCGAAATGATTTATCACCCTTACGGACAAAAACAATTCAACCATTATTTGGCTGGCGAATTTGCAAAATATCTTGGTATCGATATAGAAATCAGGATAATACCAAGTATTTCCGACTATTTCAAAGATTCAAAAGGCGAAATTGTAAAGGACAGCGCATACACCCCGGAAACATTCAACAATGTGGATATTGCTTGCGACTTGCTTTCGCCTGTGGATTGGCGTCTCAACAAAATTGATATCATTGATGTTTTACCTACTGCAAACATCGTTGTAGCAAGAAAAGATGTTGACATCAAGTCAATCAAGGACTTAAAGAAATATCGCGGTGTTACTTCAAAAGGTTCATCATACGAAGAAGATCTTATCGAAAACAAAATCGACAACTATTATTATAAGGAGGCTAACGAATTTTTCTCTGAAATAATAAAAGGTAATGCCGACTACTCAATTGTGAACTTCGACATCTATGACTTGCCGAAATATTCACAACTTGAAGCAAAATTTGTAATCGGTGAAATTTATCAAGTAGGTTGGGGTATCAAAAAACAACAACCGAAACTCAGACAAAAGATTTTGGAATTTTTGGAGTCGAGCAAGGTACTCGGAATCCTCAACGATGCATTCCTCGAACAAGCCGGCATACCATACAAAGCCGCTCAAAATCACTTGAATGCGTTGTACAAAACATATCAATCAGGATATTTCCCGTTTGTATTTTACGGCTCTGACCAAGGATTGCCGCAAGAGGATATTATGTGCGTTTACCAAGACAACGACGGATACATGTGGTTTGGAACTCACGCCGGAGCAATCAAATTCAACGGTCGTACAATGGTGGAATATTACAACGAAAACGGTTTGCAAAATAATATTGTTTTTGACATCGCACAAGATTCTAAAAATCGAATTTATTTTGCGACACTGGATGGCGTTTGTTGTTTGGATAAAAACGGAAATTTCACACAATATTTTGACAATATTCCGTTCAAACATATTTTCATAGACCAAAACGACAACAAATATTTGTACGGTGACAAAGGACTTTACTATCTGAGTAACAACAACAAACAACAAATTCAGATGAGTAGTCAAATTCCGGCATTGCCAAGTTTGATAAACTCGGTAGCGCAATTCAAATCCGGAAAATATATCTTGATTGCGGCACCGGAAGGTTTTTATTCTCTTGACAAAGAAAACCAGTTGAAACAAATCAGCAACCAAAATTGTTATGCTGTACATGTTGACGAAAATACAATTTGGCTTTCTACAACCAACGGAATATACACCGGAAACTATTCGCAATTTACACGCGGAAATATCGACAGTCTGAAAATCAACGAGAAAATAAATATTCCAACAAAACAGAGAATCCACACAATAAAACAAAATCGTGACGGATCAATTTTCTTACTCTCTGATTTTGAGGCATATCAGATATTCTCACTGAAACAGACCGCCATAAAATACGATCAAACAATTGGTCTGAAAAATCTAAAACTCCTCTCCTTCCTCGAAGATAAGGAAGACAACTATTGGTTTGGATATTCAGGTGGTATTCAAAAACTTACAAACCGTTCGTTGAGAAATCTCTATCCTGAAGAAATCAACAGTTACATGAACAATATCAACGAAGACGGCAACGGAAGAATTTGGATGGCGTTCAACAACAAGATTTACTACTACAATCAAGAATTGGTAGAATATTCAAAACATTTTGACGGCGAAGGAATACCGTACGTAGTGGCAAACCTTGAAAACGGAGATATTTTTGTAGCTGACACTTACGGTTGTTATGTATTGGATTGCAAGACATTAGCAATCAAAAAAGAAATGAAATTTCAAAACAAAATTTTCAACTTGCGAGGCATATTTGTAGCCCCGAAAGGCGAAATATTCTTGCTCTCAGGAGTTGAAGGTTTAGTTTACAAAATACAAGGATTTGAAAATCAACCGATTCCAATCGGAAATGCGTATACATCGGCAATCAGCAAGTTGGTAGTTTACAACGACATCATAATTGGCGGCAACAATACCGGACTTGTAAAATTCAACGGATTGACATTTGAAGGACTGAAACCGACAAATACAGCTGTACTCGGATTGGAAACTATCGGCAACGAATTGTGGGTAGGTACAGAAAACGGTTTGGGAATTTTTACAAGCGATGGAAATCTCAAAATGCTTGATATTCCGACACTTCCGGACAATTCAATCAATACAATAAAAATTTCAAGAGACAAAATGCACCTTTGGCTCGGAACAAACAAAGGTTTCTGTTACTACAATATCAATGAAAACAAAGTAGAATTTACCGTAGATGCCAATGACGGACTTTCCGGTAATGAAATTGTAACAGACGGTTTACTTCTAAATACAAAAGGTGTATTGTTCGTGGCAACATTCCACGGCATTTCAGTTTACGATTTAAAGAAAGAAAAAACCGGCAAAACTGTACCTCAATGCCGACTTGAAAATATTTTACTGAACGGCGAAAAAATTTCACAAACAAGAAATAAATTTTCTGCCAATGAGAACAACTTTGTATTTGAACTCGCAGGACTTTCTTTCAAGGACGAGGCTGCAATTACGTACGAATTTTACATGAAAGGTCTTGAAAACGACTACGTTGCATCATCCGGAAAAGAACACAGAGCAAGTTATCAAAACCTTCCTCCCGGCAAATACCAATTTGTTTACAGAGCAAAAGGTAAAGATGGAATTTGGTGTTACTCAACACCTTACAATTTTGAAATTATGAAACCGTATTATCGCAAATGGTGGTTTATTGCGATAATGATACTTGGTGCACTTGCAATTATCACTGCTACAATGAAAGTAAGAGAGGCTCAACTGAAACTCAGAAACGAACATCTTGAACAAATTGTAGAAGAACGTACTTCAGAAATCAAGAAACAGAAAGAAGCCATCGAGCTTAAAAACAGCGAGTTGGAAATTCAGCGAGAAGAAATTGTTACTCAGCGAGATGCAATCGAAGAAAAGAACGCAACTCTTGAGAAACAGAAATCTGAAATTCTCTCTCAAAGAGACGAACTTGAAGTACAGAAAAATATTGCAACTCAGCAGCGTGACGAAATTGCACATCACCAGAAAGAAATCATGGATAGTATTTATTACGCGAAGAGAATTCAGACCGCGATAATGCCGACCGAAGACAATATTGAAAAAGTATTGCAGGATTTCTTCATACTTTTCCGTCCGCGAGATATCGTAAGCGGCGACTTCTATTACTTCAAACATATCAACAATTATGCAGTAATAGTGGCAGCGGATTGTACAGGTCACGGCGTACCGGGCGCATTCATGAGTATGCTCGGCTCTGCTTACCTGAACGAAATTATTGTAAACAACCAAGACAAATTGAATTCCGGACATATTCTTGACCTCCTGAGAGAGAGCATCATAGAATCGCTACAGCAGACAGGTAGAATAGACGAAGCAAAAGATGGTATGGATATTGCAATTTGTATTTTGGACTTGGATACAAAACAATTGCAATTCTCCGGTGCATTCAACCCGATGTTCCTTGTAAGAGAAGGCGAAATCGAAGAATATCGCGCTGACCGAATGCCGATTGGTATTCACGACTATGTGGATGTTGGTTTTACAACTTACGACATCGAAATGCAAAAAGACGACATCGTGTATATTTTCTCTGACGGCTACGCATCACAATTTGGCGGCAAAACCGGAAAGAAATTCATGTCCAGCAGATTGAAAAAACTTTTATTGGAAATATCGGAAAACCCACTTCCGAAACAAAAAGATATTCTCAACGAGAAAATCGAAGCATGGATGGGAACCGAATACAAGCAAGTCGATGATATATTAGTAATAGGTTTCAAAATATCGTAACTGATTTATTTTGAATACAAAAACGAGTTTGTATTTACTGTTTCCTCATTAAATAAGTTTTTTTCCTAAGGCAGGGTTTGCGATATTTATCGCAAATTCTGCTTTTTTTTCAACAATAAATTATGTAAAAACAGTTTTTTTTTATCTTATAATAAACAAAAAACAATAAATAAAAAATAATTTAAAAATGAAGAAAATATTATTAACAGCATTGATTGCAATTTGCTCTGTATTAAGCACATTTGCACAAGAAACTTATGAATGGAAATACCATCACTTTGAGTTTTCACTTCCGGAAAGTTTGGAAGTAACTACAAATACCTCAGACAAATTTGTAGCGAAAAACACTCACATGGCGGTTACAATCAAACCGTTTGATTGCAGTGATTATACTTCAAAAGAACTCGGAGAAAAACTCGTAGAAAGAGCGAAAGTAAACGGACTTCGTGTAAGAGACAGCGAAATTGAAAATTTCAGCGGTGAAAATTGCGAAGGCGTTTATCTTTTGGGTGAATACAAAGACGAAGATGACGGCGAATGGGGTTTGGTAGCAATCGGATTTAGCGGCCGCTCAAAAGCCGTTTACGCTTACTTCGATTTTGATGACAGCGACCGTACAAAAAGACAAGTTTCCAAAATTTTGGAAAGCTTCACATTCACTCACGGACACTTACACGATGATGATGACGACGACGACGAT
>JAFXZT010000080.1 GCA_017541145.1 Bacteroidales bacterium | reverse complement strand
GAAATTGCGTTTTCCGTGGGTTTGCACCCACGTTTATATTCATACACCGCTCCGCGGTTTTTCTTGGATTTGTGAAATTGCGTTTTCCGTGGGTTTGCACCCACGTTTATATTCATACACCGCTCTGCGGTTTTTCTTGGATTGGTGAAATTGCGTTTTCCGTGGGTTTGCACCCACGTTTATATTCATACACCGCTCCGCGGTTTTTCTTGGATTTGTGAAATGCTCTGCGTTTTTTTGCATTTAAGAAACCGCGGAGCGGTGTATGATTTTCGCCATGGGTGCAAACCCACGGAAAACGGTACATAGAACACAGAATTTAGAACAAAAAATACTATCTTATTGAGTTTTAATCACAGAGCGAATATTTATCATCGTATTCTATGCTGTATGCATTAAGTAATTTTTTGCATTCGTTTTCGTATGTTTCAACTTTATGATGTTCTCGTTGATTGTCGATGTATTTTATTACGGATTGAAGTCTTGATGCACTTATTGAAAATGCAGCATAACCGTCTTGCCACATAAAAAACGAATAATATGGATCTAGACTTTTTATCCATCGGCTGCTTACGGCTTTTACTTCGCGCATAAAATTCGGCAGTGTTTTGTTTTTGGGCATTGCAGCAAGAATATGTATATGGTCTTCAATACCTCCCACTTTTAAAGCTATGCCGCCCGTATCACGAACGATACCGCCGATATAAGCAAAAATACGTTCTAAATCCATTTCTCGCATCGGTATCGTTCTACTTTTAACGTGAAATGTTATATGCAGATATATTTTTACATATGTGTTTGCCATTGTAGTTTTTAGCTTTGTTGTTAATTATTATTTTTTTTTGTCGTAGTTTTCCGTGGGTTTGCACCCACGTTTATATTCATACACTGCTCCGCGGTTTTTCTTGGATTTGTGAAATTGCGTTTTCCGTGGGTTTGCACCCACGTTTGTATTCATACACCGCTCCGCGTTTTTTCTTGCGTTTGTGAAATTGCGTTTCCCGTGGGTTTGTCCCCACGTTTATATTCATACACCGCTCCGCGGTTTTCCTTGCATTTGTGAAATTGCACTGCGTTTTTTGCATTTAAGAAACCGCGGAGCGGTGTATGATTTTCGCCGTGGGTGCAAACCCACGGAAAACGGAACAAAGAACTCTGTACTCATGACACTCAATTTTATTCTACCATGTAAATTTTTGCGTTGATTTTTACCCATGAGCGCACGTCTTCAACGGATTCTATGCGACAGAAAAATTCTTTGCCGGCATCCATCAGACGACTGATGACGGCATTGAGTTGTTGTGGAACCCATCCGATGCGGATTTCTTTGTGATAGACTCCTATCGCAAGTTCGTCGTGTTCGTTGTTGGGCTGTCGAATCATTCTTAAAACCGTTCCGGGCAGTAGTTCCGGCTCGATGTCGTGGATGTTTTCGCAATAAGTTGTTCCCGCAATGATGATGTCCAACAAAAAAATCTCACGGCTGAACGGCATCAGACTGTTTGTTCTTCCCGTTCCGATTAACGCTAAAAGTTCCGGCGAAAGTTTTACTATTCCTGTATTCATTTTTTTACGGTTTTATATTCTTCCATTACGGCAATTATTTTTGATAAATTGTTTCGCTTTTCTGTTAGTTGCGCGACAGTTTCTTTGTCTTTTTGCTGTTCTTCTTGCACCCAATTTTTGTCTGTAATTTTGTCTTTCAAATTGAACGGAAACATCTTGTTGAGGTCGGCAATTTTCTGTTCTAATCCTGAAATTTTGGTTTTCAGTTTGTTGATGTATTCCGAAAGATTGGCTGTACAAGTATCTGTGTTTATGATTTTTCCGCTATCGAGGGTAAGACATATTTCTCTTAGTTTTTCCAAGTCGCCAACAGAATACGCAGTTTGTACCACCAAGAAAAGATCCTTTTCCTTGTCGGTTAGGTCGGGATTGGCATCGGGGTGAAGGTGTTTTACCAACATCCTGTAAAGGCTTTTGGCTTCGGCTGTATCCTCGGGATTTAGCACCGGAGCTTCAAGCAATGTTTTCGCGTCTTTTAATTTTTGAGCCTCATTTTCAAGCATTTGATTATAAGTTTCAACCGTTTCTTGGATTTGTTTTGAAATCGTTTTTAAGTCGGGTGTTTGGTCGCGGTTGATGTAACTTTGTAATAGTTGCTTGCGCATTTCAAGTGTTTTGATTTCTACTTGAAGGTTGAGAATTTCGTATTTTTTGTTGCCTAACAAATTGAGGTACAATGCGCTGATTTTCGGTCCTAAGTGCTGTTTCATATCCTCAAATGTTAACATCAAGTCAGTAAATTTTTTCTTCAATTCGTCGTACTCTAAACGGAGCATACGGCTTTCGGGTGTAATATCAGGTGTGTTTACCATTTCTTTCTAAATGTTTGAGGTTTAAATAAATAACTGTGTTTTTCTAAATAATAATCCCAAATCTCTTCCAACAAGTCGGCGCCTCGTGCAAGAATTCTGCCCGAATGTCCGCCCGTCCAATCGAAATCCGGGATTGCCGAACATAAGTCCTCGGCGGGTAATATCGGGAAAAACTGAGGATTGATTGCCGTTTCCACCGTCATGTCCATGTAAAAAATTTCGCGACCTTTGCCCGACCAATCTTCGCCTTGCCATGGATCGGAAACAAAATAACCGCTCATACAGATTCCGTTATTCTTTGAGTTTCCGCATTTTACAAGAAAAAATCTGTCACCATTTCGGGCTTTATCGTGCTCATAAACGCTCCAATTGTATGTTTCGGTATCGGCGTTTTGAATCATCTCCTGAAAGTCTTTGTATTTTATGCTTGAAATTTCAGGATTCCAAAATAGTATTATTGTGTTCATTTTTATTTGACGTGTTTTGTCTGTCGCAAATATGTTTGTTTCAAGATGTTACAAATATTTGTAAAAGTAAATCAATATATCAATCCAAATTGTTGTAGTAAAAAGTTTACAGGAAAATATCCTTATTCTTTTTCAAATTTTTCGCCGTTCCATTTGTATTTTAGACTCGGATTGAGATTCATTTGAAAAAATGTTTCAACTTTGTCTTCGTCCCAATCTACGCGGCTGAATGGTCTGAACTCCAGCATAACAGTCTGTTCTTCAACATCAAACCAATAACAAATGAAATTTCTCGGATTCTCTTTGTAAAGTTTTTCCAATTCTTGTAAATCCTTTTCGTGACCTTTGAGTTCGTCGGGATTGAGCATTTCGGCAGCTGTAGCACAAGTCGGCAAAATATCTTTCGTACCTTTTAGAACACCGTCTTTGTAAATGTATTCGTTGCAAGTCCAATCTCCGATGTCACTTAACATCTTTACAACAAAATGTCCGCCGGTTTTGAAAGGATAACAATAAATTGTTACCGTGGCAGGCTCTTCGCGGAACTCATTAGAAAATGTATATGTCAAATTACCGTAACTTTTACCTTTATTCCATTCTTCGCGGTTGATGTCAATTTTTGCGGCAACTTCGGCGGCAACATTGACGTTGTCAGAAATGCAGACGAATTTTTCACCGTCCCATTTATAGTCAGCATTTTTCATATAATCCAAATCGTCTTCGCCCCATTGTTCGCAACCGTTGCCCCTCATGCTTACGCCCAAGTTGCCGTTTTCCGTAATGCTGTAAAGTAGATATTCTTTCGGATGTTTGTTGTACTGCTTGGTGATGTCTGCTGCTTTCGATGGGTTTTGCTTGCATTTTTCTTGGTCGAGAAGAAGTGCGGCTTCAGGCACGGGGAGGATGTTATCATCCTTGGTTAAAGTTCCGTTTTTGAAAATATACGTGTAATCGCCCCACCACATCGAAGCTTCACATTCTCCGTTATAACTGAACATTCCCATGTAACCGCCGTCTTTCAGCGGAAAAGCATAATAATCTTCAGTAATGCTTGTCATTTCCCACGGAAGATCATAAAAATCATTTTCCTGATATTTTGATTTGTCGGCTGTTTGCGGAAGGCTTTTCATAAATTCGGTGAATTTGTCAACGAAAACAAATTTTTCGCCGTTCCATTGATAACATTGCATAAGACTTCTGTAATCAATTATTTCGCCGTAACTTTCTTTATATTCAGCCTCACTGAAATTAGCTGAAAGTTTGGCGCGAAGTTCGGGCTTTTTGTCATTGGGTGCGTAAACAACGAAATCGCGACTGTGTTTGTTGAAAATTGCCGTAATTTCTTTAATATCTTGTTCGTGCCCTTTTGTTTTATCGTCGCGAAATAATAATTTTATATCAGGAATCGGCAAATCGTTGTCGGCGGTGTAGAATTTCCCGTCTTTGAAAGTGTAGGCGTTTAAAGTCTGATTGTTCATTTCTGTATGTTGAAAAATTGTCAGATAACCGCCGCTTTTTAGCGGATAGGCGTAACAATTATTTTTGCTGTAATTCTTATCATTAACCTCTGAGTTGTGATATATTTGTTTATCAGGAGTTTGAGGTAGGGAGTTGACGAATTTTTTCAACATCTCGGGAACAGAATCCGTTGAGATATCGGATGCAATATCGTTATCAGTGGCTATAGTTGTTTCTGTATTAATCGTTGTCTGATTTTGATTTTGATTTCCCGATCCGCAAGAAAATAAAGCAAGAGCAGCAAAGGGAAAAATTAAAAAATGTTTTTTCATAATTTTTATGAGTTAAAAATTTTGTCCGAAAGTTAAATACAAAAATTAAAATAACAAATATATTTTTACCGTTAAATCAATTATAATATTGTTGACTATAAAATAAAAATTACTAAACTCACAATGTTGTTGGCAATATTACTGACAATTATACAAAATGCTTCGGCTCAAAATCCTTACGAAGAACTCGAAAAAGATGGAGCAGAATGTAAAATTTTGATGTCAAAAAACTGAAATTACAGACTTTGTAAACGCCTATATTAGAAATTTTTAATGAGGATTAGAATTGATTTTAGAAAACAATATCCAATCAGCCAAATTATAATCCGCTAATCTGAATTTTTTTGCACATATAGCGGATTATAAATTTTCAACTTTACTCTTTAAATCTCAAGTCGTAAAAATCTTTAATTAGAATTTCCCGATACAATATCCTGAATTACCAATCCGGCAATAGTAAAACCAAAAATCGCCGTTATATGCGCTACTGTTCCGTTGATTTGCGCTTTCGACGAACACCATTCATGATTGATAAGTTCGGGATTGCCGGCAGCAATTATCGCTTTCGGACACATACACGCACTCGTGCCGCAAGTGGATGTTTTTCCCTTATTGCACAGCAATTCAGGCGAATAGACGCAGAGAAATTTCTTCTTGGGAAACGTTTTGTTACGCTTAAACCTATTGCGCACCGCACGCGCCAAGGGACAACCTTGAACCTTCCAAAACTCCGAAACTTCAACCTTCGTAGGATCCATTTTGAGGGCTGCTCCCATTGCCGAAAACAATTTTCCATTACATTCCGACGCTCTAAGTATCAGATTTACTTTGTGTTCAAGACTATCAATTGCATCAATAATATAATCGTAACTTTCGAGTTGAAACATAGAATCGTTTTCAGCGGAATAAATCTCCTGAATTGCGTTAATTTCTGCCTCAGGATTGATTTCCAACAGACGGTTCTTCAAAACCTCCACTTTTACAAGTCCGACGGTTTTTGTTGTGGCTTGCAACTGACGGTTGACATTTGTGATACACACTCTGTCGCTATCAACAATGGTTAAATGCTTTATGCCGCTGCGGACAAGACTTTCTGCACACCAACTGCCAACACCGCCAACTCCAAAAATTATAACACTTTTGCTTTGTATGTTGTTCATCGCCTCGTCACCCAAAAGTAATGTCTGACGATTAAAAATTGCTTTCTCTCTACCCATTTTTTCGTAAATTTTCGGGCGCAAAATTAGATTATTTTTTCCACAATCAAAAAAATTATATATTTGCGGGCAGAAATTATATCAAACTTAGTCATTATGAAAAAAACTATTTTTTTTTCCGCTTTTGCCGCTCTTGCTTTATTTTCTTGCGGTGGAGCCTCAACGCAACAAAATCAGACTGTTGCATCTCAAACTACTTCTCAACAAGTTTCCACACCAAAACCCAAAAAGACTGAACAATTTTTGACGCAGGATTTAAGGATGCATAATCTTTTTGGTAAGGTTAAGACGTTTAAAACCGTGATTACTGATTGTGACGCAAACCAAAAACCGCTAAACCCGTCCGAAGAACCTTACGATGATTATTTTTCATTGCAATATGATGCCGACGGTCATTTCACGGGTGACATTACAGATATGGCAATCAACGTAAGCGGCGTTAAAAAGCGTGAAGGCGACAAAATTATTGAGGCTTCATCTCCGATAGAGGATTTTCCCGGCATGGAAATCTCCGGTGTTTGGACTTATAACGATGATAACCTCGTACAAAAATATGTTGCCAAGGGTGTAGAAAGCGCGGCAGAATATGAGTATTCGTACAACGATGATTGCGAACTTTTGCAAACTCTCGAATGCTCCTCTGCCGAAGGTCAAAACTACAAAATTAAGATTTCCTATCAAATCTTAAAACGTGATGAGCAAGGAAATTGGACGGAGCGTTTTGCAACTTTTGAAACCGAAACCGCCGGATGGGATTCCAACAAACAGGATTACGGCGAATTCCAAAAGGAAGATACTCGTTATGAACTCCAAAAGCGGACTATCACTTATTATTAAAAACACATTTTTTAACAACGAATTAAACGAAAATTTGGAGTTTAATTCGTTGTTGAAATTAAAATGCTGTGTCAGAAAGCCTTATAAATATTTTATCAGCGCAAAAATCGTTACGGCTAATCCTATTGCGCCGGAGATTTTGTTTTTTGTTAATACCAATTGAACACCCGAAAGTGCTGTGCCTAAAAGCCATATTGGCCAAAAATATTTACTTAGCAACATCCCGTGCATCGGTACATAACTTATTATCAAAGAAACAATTACGCACCAATTACCAATCACTGTTATAATTTCAGTCGGGATTTTGGGCAAATTTTTCAATTTTTTTTCTTGTTCTAATTCTTCCATATTTTTTCTTGTTAATTATTTGATAATTTTTTCTTTTTTGTCAGCATTGCTGCTATAAATACCAAAATGTAGTCGATTTTTCGTATAAGTTCAAAATTCAGTTTTTTCATTTTGGTTGCAAAATTTTATGTTCAACTTTTGCTATCAAACTCTGTTTGCAAACGCAAAGATACATTTTAATTTTACATCTCCGAGACAAATTTCATTATCTTTTCGCGTTTGATACCATAAGTTCAATTGCCAGAAGCGTTCATTAATTCTCGGAACGAATTATAAAAAGTGTAACAAAAATTTACGGTAGTGTAAAGATTCGTTACACTTTACTTTTATATTTAAAATTGTAATATCTTGACATACAATTTTATACAAAATTGGCATGTACGATGTATGTTTTCCTCTCGATAACTAAAACATATTTTAATAAAATGAAAAAAATAATAAATTTATTGATTCTTACGGTTTTTATAAATACCGTAGCTTTTGCCCAAAACAAAATTTCGGGCAGTGTGAAAAATTCAGATGGGGAAGGAGTTCCTTTTGCTAATGTAACATTCTATTTTGCAGAAGATTCCACAAAACTTTTCGGCGGAACAATCACCGATTTTGGCGGCAATTACGAAATCAAAGACATCAAAAACGGTGTTTATTTTCTCACCGTTTCAGCAATCGGAATTAAAAATGTCAGCGAAAAAATCTCTGTTTCCGACACTTCAAAAATCGTGAAAAATTTTACGGTTGAAGAAGATATTACAGAACTTTCGGAAATCGAAATCAAAGATTATCGCACCAAAAATTTCACCGATCACAAAGAGATTACATTTTCAAAACAGCAAATTGAAACCGCATACAACGCTCAGGATTTAATGAAAAATGTTTCGGGCATAAAAATTGACCCGCTGTCAGGAAGTTTGAAATCCACGAAAAAAGGCGATGTTAAAATCCTAATCAACGGTATTTCTGCGTCAGATAACGACCTGAAACAACTTTCTGCCGACAAAATCGCCAAAGTGGAATTTTTTACAATTCCGCCCGCAAGATACGCCGAGGCAGGTAGCGTGTTGAATGTTATTACAAAAGAGCCTACAAACGGTATCAGCGGCGGTGTTGATTTAACTCACGCTTTTACAACAGGTTTCGGTGATGACATGATTTATTTCAACGCTGTAAAAGGTAACAGCAAATTTTCTTTGTCTTACGTTTTTTCATGGCGTGATTACAAGGATAGAATCAGCAGTATAAATTATGATTATACGATTGGTAACCGAAAAAACATCTACCAACAAAATATGCATGACAAATTTGGCTATACAACCAACAATCCTGAGATAAAATATACATATTCAAAACCTCAAAATATTGTTTTTCAAGCAACTTTTACGCCTGTATTTACTACGAGATTTTCAGATGCAAAATCTGATGTTGATTTCAGAAAAAACGATATCCAAATACTTGGCAATTCGATCTCAAAATCCGACGAAAATACTTTCAAACCTTCGCTTGATTTGTATTTTTCAAAAAATCTCGCTGACAATCAGGAACTCTCTATAAATCTTGTTGGTACATATTTCGATGTCAGCCAAAAAGAAAAGGAAAACGGCTTTGCCGTTACCGATAATTCTACAATTTTTGATGATGACATGAACCTTGAAAACAGCAAAAAATCTCTCATCAGCGAGTTGGCATATAAAATTGATTTCAACGATGATTTTAGTTTCAGTACCGGCTACAAAGGTGCTTTCGCAAATTCAGATTTCAAGATTTCCAACATCCTTTCAAATTATGACACTTACAAATATTCGTCAAAAAACGAAAATGATTATTTCTACGGAGAACTTTCGGGCGGATTTGGCGAAGATTTTAGTTTCCGTGCGAGTGCGGGTGCAACTTTTGTTAAAAACGAAAACAACGATGCTAAATATGATAAATGGCTTTTTACGCCGCAGTTGGTTTTGAATTATGCAATCAGTGAAACTCAAAACCTGACTTTGGATTTTTCTTCCAAGCCGGATGTGCCGTCGATTTCACAATTCAGCAGTAATGCGGAACTATTGATTCCAAATGTTTTGCGAATTGGAAATCCTCAGTTGAAAACCGCTCAAGAATATTCTTTGGATTTGAATTATACGTATTCTTCCGATAAGTTTGATTTGAATTTTGACTTATATTACGGACTCGAACAAAACGCTGTAAACACTTATTACACACAAAATACCTTTGAAGGCGAGGATTATATTTTTGCGACCTACCAAAACGCTAAAAATTTTAAGAATTATGGTTTGTTTTATGACATCTCATATTATCCGTTTGAAGAAGTGGATATCACGTTAAATATTTACGGCTATTTGTTTCAGCAAGAACTTTCAAGCAATATTATCGGCAATCACAACCATTTTTATTGTCCGTTTTTTTACTACGTAGAATATACTCTCAAAGGTTTTGAAGTCAGTTACATCGGCAATATTCCGTGCAAAGGTATTTCCGGCTCGTTTTTACAATCTAATGAAAACCAGGGACATCTTTTTATGAGTTATAAATTCAATAACAACATCAAACTTTCAGCCGGTTGTTATTGGATATTTACAAAGTCGAAATATGATGGTGAAACATTGCCGTCATCGTTACTTTATCAAAAAAATCATACCCATATCGACGACAACAAATCGATGTTTGTTCTTGGTTTTGCGTGGAATTTTTCAAAAGGAAAAGCAATCAACGTAAAACAGAAACTTCATAACAAGGATAACGACCAAGGAAGTTTTTAGTTAAAAAACAGATGAAATTTGGAGTATAAAAATTTGGTGTTCCATGTACAAAAGAAGTTCACGGAACACTAAATTTTATTTTATTAAAATACCGTAGTAAGTAAAAGTAAGATTTTTGGTGGATTCGTTAGATAAAATTTTTTTACAATTACGGTGAAATCCGGTAAAAATTTACGTCTTGACGCTTCAAAATCTTTTGATTCTGACGGCGACAAACTTTCTTTTTCATGGTGGCAACAACCTGAAATCGGCGGTGTTTCGCTTGAAATCCTCAATGCCGATAATGCAAAAGCAATAGTAAAAATTCCATCCGATGTCCACGGAAAAACTTTTCACGTAATATGTGAGGTTCACGACAACGGAAAATTTAATCTTGTTGCATATAAAAGGGTGATTGTTAAGGTTGAATAAAAGAATTTGTGGCTGCTCCAACCAATTGAAATTCAAATAGTATTTCATAATTTTGCGTTATTATCAAAAAAATGATTACCTTTGCAACAAACATTAAGAACCGCAAATTGTTATGTCGAAATGTCTGAATCTGAATTTAGATTTAACTTTCAAGAAAGAACAGCCGTCACTATTGCCCGTGCAATGAAACAACATGGTGATGACCTTGATTATATTGCTTTAATAACCGGTTTAACAAAAGACGAACTTGAAAATTTGTAAACATCTAAAACGCAAAATATTATGGGAAAATATATTAGTTTTGATTGGTTTATAAAAAAGCTTTTACGCAACAAAGGCAGTTTTGTTGTGTTGGAGGGCTTTTTGAGTGTGTTGTTAGAAAAGCAAATAAAAATACAGTCTATTCTTGAAAGTGAAAGCAATCAGGAAAATTCCGATCAAAAATTCAACCGCGTAGACCTTTTAGTTGAAGACGAAAACAATGAAAAAATCATTGTCGAGGTTCAAAACGACCACGAAATTGATTATTTTCAGCGTATGCAGTTTGGCACGGCAAAAGTCGTAACCGAATATACGAAGTCTGGCAACGAATACCGCACCGTTCCGAAAGTTTTTTCTATAAACATCGTGTATTTCGGTTTGGGACAAGGTAAAGGTTATATTTACAAAGGTACAACTGTCTTTACGAATTTGAACAATAAAAAAGACGTCTTAAAACTAACCAAACGACAGCAGGAACTTTTTGAAACGAAAGAAGTTAGCGGTATTTTCCCGATTTATTATATTTTGCGAGTTAACAAATTTGATGAAGAAGTTACGACACCTTTGAAAGAATGGATTTCGTTTTTGAAAACTGGACTTATTCCTGATAGTTATACGGCGCAAGGTTTGAGTGAGGCGCGTGAAGTTTTGCGTGTTGATTCTTTGAGTGAAGAAGACCGTAAAGCGTATTTTAGGTATTTGGATAGTCTAAGTTTGAGTAAAAGTGTGTTATGGTCGAGCCATGTTATCGGTTTTGATGAGGGTGAAAAAGTCGGTCTTGCAAAAGGACGAGCGGAAAGCGAAAAACAAAAAGCCGTTGAAATGGCTCGTATGATGAAAGCCGATAACGAACCGATAGAAAAAATCATAAGATACACCGGTTTAACAAAAGACGAACTTGAAAATTTGTAAACATCTAAAACGCAAAATATTATGGGAAAATATATTAGTTTTGATTGGTTTATAAAAAAGCTTTTACGCAACAAAGGCAGTTT
>JAFXZT010000079.1 GCA_017541145.1 Bacteroidales bacterium | reverse complement strand
TCTAGTCTCATCACCTCACCTATTTTTTTGCTGAAACGGCAAGGTAGAAAAACTCGACCTTTCCCCAGGGGCTCGCCCCTGGGGAAATTTTCTTTTCGGATTACCTTACATCAATTGCATTGGCGATGAAAACTCGCGACATATTAGATGTCTTGTTTGCTTTTTTTATTGCAAAAGCTTCTCAAGAAAAGAAGTTTATATCAGAAAATGTCTATGGAAATTGTGTGTATGATGAGGTTCTGAACGCCCCTAATTTTGAAAGTCGTCGCTTTTTTAAGAATTATTTCCCGCAATATTGCAATTGGCGAGATAGAGCTTTTAAAAGGATGGATGATAATTACAAGCACAATGTGAATTCAATTTTGATTTCTTTAGATTTTCAAAAGTACTTTTATTCTGTACGTTTTGATTTTGATAGCTTGAAAACGATAAAAAAGGATACTTCGTGCAATAAGGTTTTGTGTACAATGGGGAGAATTTTCCAACCTGTTTACAACATCTATAAGCACAAAATTGAAAAATATAGAAAGGATTTTGTTGAACATAAAGAAAATGAATTCCCGCTACCTATAGGATTATTTTCTTCAATGGTTTTGGGAAATGTATATCTAACTGAATTTGATCGCAAAGTTACAGAAATAGCCAATTTATCGTATTACGGACGTTATGTGGATGATTGCCTATTTGTTGTGGATGCCCCGGTAAAACAGGGCGAAAATAGTAAATCTATACTCAATAAAATATTTGATGGAATTTTAGAAACTTGCGGTGATACATATTTTGTTACTGGAAAAGAAAATATAAGGATACAGCTCAAAAAAGTGAAGGTGATTCATATTGAACCACATGAATCTAGAGCACTATTGGATATTTATAATAAAGAAGTAAAGCTACCGAGTCAAATGAATCCATTGCCTTTGGCAAATTTAAATTTAGATTTGTTTGATGAAAATGCCTATAATGTCGAAAACTTGTCAGATGATGGTAAAATTCGAAATATAGGTACGATTTCTGCGAATGCACTTTCTGTTGGTTCTTTTTTTTCATCGTTGCTGATGAAATTTGCTCATGTAAATCCTTATTCATCAAAAGTTTCCTCAAATGAAGTGAGCGATAATAAAGAGAAAAATATTGAACAGATTAATAGATTCTTTTCTGGTAGTAATATTATCGAATACTCTTCGCATTGGATGTCATTTTTTTATTTCTTAATCTCTATTCAGCAAAATGATAAAATTAGGAAATTTTATTATAAAGTAAAACATTATATTGATAGCCTTGATAATGGAAATTTTGAGGACTCTTTAGTTGATAAACCGCCAAGGGGATCTTGCTTGATAACAATAGTAAAGCGAGATTTAAAGAAACAATTAGAAATAGCGTTGTATTCAGCATTGGCTTTGGATATAGAATCGATTTCTAAAAAATCTATAAAAAAATATAATCGAGTAAAGTCTTATATCAAAGCAAATATGTTTAATCATTTTTTGGTGGCGTTGCCATTGGCGAATTTTCTCGAGTATGATAAAGACTTGTCTTATATCAAATTATCTCTTGAAAAGATTGGACAATTAACTTCGGTTGAGAATAGTTTCAAGTTAAAATGGTCGCCTCGCTATATTGGGTACGAAGAAATTCTGTGTTTGCGATTTTATCGAAATTACGATAATACTTCTATAAACTACAAGAAGGGCTTGACTGCGTACAAAATTTACACTAGCGTTAATTACATCAGTCGTCAAGATGAAGATTGGTGGAATCCTGAGCCGATTCTGGAAAAAGGGGATTATGATATACAGAAATTTTTAATTCAGCCCTTTATTCGCAAACCAATAGAAAAAATAAATGTTGCTGTGGCAAATATGAAGTTGGATGACTCAATTGAAAAAATGTTGAGTCGTTGGGAAAATCTTTCTTTTGATTATAAAAAAGTTATACATAATATTTTTGAAGACGCGTTGAAAGTATTTTCCTCTAAGCAAAATAAAAATTTCCCGTCTATTTTGATATTACCAGAGGCTTCAATACCAATATATTGGTTGGATGAAATCATTAGATTTTCAAAGAAAAGTAAAATTGCGATTATTGCTGGATTGCAACTAGTGAATGGGAAAAATACTTCTGCACACAATTATATACTGCATATTTTCCCATTCAGTGTAAAATATCTTGATACGGCTCTAGTTGCAATAAGGGAAAAAAATGACTATTCTCCGTATGAAAAAAAGGAACTGTCAAAACTAGGAAGAATTTGTAAGGATCGAGAGTTTGGGAAGGCTGTATATTTCGTATTCGATTGGTATGGAGTACAAATTTCATCAATGGTTTGCTTTGAGTTAACAGATATCGGTGCTAGGGCAAAATTAAAAGATCGATGTCATTTGTTGGCGGTACCTGTTTTTAATAAGGATACAAGATATTTTTCAAATATTATTGAATCAACTGCTCGTGATTTACATGTTTTTGTTGTTCAGGCAAATACATCAACGTATGGAGATTCTCGCATAACTGCTCCTTATAATCATGATAATAAGGATATTTTAAGGATTAAGGGAGGCGAAAATGAGAATGTTATTGTGGGGTCTCTCGATTTGAAGGGGTATTTTAAGTATAGGGCACCTCTAAAAATTACCCCAAAACTGCCATTTACAAACAAACTAACATTTACTATATTTAGCCTCGTAACAAAACGAGGCTTTTTATATGGACCAGCTCAGCTTTTTCGACCTGAACGACAGACTTGAACAGAT
>JAFXZT010000078.1 GCA_017541145.1 Bacteroidales bacterium | reverse complement strand
TTTTTATTATTAAGGTTTCTTATTAGTCTTATTTACTAATGCAAAATTAGTTATATTTACCAAACTATTGGTGTAAAAATCGGACAAATTTTTAATTGAAAAAGTCTTATTTTTACATCAATTTTAAAATTTTAATTATTAGTTTTGTATTTTAAAATTTTATAATATGAACTTTAAAAGTATACAACCGTCCGGGGATTTGAAAAAATATATTGACTCTTATTGGTATCTTAAGATACCGAAGATGACGATTAGAGAAATTTTACCCTCCGTAAATACGTCTGTGTGTTTCCATTTGTCAGATAAGGCTGGGTATAAGTTTATTACAAAGGATCTTATAAGAGAAGTGTCTGAAAATAATTATGATTTTGCGGATTGTATTATGTCGGATATGTTTTTGTTGCAAAATGCTATTATTGGTCCGCATCGGCAGATTATTATGGAAACTTCTGTTAATGGTATTAATACTTTTGGTATTGAATTCAAGCCGTGTGTTTTAAATTCTTTTATGGGAATTTCATACGACAGACTTGCAAACAATATTCTTTCTGTATCTCATACAAGTTGTTTGATTCAACAATTACATCAAATTATCGATAGTTGTAGAACGGAAGAGGTTTTTGAAGTAGTTGATAATTATTTTGTTCATGAATTTTTAAATTCTGATTATTCTGCTGTATATGATGAGGATTTATTGATTGTTATTAATCGAATTTTGGAAGATCCGTTCTTTGTAAAAGTACGTGATATTGCTGACATGATGAATACATGCGAAAGAAATTGTAATAGAATTTTTAAGAAATTTATCGGATTGTCGCCCAAACAATTTCTAATGATTCATCGTATTACCAAAATTTCTGATGTTTTGAAAAATAACTCTGATTTATCGGCTGTGCAATTAGCCAAGATGTTCGGTTATTATGATTTAGCACATCTGAATCATGATTTTAGATTTATCGGAGGTTATACAGCTCATGAAGTTATTGAAAATATGCAAAACAAAATTGTAAATTATCGTGAATTGCTTACAGATTCCAATTTTTCAGAAAAATTTTGTTTGATTGATTTGGTTTAGTTTTTTTCTTTTCTTGGGTTCAATTTCTTTTTTTTCCTTATCAATATTTTCTTAGATTACACTTTTTAGTCGGACTTTTTGTAGTTTAGATACACTTTTCAGTCGGAGTTTTTGTAGTTTGAATACACTTTTTAGTCGGAGTTTTTGTAGTTTGGATACACTTTTCATGCGGACTTTTTGGAAGTGATTAATAATTAGCGTATATTTGCGCTGAATTATAATTCTGAAAAACAATGAAAAGATACGCTATACAAGAACTTTATAAATGGAAAGAAAAGTCAGTCCGCAAACCTTTGATTCTTCAAGGTGCCCGACAAGTTGGAAAAACATGGATTATGCAGAATTTTGCAAAAGAGGCTTTTCAAAAAAGTATATATGTAAATTTTGAAAGCAACACCATTTTAAATTCTGTATTTGAAAAAGATTTTGATATAAAACGAATACTTTTTGAGATTCAGCTTGCCACGGGAGTTGCTATTGACAATGAAACATTGTTGCTTTTTGATGAAATTCAAGAAGCAAAACGCGGAGTTACGGCATTAAAATATTTTTATGAACAAGCTCCTGAAATTCCGGTAATTGCAGCCGGTTCTTTGCTTGGTATTGCTACACGTCATAATGATAGTTTCCCCGTTGGAAAAGTTGACTTTTTGTCCGTTTATCCGTTGTCCTTTTTTGAATTTTTGGAGGCTATGGGGAAAGAACAATTTGTAGAAGTGATGAGTCAACAGCGTTGGGAGTTGTTAACATCTTTTCATGAACAATTGTATGATTTACTAAAAATTTATTTCTTTGTCGGCGGTATGCCCGAAGTTGTTAAGGAATTTGTTGAAAGTAAGAATGTCGAAGTAGTAAGAGAATTACAATTGGATATCCTTAATGCTTATGATCATGATTTTTCAAAACATGTTCCGGCGGAAGAAGTGGCGCGTTTGAGAATGGTTTTTAGGAGTATAAGCGGACAATTGTCTAAAGAAAACAAGAAATTTATTTACGGATTTCTGAAAGAAGGTGCCCGTGCAAAAAATTTTGAACTTGCTATCGAATGGCTTCAAGATGCAGGATTGGTCTATAAGGTAAACCGTACCAAAAAAGGACTTCTTCCTCTTTCTGCATATGAGGATTTTGCTGCGTTTAAACTTTTTATGGTTGATATCGGACTTCTTGGTGCTATGAGTGGCACTCCTTCCAAAAGTATTATCAACGGTAATGCTATTTTTACAGATTACAAAGGTGCACTTACAGAACAATATGTGTTGCAAGAGTTGAAACTTTCTCGTAAGAATATCATTTATTATTGGTCAGCGGATAATTCTCAAGGTGAAATTGATTTTCTTGTTCAGCGCGAAGATAAAATAATTCCAATTGAAGTAAAAGCCGAAGAGAATTTGCAGTCGAAAAGTTTGAGGATATTTGTTACCAAAAATCAAGGTCTTCATGGGCTTCGTTTTTCGGCGTCTTCTTTTAGGGAACAATCGTGGATGACTAATTTCCCTTTGTTTACCGTGGAAGGTATTTTGTCATAAAAAAACGAGCTTAATCAGTTGTAAAATAATTGATTAAGCTCGTAATTATGATGTTTTATGTCAACTACTTGTTAGAATACAAAATTGAGTGACACCGCGTATTGCAATCCTCGCAAATTCAAATTGTTATCTGAGAACGGTAGGATGTAAGATACCTTTGTGTCAAACAACATAAAATTGTTTTTGTACAATTCTATGCCAACAGCCGGACTGATATAAAGGCTTTTCTGCGAACTTTTTTTGCCGCTGTATTTCAAGTAACCGACATTGTAACCTGAATACAAATTGAGAAATTTGCGTCCGCCGCGTCCAAGATGTCTTGAATAGAAATCTTGTCCGAAACTGAAATTGAAAATATCGGAATACATCAGAGTATCAGTTGTTGGAACTTCTCCGGCTTTGTAAGCTCCGATTGTTATATACGATTTTCCTCTCGTAAAAAGGTATTTCAACATGTATCCGTTATAATAATTGGCAGAAATACCTTCCTTGGGATTTTCGGGCGTAAAAATGCTGTATTCAAAACCCGGCATATTTACGAATCTTACTTTCATTGTTGTATTCGGAGTGGTTGGTTCGCGCTTCAACGTAATGCTAAGCTGTACCGTTCCGTTTTTAGCGTCCAATTCGCGTATTGTATTTTCGTGTTCACGGATTTTGCTTTTGTATTCGGTGATATCGTCTTGCAAATACTCACGGCGCGATTCAGTTTCGGCTGTAAGCAGAGATTCTTTGCGCTCACTTATTTTGGTATTTAGTTCAATGATTTTATTGATTTTAGAATTCTTTTCTTGAGAAATATACCTCGTAGTTTCACTCAAGGTGATTGTTTGACAATTCCATTCGTTTAACTTCTTTTTTAGGTCGGAAAATTGATTTTTTTTCATAACCAAGATATATTTTAGTTCGTAGTAGTCCTTGATTTTTTTTTCGATTCTAACAGAATTTTCCTCCACGAATTGTTCAAATGTTGATAAAAGTTTGTCATAAATTGGCGTATAAGTTTCGATTGTAGCGTCAATATACGTACTGTCGGCACTGCTTTGTGCGAACGTTTTGGTTGATAATATTACAGATGTAATAATCAAAATAAACAATAATTTTCTTTTCATTTCTGGGTTAGTTATGATGTTTTTACTTTTTTTTAGGTGCGGTAAAATTAGATTATTTTTGGTAATTTAACAAATGGTTATACATCTTACGCATTTTTGTTACGACTATTTTTTTATATTTTAGTGAATAAAATTCATCGTTGAAATTTGTAATTATAACTAATTTATAAATGAACTATTCAGATAGCATTATTATTTGGTAATTATTCAAGCCTACTGTATAAAATAGGAGTTTTCACCTGAGGTGAAAACTCACATCGGGTAGTGATTCTGCGTTTTCACCTGAGGTGAAAACACAGATCGGGTAGTGATTCTGCGTTTTCACCTGAGGTGAAAACACAGATCGGGTAGTGATTCTGCATTTTCACCTGAGGTGAAAACTCACATCGGGTAGTGATTCTGAGTTTTCACCTGAGGTGAAAACTCACATCGGGTAGTGATTCTGCGTTTTCACCTGAGGTAAAAACACAGATTGGGTAGTGATTCTGCATTTTCACCTGAGGTGAAAACACAGATCGGGTAGTGATTCTGCATTTTCACCTGAGGTAAAAACACAGATCGGGTAGTGGATGTGCATTTTCACCTGAGGTAAAAACACAGATCGGGTAGTGATTTTGCATTTTCACCTGAGGTAAAAACACAGATCGGGTAGTGGATGTGCGTTTTCACCTGAGGTGAAAACACAGAGCGGGTAGTGGTTTTGCGTTTTCACCTGAGGTAAAAACACAGATCGGATGTAGAGATGCGATGTTCGCGGCTCGAAAAAAATAGAACCTATTATATTTTGGAGTTTGTCTAAAAAGGTGAATTGGAACGCAGACGGCTCGTCTTCGGTTATATGCAAGGCAGGCGAGCCGCTTGCACTCCAACTTTTTGGACAACCTACTACGTAAAAAAAACGCGTGGCAATATAAACACCAACAAATAAAAATAAAAAAAAGAGACTGCTCTATAATCGAACAGTCTCTTAAAATATTTCAATTAGAAATTATTACTTATTATGCGATGCTTTGGAACAATCCTGCAAAACCCATAAATGCAAGTGCAAGTATACCTGCTGTAATAAATGCTACAGGTACGCCTTTCATGCCTTCAGGTACATCGGCAAGTTCCAATTGTTCGCGCAAACCGGCAAAAATTGTTAATGCCAAGCCGTAACCTATTGCGTTTGACAATGCATAGATTACTGCTGCGCCTACTCCGTAAGGTTCTTCACTTACACCCATTGTAAGGTTGTGTACGTCGATTGCTACGCCAAGTACTGTACAGTTTGTAGTAATCAACGGCAAGAATACGCCTAATGCCTGATACAACGACGGAGATACTTTTTTAAGTACAATTTCCACCATTTGTACCAACGATGCAATTACAAGGATAAATGCAATTGTTTGCAAAAAATCGATGCCGCAACTTACAAGGAGTTTTTGAATATAGAATGTTACAAGAGTTGCAATTACCATTACGAATGCTACTGCACCCGACATGCCTAATGCTGTATTTACTTTGTTTGATACTCCCATGAACGGGCAGATACCCAAAAATCGTGAGAGGGCAATATTATTTACAAATACTGCTGAAATTATTATCAATATATATTCCACCATTCTTTAGTCCTCCTTATTTTTTAAGTTTTTTCGCAATTGCTACCATGTAGCCCAATACGATGAATGCTCCCGGAGCAAGTACGAAACCTATAATACCGTCGCCTGCAAGGAATTTGTAACCGAAGATAGAGCCTACACCGAGAATCTCACGAATAGCACCGAGAATTGTAAGTGCAAGTGCAAAACCTAAGCCCATGCCCAAACCGTCGAGTGCAGAGTCTACTACATTATTTTTACATGCAAAAGCTTCAGCACGGCCAAGTACCACGCAGTTTACAACGATAAGAGGGATAAAAAGTCCCAACGATTCGTCAAGCGCAGGTAAATAGCCTTTCAACAACAATTGCAAGATTGTTACCAACGATGCAATTACGATGATATAAGCCGGAATATGTACTTTGTCCGGTATCAAATCTTTGATAATTGAGATTATGATGTTAGAAAACAAAAGTACGAATGTGGTTGCAAGTCCCATTCCCAAACCGTTGATTGCCGATGAGGTAACGCCCAATGTAGGACACATACCAAGAATCAACACCAATACAGGGTTTTCTTTTATGAGACCTTTGGAAAATATTTCAAATTTGCTGTTTTTGTTGTCCATAATGCTTTATTTTACAGAATTTGTATCAATATTTTGCTGCAAAGAGTCAGCATTTGTTTGCAAAGTATCCGAGTCAAAAGCTCTTTCGTCAGCGTTGTAGTTTGCGCTTGAAGTTGCTCCTGAATTAGCCTCAATTTTGGCAGCGTCGTTGCCGAGGTAAGTTTGAAGCGCGTTGTAAGCGGTTGCTACGCAGAGAGTATATGCTCTTGAGGTAATTGTAGCGGCTGAAATCGCATCGATGTCACCACCGTCTTTTGTTACTTGAAGTTCCTTTTCTGCCGGATTCAATTCTTTGAACTGGTCAGCAAATTTCGGTTCTGCTGCTTTTGAACCCAAACCCGGAGTTTCGTTTAAAACGGTAGCTGAGGTTTTTACGATTGTACCATTTGGTTTGAAACCTACAAGTACTTCTACTTTGCCGTTATAACCTTTTTTGTTGTTGGCTTTTATTGCGTAACCTACTGTCTCATTGCCTTTTTTAGCGATGTAGCAAAGTACGCTTTTGTTGTTGCCAATCGAGATAGAAACTGTATCCTTTGTAGGATCGTTGTCATGTTCCGGTAATACCTCAGAAAGCATTTTCTGCTCTTTGTTGGCTGCTTGCTCTTTGATAGTATCTTCTGTAAGTTTGAATACAGCAGCCACTCCGGCTGTACATATCATAGCGATAAGCATCAGTACCAAAACCATTTGTAATATAGTAGGGTTTTTCTTGTCTATCATGATTATTTAATTTTTACTTCGCCGAAACGTTTTGGTTTGAATTTCTTGTTGATAATCGGAACTAAAGCGTTCATCAAAAGTATTGCGAAAGACATACCTTCAGGATATCCGCCCCAGTTTCTGATGAGTACAGTAATCAATCCGATACCGATACCGTAAATGATTTTGCCGGAGTCGCTCATAGGAGATGTTACATAATCGGTAGCCATAAAAATCGCACCGAGAAGCAAACCGCCGCCGAGGATGTGGTACAACGGATTTACTGCATTTTCAGGATCACAAACATAAACAATTGATGTAAATACCAATACTGTTGCAATGATTGCTACCGGAATATGCCATGTAATAATCTTGCGCCAAATCATGTAAATACCGCCGATGATAAGTGCCAATGCTGCTACTTCACCAAGAGAACCGCTTACACCGCCGAAAAGCATGTCGCTGAGTTCTACTTTGCCGAGCATGTCGTGAGAAAGCGGTGTTGCACCTGTTACAGCGTCAAGCCAGCTTGTTCTTGATTCGATTGGCAACGGCCATTTGCCGGTCATCTGTTCGCCGAACGAAATCAAAAGAAATACGCGGGCTACAAGTGCCGGGTTAAAAGGGTTGTTTCCCAAACCTCCGAATGTTAATTTTGCTACGCCGATTGCTACAATTGCGCCTACCAAAATTATTCCCGGATTGATATTTGACGGAAGATTGAATGCTAATAATACACCTGTTACTATTGCTGAGCCGTCGGTGATATGTGGTGTTTGTTTCAATATAAATTTTGTAACCGCCCACTCTGTTGCCACGCAAAACAATACTGACAATAATGTGGTCATCAATGCTCCGATACCGAAGAACCATAATGAGCACAAAAATGCCGGTACCAATGCTATCAACACACCGTACATCAGGCCGGAGACTGTCTCTTTGCCTTTGGCGTGAGGTGAAGGTGAAACTGTTAATAAATTACTCATTTTGTCTTAAAATCTTTTTTATGAAATTATTTTTTTCTTGATCTGATAATTGCCATTACTTTGCCTTTGCCGTAGTTCATGTAATCGAGCAACGGACGGTTTGCCGGACATGTAAACATACAGCAGCCGCATGAAATACAGTCGGTGATGTGGTTTGCTTCCAAATCCTCAAACTTGTTGAGTTTTGCAAGTTTAGAGAGCAAATATGGCTCAAGACCCATCGGGCACGCATCCACGCATTTGCCGCAACGGATACAATTTTCTACTTCGCCGCGGTGTGCAAGTTTTTCAGGAAGCATCAATATTCCTGAAGTACCTTTTGCAACCGGAATTTCTACAGAAGTGCATGATTTACCCATCATAGGACCGCCGGAAATTAATTTGCCGGTATCTTCGGGCATTCCGCCAACTGCCTCTATCAGATGTTTGATAGGAGTACCGATTCTTACGAGGAAGTTGCCCGGATTTTTTACAGAATCGCCTGTTACTGTTACAATACGCTCGATAAGAGGTTTGTTTTTCATAACAGCTTCGTAAACTGCCACTGCTGTTCCGGCATTGTCAACTACAGCACCTACATCAATAGGAAGTCTGCCAGAGGGTACTTCTCTGCCCATGATAGCTTTAATAAGGTGTTTTTCTGAACCTTGAGGATATTTCAACTTCAATGGAACAACTGTAATACCCGGATAATTAGCGCTAAGAGCTGTAAGTTTCTCAATAGCGTCCATCTTATTTTGTTCGATACCGATATAAGCATTTTCGCATTTTACAGCCTTCATCAAAAGTTGAGTACCAACCATCAATTGTTCTGCCTTTTCGAGCATAAGTCTGTGGTCTGCTGTTAAATACGGTTCGCATTCTACAGCGTTGATGAGAACTGCTTCAGCTTTTTTCTCAAGCGGAATCGATAATTTTACTTTTGTAGGGAATGTAGCACCACCCATTCCGACGATACCGGCATCAGCTACTTTAGCAATGATTTCTTCCGGTTTGATATCGTCGATATCGTGTCTGATAGTTTCAGAGCGGTCGATTGATTCTTCCCATTCGTCGCCTTCCACAGCAATTGTTACGCCCATTTTGGTATAACCGCTTGCATCAGGCAATGGTCCGATTTGTTTTACTGTACCGCTAACAGAAGAGTGAATATTTGCAGAAACAAATCCGTTGGCTTTTGCAATCAACTGTCCTACTTTTACTTTGTCGCCTTTGTTGACAATAATTTCGGCAGGAGCGCCAATATGCATTGCACATGGAATTGTTACAGTATCTGGAACAGGCAATACCTGAATAGGGCTGCCTGCTGTAATTTTCTTATCAGCCGGATGTACTCCGCCTATATTAAATGTCTTGAATTCCATGATTCGTTTATTGCTGTTGATTTTGTTGAGTATTATCTTTTTGGATGTTAACTTCAACTTTTTGTGGTTGAGGTTGTTCCGGTATATTTACTTTTGCTGAATTGTCGGCTTGGTTGAGTTGTTTTGCCGGTTCAGCAGCCGGTTCTTTCGGTTTTCTAGGAGGGAAGTTTTCTTCAACCAAAGCACCTGTAGGACATGCTTCTACGCATTTGCGACACATCTTACATTTTTCAGAATCGATGTAAGCAAGATTGTTTTCGAGAGTAATTGCTTCGAAATTACAAGCTTTCACGCATTTGCCGCAACCGATACAAGCATTTGTACAAGCTTTTTTAGCAACAGGACCTTTATCCTTGTTACGACAATTTACGTATACTTTTCTGAATTTTGCTGATTTTTTTCTCAGCTCGATAATCATTTTCGGGCAAGCTTTTACGCAAGCACCGCATGCAGTACATTTTTCTTCGTCCACTTCAGCAATTCCGGTTTCGGGATTTACTTTGATAGCTCCGAAGCTGCAAACATTTTCGCAGTCGCCCAAACCCAAACATCCGAAAGCACATCCGGTTTCGCCGCCGTAAGTAGCTGCCACGATAGCACATGTAGAAGCGCCTTCGTATTTGCTTGTTTTAGGACGGCAAGCTGTTGTGCCGCCGCATCTTACAACTGCAACTTTGGGATCCGGTGCTGAAACCTCACCTCCCAAAATCTTGGCAACTTGTTCCATTACAGATGCTCCGCCTGCTGTACAATATTGGCCGTTAAAATCTTTGACGCATGCTTCTGCAAAGTTTCTGCAACCTGCAAAGCCGCAGCCACCGCAGTTGGCGCCCGGAAGCACTTCCGCAACTTCATCGATTCGCGGATCTTCTTCCACCTTGAATTTCTTGGCTATCACATACAATATTATGGCGGCGAGTATCGCTATTCCACCTAATATCAGCATGGATATCACAATTACGTTGTCCATTTATTTTGATTGTTTAATGATTTTTTATTAAGTTTATTTACTATTAAATTTCTATTTTTTTTGTTTTTATTTCGCTCTAAAATTAAAAAAAAACTTTTATAAGTCTTTTAATAATCAGTATTAATTTTTTTTGTTTTATATAAAATCCGCTTTTTTCTCTACTTTGAATATAAATTTCTTTTTCAGTTTGTCTCTGTTGAAGTAAAGTATTGTATAGTAAATAGGTAATGATAATAAAGCAATTCCCGCTCCGAGGTCTTCGTTGCCGGTAAATCCGGATATAGAGAACATCAATGCGAGAAATATTACAAGGGGCAGTACGTATGCGATTATTACGCTTGTGTTTGCCATTTTGGGTGTAAAATATACATTGACTTCGTCTCCTGTGGTAAAATTTTCTGAACCTTCGCGCTCTGTTTCTACAGTTATTGCTTTGCCTTTGCTGAAACACATACTGCGAGCTTGACATTGTCCGCATGCTTCGCTTACCATTATTTCTGCATAGACCTTGTTGTCAGTCACTTTCACCACTTTCCCTTCGTGATTTATTGCGTTTGATTCCATTCTTTTTTTAACCTACTTTCCAATTGGCAAAGATAGAAATGTATTTTAAATTATTAATATTTTTTAACGATAAAATAACAAAAAAGGTTGCAGGTATTTTTATGATATATCAATAAATCAATATTTTAGAAAAATGTTTTTACATTTTTTAACATTTATAATTTCTTATCTGTAAAAATTATAAATACTATATTAATACAGAATTACAAAAGAAAAGTGGATTTTTTTCAAATGCCGTGCCTATCACTGCGATGTCGGCTCCCGCGTCAAAAGCCTGATTGATAGCGTTTAAATTTCTCATTCCGCCGCCTACCATGATTGGTAAACTTGTATATTTTCTGACTTCTTTTATTACCTCTTTTTTTACCGGATTTGTTGCTCCGCTGCCGGCTTCCAAATATAGGTTTTTTAGTCCCAAAAGTTCACCTGCAATTGCTGTAGCTACCACCAAATCAGGCTTATCCGCCGGCAAAGGCATTGTGTTGCTAATATATTGTACTGCTGTTGTCTTTCCGCCGTCAATTAGGATGTAGCCGGTTGCGATGGTTTCGATACCGGATTTTTTGATTCTGAATGCCGATTTTACATGTTCGCCAATCAAGTATTCCGGATTTCGTCCCGATATCAAACTGAGCATCAAAAGGGCGTCGGCTTCTTCGCTAAATTGTGAACTTGAGCCGGGAAAAAGTATTATGGGTTTGTTTGTTACTTCTTTTATTGCTTTTATAATTTCCGAAACTGAATTTGATACCATGCTTCCGCCGGCAAGAATTATGTCGGCAGGTGAGTTTTCGATTTTTTCGCCGTAATATTTTGCTTGTTCGTTGTTTAGTTTATCGGGGTCGAGCAATACGGCTATTCTTTTTTTATCTCGATTGAAATATTGTTGAAATATTGTCATGATGTTTTTACTGATTTTATTCTGCGCACCAAGCTACCATGTAGGTTTCAAATTCGCGGTAATGTATTGTGAACTTTTTTACTAAATCTCCTTGAGTGATTTGTCCTGTGGTTTCGCCGTTTACTTTGTAATCAAACGGGTCGAGACGGAAATTATCTTTAAAGTCAAAATTGTTGATATTGAATGCTTTGTACATCGCCTCTTTTGCACACCAATTTACATAAAGACTTTGAAGGCGGCTTATTGGTTTCAGACCGTCAAGTTCTGATTCGTCCATAAATTTGTGTTCAATTTTCAGGATTCTCAGATTCATTTTTTCTACATCAACTCCGATGTTTTTTTTCTTGGAAACCATCACACCAACAATTTCATAACTATGTGTGATACTGATATTTAATCCATTGTCAATATATGGTTTCCCTGATTCCTCGTAATGTATTTTGGGATAATGACCGAGCAGCGCGGTAATCAAAATGCGGCTTGCTAGCCATTCACAGCGGCGGCGTTCGTGGTTGAAACGTTTGTATGCGGCAATTTCTTCTTCGTCGAGTTTGTTCTTCATCATTTCCAATAGTTCCGAACTGTCCTCTTCGAGTTTCCAAAATCCGATGAGTGTGTCTTCCGTTAGGATTCTTGTTTCTATTAGTGACATGATATTTACTTTTTTGAGTTGTGTAGTATTTTTTGTTATTTTTCTATTTCCATTCTATGGTTTCAAAAATCCTTTTGATGTCTTCCCTGATAAATTCTACTGAAGGCAATAGTGAATCTTTGTTTGGGGTGCTGTTGAAGTATAATGACCCTCTGAGGAAGTGCTTTGTACTATCTGTTAAGTAAAATTGTATCGGACTTGCTACATTTCCTTTCAGATTGTAAAGCAAACCATAAACATGGGTTGTATCGTTCCAATAACTGATTTTCTCGATGGCATCGGCTTTTACAGTGTGTTTGTATGCCAAAGTGTGTGAGTCTTCGATTAGAGTATCCAAATCTTTGTTTAGAAAATTGAATGTCAAGTGAATTTTGGCGTTCAACTCTTTGTACACGATATTTGTCCAGTATTTGCCTGCTCCGTATGAATTTTCGTTTTCGATTTTGCAGTATTTCGGCAAATCAAATTTGTACGGAAAATTGGCAGAATCGTAGAGTGCGTATACTTTTTCGGGAAATGTCACTCTAAAATAGCCGCGTGGTTTGGGCGTAGGTGTTTCGCTGCAAGAAAATATCATTGCAACAAATGTTAGTATAAAAATATGTGTAATTAATTTTTTCATCTTAAATTTTCTTTACAATTAATTTGTTAATCGATGTAAACTTTCACGCCGATTTTTTCGATTCGTCTGTTGTTGAATGCTTCAATCGTGAAAGTCAGATTTTTGTAAGATATTTTTTCGCCAAGAGCCGGAAATTCGCCTTTCATTTCCAAAAGTACTCCGGCAAGTGATTCTGCATCGCCTTTGATATCATCAAAAAATGTATCTTCCAGATTTACAGCTTTGTAGAAATCGCTTAGCATTATTTTGCCGTCGAATATATAAAAAGTGTCGGTTATTTTTTTGAACATTACTTCATCGTTGTTGTCAAACTCGTCATTGATTTCTCCGACAATCTGTTCCAAAATATCCTGCATTGTTATCAGACCCGAAATTCCGCCGTATTCGTCGCTGACAGCCGCCATGTGCATTTTCTTTTGTTGAAACGCTTTCAGAAGGTCGGAAATTTTCTTGTTTTCAGATACGTATGTGATTTTTCTTACAAGCCGTGTCCAGTCAAAATCATCTTCACGGTTTATATATTTCAACATATCTTTTACATAAATGATTCCGAAAATATTATCGGGCGTTTTCTCAAAGACCGGTATTCGGGAGAAATTGGATTCCACAACAGTTTTTTTCAGTGTTGAGAATTTTTCATTTTTTTCGATTGCTACGATATTGTGCCTTGGGGTCATTATCTCTTTTACTTCGGTGTCTCCAAACTGAAGTATGTTTCTAAGTATCTCTTTTTCACCCATTTTGGCATGTTCCGAATCCAACGCTACCGAAATTTGCGAGGTTTCTTGCTCGGTGCCTCGTTGCGAATATGCGTCGGCAAATGTTATCGACGATGTAAATGAATATATCAAATTTACAAGCCAACTTGTTCTTAGTAAAAATCTGTTTTTCTGAAAATCAGAATAAATTCGGCTTGGAATTTCTATTGTGATTACAAGTATCATCGTGATAACTACAAATGCAACAGCATATTGCAAGAATTTGTCTTCTTGAAAATCCAATATTCCGAAATATTCGTTGAAAATATTGTAATTTGATTTTATGAGTGAAAAACTCAGCATTACAAATATCATCGACATCAGGATTTCCATCGTAGAAATCGACGCTTTGATTTTGTCTTTTCGTTGACAGAATGTATAAACACGTTGCTCCCTGCGGTTTTTCTTGTTGTGAAGTTTTCGCAAATCGCTTTCTGTCAACAACGTTACACCGCTTCTGGCAAACGAAAGACAGTAAAGCAAAAAGATATCCAACACCATGATTCCCAGTGCTAAAAATACCCAATTGCTTTCAGGTGCAAGTGTAATACTTAGTATATTTAGATGTAGCGGTTCCAATTGTTTTTTACAAATTTTATAAAGGCAAATTGTTGTTATTTAGTTTTTGAGCAAGCGGAATATTATCGATGTCAAAACCCGGAATTGCCGAGCCTAATTCGTCTGATTCGTCCTCGTCGGAATTATCCGGAATCGGGCTTGATTCGTTGGCTTTGCTTCTTGCTAAAATATTGATTTTGTCAGCAAAAATTTCGTAAATTTTGATTTTGTAACCTTCGCTGCCGTTGCCTAAACGCGATTTTATTTTGCCCTCCACGTATAGAGTGTCGCCTTTGTGAACATATTTTTCAACATATTCCGACAATTCGCCGTAAGCTACTATTTCGTGCCATTGTGTTTCCTCAATTTCTTTGCCTATTGCGCTGTTTACCAATTCGTTGGTAGCAAGCGAAAACGAACTGTACGAAAATCCTTTTTTGATATATCTTGTCTTGGGATTTATACCGACAGTTCCAATCAAAATTACTTTATTTATACCTAACATAACTAAAAAAATCTTCTTCTTCTAAAGCAAAATTATATATTTTAGATTATATTTGCAACATTAATTTTCAAGAAACACGAGTATGAAGTTTTTTAAAGTATTTTTGTTCATAATTTTACTGATGTTTTTGTCCATAGGCGGCTACATCGGTTACCATCGTTTTTTTAAAAAACAAGCTAATATTGACGCTTTTTCAGCAGTGCCGGCAGATGCTTTTTTTGTAGCGCAAACCGACAATCTGTCAAAGGCTTGGAGTGATTTGAGCAAGTCGCAGTTTTGGGCTTACCTCAAGACAACGGAGTATTTTGCCGAGATTAATGAGGATATCGAAACTGTGGATGCTTTCCTAAAGGACAGTAAAATTATTTCTGAGGCTCTTAAAAGCCGTCAGCTTCTTGTTGCAGGAATGGTAACTCCTGCCGGTAATTGGGATATGGCTTATATTATTGACCTTCAGGAATTTTCAAAATATTACAGCGATATTTCAAAATCGTTTGGACTTATTAGCGGTTTTAGTCTTAAAAAAACTTTTTGTCAAATCAACCAAGATACAAAATACGAAATTTTTACGCTTGTTGACAAAACCGATAACAATTTCCAAATTCACATCTCTTTGGCTGACAATATTTTAGTAGTAAGTTTGGATAAAGCTGTAGTTGAAAAAGTACTCAAAAATTTCAATAACGATTATTGGACCAACGATTCCAATTTCCATTTGGTTTCGGGCGATTTGGTTGGTACAGATGTTAAGTTTTTTGTTAACTACAAACAAATCGGAAAAGTATATTCTCAGTACAGTACCGAAAAAAGCGAAAGTTTGGATATGATTGTACAGTCTTTAGTATATTCAGTATTGAATCTTGAACTTTTTGATGATCAAATAGAACTCAGTGGTAATACTTGTTTGGATTCCGTTTACTCATATATTAGGGCTTTCGCATCTGTAAATCCCGGTAAAACAAAGGCTTACAATATTATTTCAAATCAAACGGCACTTTATTTAAGTATGTCGTTTAACGATTTTGACAAATTTTACGAGGCTTTGACCGATGAGTACAAACGCGGCAACCAAAAAGAATGGAACGAAATGCAAAGCGCAATTAAAATTGCTGAAACATATTTGGGAATCAGTATAAAAGACGATTTTCTGGGTTGGATAGGGCAGGAGATTACCATCGCTAAACTTCGTCCGTTGACCGAAAAATCGCGCGATGTAGACGTTGCAATTCTTGTAAATGCCGATAATATCGATAACGCCAAGGCGCATCTCGGAAATATTATTCGACATATCAATAAACGTACTCCGTTGAAAATCAAAGCACAACCGTACAGAAATCACGAAATTTTGTATTTGGGAATGAAAGGCTTTTTCAAGATGTTTTTGGGAAAATTATTTTCAAAAATCGAGAAGCCATATTTCACTTATATTGATGATTTTGTTATCTTTGCAAACTCAGAAGAAGTGCTTCATCAGATAATTGACGACTATTTGCAAGGCCGTACAATGATAAAGAGTACGAAGTTTGAAAATTTTAAAAATGGTTTTGATACCAAATCCAATGTAATGGCATTTATTCAAACTCCAAAACTTTATGAAAATCTTCTTCAGATGGCTACCAAAGACGAAAAAGCCGATATTGAGAAAAACAAAGAATTAATCAACAGTTTTGCAAGAATCGGTTTCCAATTGTCGAACGGTAAAGGCTTGTTTAAGACCAAGTTTGCTATTCAGTACGACTCGTCGGCTACACAGGAAGACCTCGCGCTTCAGGTGGAATCTTTGATGGAAAGTTCGTTGAATATCGAATGTATTGATTCACTTAATTTTAAAGTCACACTCGATGACGCTCAAGCCGAGGACGGACCTTTTAAAGCACTTTATGATAGTACAAACGTAATTCATTACGAAGGCAATATCCATGATGGCGATGCAGTTGGAATTTGGCGGACATATTACGAATCGGGAAACCTTTATGCTACAGCAAATTATCAGTCAGGACATCTGAACGGAATAGCATATTTTTATCACGATTCGCCCTCGCAAAAGATTCTGGCTCAGGCAAATTACATCGGTGACAAGTTGAACGGAGAATACGTTGAATATTACTTGAACGGAAATGTAAAAGTAAGAATCGAATACGAGTCAAACAAACGTAACGGCGAATGTATTTACTATTACGAAAATGGTAACAAACGTTACGAATGTAAGTACAAAAATGGCAAACGCAGCGGCAAGGCAACTGTTTACAACGACAAAGGTAAAAAAATCGGACGCCTTGATGCTGACAATTATTAGAAAAAATATTTTGACAATTTTTATATATTATTTTCTTTTAACATGTTGTATTTAAAAGTTTTTGTACCGGTATTGTTGATCCTTGTACTTTGTTTTATCGGCTTGGGGATACAGACATTTTTTAGTAAAAAAAAGCGTTTCCCACAGTACGAAGTTGGTGAAAACGAAGAAATGCAGAAACGCGGCATTTATTGTATGAACCAGCAGCAAAAGATGATTGACAATGAGTTGATGAAAAACAAAAAACATTCAAATTGTGAAGGTTGTGCATTGCGTACAGCCGGATGTTCGTTAAAAAATGATTAAAAAACTTTAGAAAAAAAGCCTGAATAATTTTTTTTATTCAGGCTTTTTTTCTTACTTGCCAACGAAAAGTAATCGTATTGTCTCACGCTAAAAATAGTAATATCATGAACAAAAATTACTTTGAGAATTCTGATTGTAAGGATGATTTTTTGTGGGCAACAAGTCATAGCGGTTTTTATGAAGATGATTTTTTTAATAGAGTCGAAGTAAAAATAACTGCGGCAGATAAAATAGACGCATTGCTTGATAACGACGGAATTAAAAGTATTCCTATCTGCAATTGCCTTAGCGATTTGCCTAACGAAATCAAAGAGCAGATGCTAAAGGATTTTGGAAAACATAGTATTATAGTGCGTTTGGCATTTATATATCTTTCGGCTTGTAGTCAAATCAATGATATTACACGTCAAGCAGTTATAAGAATTTTACACGATGATTTCAACTATAGCGAATTTATTGAAAATTTGCATGAAACAGTTAACATGGTTGCAGAATATCTTGTAAACGGCGGCGATATCAAATCGTTTAGAACCAATACGTTGGAACTGTTTAATAAATATTTTCCGGTTGGCGTGAAAAAAAACGTAATCGAAAATATTTATGCAATTTGTGAGGCCGATGAACTTGACGACAATGAGTGCGTAAAAATTTTTGAACTTTACAAAGAACTTATCGGAACCGAATCCTAATTTTTTTAACTACATAAAATCCTAATAATATGACTATTACAGAAGAAACTACACTCAAAGACATCATCAACGATCCCGAAGTAGAAAGCATTGATTTTGCCGAGGCAATAGATCAACTTTCAGAAGAACAAGTAAATGATTTTGATACAGAATGTGGTACGGTGGATTTCATTGTGAGATACACACAGTTGCTTGTTTTTCCGTCGGGTGGCGATGCCGAAATTTCAACTGAAGAAGAAAACGAGGTAAAAACTTTAATAAAAAACTTTCTTCAAAAGAAGGAAGTTCCGATGGATGTGGAAGAAATTTACGAGTCAGCAATTGAATTTGCATGCGTTGACGACGTATTTTTGGATACATTGAAAATCTTTGGCAGATATTTCAGTAAAGGCGTTTTGAAAAGTATAGCTATCGATATGTACAAAGTAGCGGCAGCTGACGGAATAAAAGAAGAGGAAGAAGAATTTTTGAAACTGATAGTTTGCTACTGGTACGGAATGATGTCAGACGAAGAACTCGATGAATATTTTTCAACCGGAGACGAGGATGACGAATAGTTCCCATAACCATAAATTATATATTCAGGCTGTCTTGCAATTTTGCGGGGCAGCCTTTTTGTTTGCTGTACTTTTATATAGTAAAAAATGAGTAAAAATAATCCCTTCGTAATTGAATTTTTATGTCTGCCAAAAAAAATCTAAATTCTTTTTGTTATTTCAAAAAGTTTATTCTAATTTAGTTGTATAAAAACTAGAAAAAGACTACATGAAAAAATTTTTGCTAACATTTTTAATTTCGATTTTGACTTTTGCTGTCTTTGCACAGAAAATTAGTATTGATTCTTTGTATTGTACTTACAAAGATACGGTAATGTCTAAGCTTAAAAATCGATATTACATTGCCAAGTTGTGGATGTCATTTAATGGTGGGCAACAAAGATTGATATATAAAACTATTGGTGATAAACAATCTACGCTTGGTTTTCGCCGAACATATAGTCCTGAAATAATGAAATATGTTTTTAACGAATCTGATAGTACTATTTATTTTATAGACTATTTTCGTGAATTTTTAAAGATTAGAATAGTACCTTTAGACGGTTCTGCAATAAATAAATCTTCATTTAATCCAGGAACTACGGAGTATTCTGCATGGTTTGAAAATAATCATATTTTAGTTGATAGGAAAATTTTAAAATATATAGCAGATAATCTTCTTAAACTGAAAGATATAGATGCTCATATACAAAATAATGTTTTAATTTTGCGATGCTATAAGTACGAGAAACAATTAGTAGTATTTCAATATGATTTTGCTAAAAAAGAATGGTCAATCACCGAAGATAGGGATTTGACAGAGGCAGAAATTGACAGTTTAGGATTTTATGCTGATGAACCTAAAGAATTACATAAATAACAGCAAATATCGCGCAACGAGCGGAAACGCTGCGTTACTCAATGATTACCACCGCAAAAGCGATTCGCTGGCGCAGTGGAAAATCAACTTTTTGCCTGATACTGCTACACAAATATACGGTTTTGACTATCTTGGTAGCGGAAACCATGGAATTTATTCAGGTTCAGAATATTACCCGTATTTGTCCGGCAATTATGATTTACGTTTCAAATCCGTAGAATGTGGCAAAACTGACAAAGTGATTGTTGATTTTGGCAGTTATCCTGAAAGGGATTCAGTTGTTTTCAAAGACAAATGGGGCGTAAAACTCAAAGTTTCAAAAGGTAACATCTTGAATTTCAGTGGCGTAACCGATGCTGACACAAATTATATTTACGCCTATCGTGGCGATCAAAAAATTGGTAAACTTTCTGTAAATACTTATAAGCCTCAAACCAAATACATCGAATTAGTGAGCGTTAACGGTGCCAAAATTGACAAGTCAATCACAGCCGAAGGACTCTCTAAAATATTCAATTGTGCTGTTGTTAATTTTAAAATTGAATCCAAAAGCCTTGACATCCAAGACTTAAAAATTTTCACCCACGGCGGTTCAAATTGGCATTCGGTCTACAACGACGACCAAAAGAAAGTTTTGAATGCCTACGACAAGCAAATGAAAGATGGTATCTACTATCTCTTTTTTATTGATAACGTACAAGATAAAAAAGATTCACTTGGCACTTCTGTTTCCGGCTACATGCCCCGTGGCTACAATACTGGATTTATCTATGATTGCGGCTCGCTCCACACTGTAGCTCACGAACTTGGACACGGTATTGGAAATCTTGAACACGCATTTACAAACTCTTCAAATTCAGGCAAAACCAAAAACTTGATGGATTACGCTTTAGGCGAGGAACTTTGGCATTTTCAATGGAATGAAATTCAAGATCCGAGCAGGGTTTGGATGAAGTGGAATAAGGATGAAAGTGAAGGAGAATGGACTACTGATGGGCACTATTATCTCTTTACATATCTTGGTGTGCTGATTGGGATGAATTATGCTGATGCTGAACGGTTAGGTAGATATGCAGAAGAACCTGATTCTCATGTGTTTTCAAAAGAGGATGGCAAAACTGTAATTATGGGGGATAATAAAGAGGTGGAAGTATTTAATAATTATTTTGAAGAAGGAGATCTTCTGCCAGCACATACAGCATCGTTAATCGGCAGTAAAGACAGATACTACGATAAAAAAGGGAGAGAAATACGTTTTGCTACGAAAGGTCTTTCGCTATATAATTGGGGACAGATACCACTCACGTCACAAGATATATTTAATGGGTATGTTGATGTTAAGGATAATATTCTTGAACATTCGCAAAAAATTAAAGTTAATGATGATTTGAATTGTCGATTGTATTTCAATACTAAAAAAACATATATGGCAGAAAATACAACATATATGGCGGAAAATACAACATGGGCTCATGCTGAACTTCAACAACGTAATCATGCTCTTTCAAGTGGGTATCATGGAGTTGAATTGGCAGTTACAGCGTATGCTATTAAAAATGCTACGCAATTAGGAATGAAACAAGATTTGCAAAAATATTTATTGCATCGTTTTGGTGATGTATTTGCTCATTTTAAATATGATGGTGATGAAAAAGATGTCAATTTATCAAAGTATGACGACGTTTCACTAAATCAATATATTAGAGCCATTGATGTTTTTTTTCAGATTTATGTTAGATATGATGTAAAAGGATTTTCAGAAGGCATCTACTATCAGGATGGAGACAAGTTTTATTCAACTTATTCCGAATATGAAACAAAACGACGATTAATAATGTTCTACCTTACAACAAAATCTTATGTTAAGAGAGTGTCTAAATTAGAAGATTTTAATAGATTAAAGGAAATTGCTAAGAATTGTGGTCGAAATATAGATGATTTGGAGTATTTTTCAAATTATTATTCTTTCGTGGAATTTAAGAAATTATTACTTAGGGTTGTAAATAGAGAGGCAAACGCAAAACAAAACGACAAGGTAATGTATGGTGATGCTGTTACGTGTTCGTCAGGATGGACTACAGGTCATCAATGTGATGGATCTGCACCAGATGAAATCCTCAGAAGACCAGCATTATTTATGTTGTATGTTAAGCGTGCTGCTGAATTGTTGAATATTATTAATGGCATTGAAGATCAGTCAAATATAGATGATGCTGTTAAAACCATTCAATCTGTTGTCGAATGGGGCATAAAAGCAGCAAATAATCCAAAAATTAAGATTGATGTAAATGCACGATTAGACGGGGTGTTCTCTTTCTTGATTGAATGTGAGCAACATAAAAATGACAATGAATTCTCTGTGAATATTCCTATAAAATTTTTGCCTGATGAAATAACAGGTCCTATTGACGATCCATTGATAGGTATAATGTATAGTTGGGTTGGAACTAGGTTTGGTTTTAATTGGGACTTTACACAGAGTGCAGAAAATCAGCGTGGAGTATTGGAACAATACCTTGACTCCAAGGGTTATTCTGTAATTGAACCAAAAACAGTTAATTATGTTAAAGGCGATAAAACCAATAAAACACCAAGTTATATAGAATTAATAATTAAGAAGAAATGAATGAACTTAATAATAAATACTATCTCAAGAAATCAATTATATTTTCATTGTTGAGTTGTTTTGTGTCAATTATTTTTTGGCTTATCCCTTATGTTGATGATATAGATATGACAACAATAATCTATTGTGGAATATTTATAATTCAATCTGGTATATTCCTTTTGTGTTATGGCTTAGGTCATTGTCTTGATTTTAATATTCGACCATTAATTATTTTTTTTTCATTCGGTGATTTAGTTCTCATTCTAGGATTGGGTTGGGTTGTCGCAGGAATAACACCTGGCGATGGTCTTGAAATTTTTAGACATTTTGATGCGCTTTTATATTTCGTGTTATTATTCTTGTCTAAATTTTGGCTTATTAATATTTTAAAAAAAGTAGATGAAAGAAATGACAAAAGATAGTCAATAAATAAGTTACGTCTTCAGCGACCACTGAATCTCAGACTATAACACTACATCAAACCAACTCAACACACATAACAATATAAAACAATGTTTTCAACCCTTTTATTGGATATCAATAAAACCTTGACAAACAGAATATTGTGTCAGTTTCCGTGCTTTTCTCCGAAACACACAGCAACTTGTTGCCTTGTGTTTTTTTTCAGTGCCCTTCGTGCTTTCTGTGGCAGAAACCACACATTAATTTGTATTCGTTCCATTCGCTAAATTATAATTCAACTTGTTGATTTATAATTTTTTTGTAAATAAATGTTTTTCGTTTTCTTCGTTTCATTCGGTGATAAAAGAATACACAAAATTCGCGATACTATTGTGATAAATCAAAAATTTGATTACCTTTACACCGAAAATGGGCGCTTGATGGCGGTAGTTTTGGATGAAAACGGCAACCCCGATAAAAAAGACGTAACCCCGGGACGTTCATTTACTCAAGCACTTATCACCGACGGAAAAGGCGACACGTTGGTCGTTTCCAAAAAAGGACAAGTTATGGGCGTAAAAGAATATCAATTTGCAGGCGACAACCGCCACTTACTCAATGAATACCATCGACAGTTGGATTCGTTAGGGGAGTGGATTATACAGTTTGATGCATTTGATAAGCAAGATTACGGATTTGATAAAGTGTCAAACAAAAAAGGAATATTCTCAGG
>JAFXZT010000077.1 GCA_017541145.1 Bacteroidales bacterium | reverse complement strand
TGCCGCAAAGATGGAGTTTCAATTCCATCTGGTACGATTAAAATTCAGAATAGCTTCAACTTTCTCCTCTTTTAGAGAGGTTTCAATTCCATCTGGTACGATTAAAATTGGCAGCCGCAAAGGAACAGCAATTTAACAATATTCTGTTTCAATTCCATCTGGTACGATTAAAATGTGGCGGAAAATTATATTAATAATAATTAAGATGAGGTTTCAATTCCATCTGGTACGATTAAAATGAAAAAATATCCACAAATGTAAAAATACTTATAAAGTTTCAATTCCATCTGGTACGATTAAAATTTATTTAGCACCTATGAATTACTACAGTATCAAGGTTTCAATTCCATCTGGTACGATTAAAATCCTGACTTCAAAAAGACTTCTATGCCTTTCTTGCCGCGACAAAGTTATAAAAAAATTCTGAAAAAATAGTCGATGTATAAAACGGAAAAAATCACCGTACTTCGACAATCAATTATCATTCAATCTGTTAACCCCTAAAAAAAATATTCAAAAGACATAAAAAATAACTGAAACTGTACCGCAAAAATTGACATCGACAACTACGATTATCACAGAAAATTGTCGGTGGTATTCCGCTCAACGCCTATAATGTGCTTATTCATAAACATTTGCGAGCGCGACGAAAATACTATTATGCTGTCTTCGTCAGGATCCATAAACTCCTTTGCCGATGACTCCAACTGCTTTAACTGCAATTCCGTTATCTCACCCTCAAAAACCGAATTCTGAATCCAGTTCAAATATTTGCGGCACAGTTTCAGCATTTTTGAAACTCGTTTCTCGCCAAAATCATAAACTAAAATCACATACATTTTATTATCTTTTTTAATCGTTTTTTTCAACATGTCAAAGAACCTTTTGTCTATGCATAATGCATAATTCATAATGCATAATTGTTCATTGCCATCATATTAATTGTCAACTTTCAATTTTCAATTCTCAATTTACCAATACATCTTGAACGGTTTGTACTCTTCGTCGCCGATAAGGTGCTTTATGAGTTTGTAACATTCAAGTTTTATCAGGTGTTTATAACTGACATTGCGGTTGAGCGACTTGTGCTTGAATGTCTCGTTGAACCTGTCTTCCATCGCCTGAACAAATATTTTCTTGCCGGATGCGTTCAGAAGGCAACTGTTCAATTTGCGGTCGAAATGCTGCGGCTGAATCATTTTTTTGTTCAACACCTTGAAAATCACGCGGTCAACTATTATCGGCTTGAAAATTTCCGAAATGTCAAGACTCAGCGAATACCGCCTATCGCCCGGTGAATGAAGGTAACTTATCGTGGGGTTCAACTGCGTCTGATGGATTGCCCTGAGGGTCTCCGTATAGCACATCATATTACCGAACGAAATCAAGGCGTTGACTTCGTTTTGCGGCGGCTGCTTGGTGCGGAGTTCCATATTGAAATCGTTGATAATCACATCAAAAGCCTCATAATATGTCTGACGGATCATACCTTCGGTGCCCATCAGTTCTTTAACGTCGTCGGTTTGCGGAATCAAGAGCGCCAACTCATTGATTTTATTGATGAACTGCTCCAAATCCTTGCCGCGCGAATTGTAATATCCGAGGCTTTTGACCATATTGTGTGCCGCCCCTTCGATAAACTTTCGGGCTATTTCAAGACGTTTTTTCTTGCTTTGGTACGCCGCCGTCTGAGCCAAGAGAAGACGTCCGCTCAAAAGACCGTCCCGTGGCATGAACGAACCTGTGTAATTCTCATAATAATCAAAAAAATGAACCGCTATATCTTTCTGTCCCAAGAAGTTGAACAGTGCGCTGTTGGCTTTCAGACTGCCGAACACATAAATGTCGCCTACCTGCTCCACGGGTAGGAATTTAGGTTTGCCGAGAGTTTCCTCGCCATTTCCGTCCTCGGTTATAGCGGTGAATTTCAGAGTATTGTCCTGACGCTCCATAATTCCCGGGTTAAAAAGATAATATGTCTTCTTCATTCTTCGTCAAAATTTTCGTTAACAAAACACATTTCGCAATAGCTGCAATTTCTGCAAAAACCCTTTTTCACGGCCTTTGGGCAATGCTCGTCGTCGCAAATCAGTTCTATTTCGTTACAGATTTTTTCGATTTGCCTGCGGTCGTCGTCAGAGAGTTCCACCGTTTCGGTTTTGCGCATCGTCGGATATTCCAAAACGCCAGAAACGCCTGATATTCCGTTCTTTTCAAAAACGTATATGTAGTATTTCAACTGCCAAGCGTGGGCGGTTTCAATCTTGTTGCTCTTTTTGATTTCGTGAACCACCTTGTTTTTGGCGTCGTAAAAATCCACCTTCACACCGTCGATTTCCACCTCCTCATATTTTTCGCTGCGTTTTGGGTAACTGTCCTCGTGAATAAACTTGCCCTCAGCCACAAGTTCGGAATTCTGCTCCATATTTATCCCGTTGGCACGCAACCAAAGTTCTCTTTTACACACATGGTAATAATTAAAAAGCGTCCCTGTAATTTTCATAATACACCAATTTTAAAAGTCATAAGAACCGATATCCATTAAAAATAGAAGCGTCTATTCCATTTTCAAAAGAATAAATTTCCTCGTAACCATGCAAATATACATATCCGTATTTTAATTCACCATAGGACAACAAGGCATTAAAATCCTTTCCGCCATCAAACACTGAAAAAGTAAACAACGACATCAGTTTTTGCAATTTTGACAGCAAAAGCCGGTTTAATATAAAATCATTACTATCAGATTTTATGATTTCTGCATACTTGTTCCATATTTCCTCTCCAGAAATAAAACCGTCGCATTCGATTCCAAAATCTTCAACCCTTTTTACTAAATCGTCTCCGAGATCACTTGTCGCTATCTTCATCGGTACATAGACCGAAACACTTTTCTGATTTATAATCTCAAACGATTTGTCAACATTAGGATAATCCAACCGCGAAATGTCATCATAAAACGCATCCATATTCACGATAAATTTTGACTTGTTAATCTCCTTGATTCTTTTGATGATTTCCGAATAAAGAAGGTCAAAATTTTTTGTTTCCAAAATGTTGGTATATGTCTCAAACGGCAATTGCTGAGTGATTTTGAACCTGTCGTCGCCGCCATATATTGTTTTTTCTGTATTGCAGTCAAACAAATATAGTTTGCAATTTTTTTTGCCCGCATTTCTATTGATTCGTCCGGCGAGTTGTTCTTCACTGTCGATAAGTGATTTGTCCTTGAACCCTAAGTCCATGTCAATATCCACACCGGCTTCCACAACTTGAGTTGTTACAAGCATTACTTTTTTGTCGCGCAAAGAATCTGATTTCAATTTACTTATTATTTGTTTTCTACGAGGTTCGGTAATTGTTCCTGAAAGCAAAAACACCTCGTCATAAAACGGATTCATTTTTACAATCTGGTAAAAATCACCCGCAGTATTTTTGAAAATAAATTCTATGACAGTCAACACGCCGCCATTGTTTTGTTGAGAGTATTCTAATGATTTTTCTTCTGCAAAACGTTCCAACCGTTCCAAATAATTATGTATGTCATCTTTTTCAGGTCGTTGCCATTTCAAGAGAGAATAATCAAATTCTACTCTATTGCAAAAATTCGGATTCTGAAAATAACTATCCTTGTTCTTTACCAAATACACAAACTGGCCGCCTGCCAAATCGCCTATTTTAGGCAATGTAGCCGACATCACAATGAATTTCATATTGAAATACGTAGCGTATTTATCTATAAAATATACTACTTTGTTCCATATCTTGGGAGAATACGTCTGAATTTCATCAATGATAACAACCGAATTAGACAATCTGTGCATCAGATAGTTGGCATCCTTGCCATTAGTTTTGAGTATTTCAAAAAACGAAACATGCGACATCAAGACAATCGGGTAGTTCAAAAATAGAGCATCAATATAGTTTTTATAATTATCAGTGCTCTTTTCAAAATCCCTTGCAGCCTTGGAATGGTGTTCTACAAGTTCGCAATCAGACAACCCTAATGTTTCCGAAAGTGCTTTGTATGTTTGAGTAATCAACGCAGTAAAAGGGAATACATAAAAAACTTTTTGCAAAGATGTGTCATTTTTCAGTAGTTCTGCCAATGCCAATGCGGATGCATTTGTTTTGCCGCCACCGGTAGGTGCTTCGATGTAAAACAAACGCTTGTCAAAGTTTGCCCTGATATTTTGAATAACTTCAATTGACAAACTTTCGCGCAAAACATTCAGATTTTTATTGTTCCTTTCTGCATAATCATCAGGATTGAACTTTATCCCTTGTTCTAAATCCTTATATGTTTGAACATTATATGGTTTGGTATTGTAGGCGTTGGTGATGATTTTGTTTCTCAAAACTTCGTCCATCACGCCAAAATCATCAAACATATCTGCCCAGCCATTCATATAGTGTGCGGTTGAAAGATAGTCGGCTGCTGTCAAAACTGAATATTCCAGTTTTACAAGCGCATAAAGAGGAAACCCAAATTTTTTGTCGGCAATTTCATCAAAGCATTCAAACAAGTAATCTATATTACCAAGGAAAAACTTATGAAATCTTTCTATATCTTCTTCATTTAAAGTGCATTTTATAATATGAAGGAAGTCTTTCAATGCTGCAATGTCTTTTCTGCAACATCTTTTGCCTTCCTCATTGTTTTCGCTCCAATCCTTAGAGGAACGGCATTCTGCTAATACAGGACTATGATGCTTTACAATAGGGCAAGCGATATAAAATGCGACAGTGGAAATAAATAATTTCTCCTCGTTGGATAAAAAGTTGTCCAATGTCGGGAAAAACAATGCGAGAAAAATATACGCACTTATAAGTGAATGATTAGATCCAAATCCATGCTCCACTTTGCAAACTGGATTTGGATTTTGCATAATTTTTTGCTGAAATCGATGATTGATTTTGCCCAAATCATGAAAGGCAATTGCCCTCCAAAACAAATCTTCTATTGTTTCTTTGAGCAATTGCTTGTTTTCAAGATTTTCAGGAATGATGTCAGATGCGAGTTTTGTAATTATGTCGGCAAGATGATGATTTTCAACAATTTTACGAGCATACTCCATCGTCAGAGCAGAATGTTCGGACAATAATTCCGGCTTTCTGCCTGCTTGCTCGGATTTCGGCAAATGTGCATAATACAATTCACTTTTGCCATTGAGCAAATTATCAAAAAACGCTTTATCGTACAACTTCACTTTCTCTAAAACAATTGAATAATTTCTTTGTTGTCTAATCTGTACAACCCTTCAAGTACCATATCCTTTCTAAAAGGGAAGTTTGAATACACAAAATCCTTATACTCATATTGCAACAATTTTTCGTCAAATGAAACAGGCAATTTTTCAAAGTATAAGAATTTGATTTCCATTGCGCTGTCAGAAAACATTGACGTCATCTTTTTTTCATAACCACTCACGGCATTGTCTTTGGCAAAAATGGTGGAAATTTTGTAATCTCTGTCAAAGTCAAACTCAGCAAATTGAGAATACTCGACAACATTATCCCACCATGCAGAGAAATCGTTCTTGCCCATATAAGGCAAAAACTCAGCCTCTTTTTTCCAAATTCTGTCATAAAGGGTTTTCTCCTCACTGACATCAAGATTCAAAAGCAGGTAACACCGATAAGACGGTTTGAGAATCATTTGCTCCGTAACCATCAGATTGCCGCCGGATTCGCTACTTGCAAAACCAGTTCCGTTGTTGTATGTGATAATGTCCTTTTGGAAATTACCATTATTGCTACCCAGCGGCATAATGCCGACTCTGAGATGATTCAATTGCCGGTAATAATCGGGGAGTTCGCCATTCTTTTGGTATCCTTGCAAACCCGCAATCGCACCCAAAATGCCAAGTAGTGCAGGCTTGTGAAGCATATTGTATGTCAGGCAGACACCCGAATTAATGTCCGGCTTTTTGAAAAATCCCATTTCTGCTTTCAAATCAAATGATATTAGTTTTTGATTTGATGCCATAGTTACAAATCGTTTTCATGGGTTTTCATCGGGAGGTTCTCCAATTTGCATGTCTGCTTATTGAAAAATACCTCTACCGACTCAATATCATTTTCTACTTTTCCCAGTACGTCTTTCAACATTGAGAAATCATAGACACACTTGCCGTCTTCCTTATCATCTTTCAGTTTGATAAGAGTTGAAAAATTTGGCAATACGATTTTAGAATCTGCCGTCAACTGAACCCAAACCAACATTTCATTTTCACAGCCTGCCTTTGATGCCGAATCGTACCACGTAGCACCGCGACGCATTGCCTCTTTGAGTTTGGTGATATCTTCATCTGAAAGTTTTTTGCATCCCTCTCCTGCCAACTCGGCAATATCACACAGATTTTGCGGATTTACAGAAAAGTGATGAAGGTAGTGTCCTTCTTCCAATTTGGCTTGACGTCCTATTGTTGTCATACCTTTTTCTGCATCAGGATCGTTTGACTTGTTGCTGAAAGGAGAAGTTATCTGCTCACTGTAAATGTTGTTTTCTTTCCAAACATTTACACCATGATTGATTTGAACTGGACCATGAACCGAGATGTTTGTTTTGCCGGCAAACGTTGCTCCGAAAAATCTTACATCAATGCATGACAACAAGTTTTTGGCAACTTCATTCTTCATTTTCTTAGAATCCTTAGGATATTCCTTAAAATACTTAGTGTACATTTCGTCCAATGAAATCGGATTCATATTCTCGTTCAAACTCTTGAAATAGAAAACGGTTTCTTTATCATACACATCTTTTATGTAATTCTTTACTGTGTACTTGAACGCTTTGTCGGTAGCGTAAACCGTTCCGTTGGGCAGTGTTCGGGGTTGTCCTGAAAAATCTGCATTATAGTTTGCATTTACGGCTTTTACAACGGCACAGCCGAAAACTCTATTTTTAAATTCAGTCATTATTTTATGCGTTAAGATTGTTTTTTATTTTCATTTCTACTTTCGTAAATTACACACGGACAGAAACATCCCGCCAAAAAGAATTTCAACAAAGGTTTCATATCCACATTGCTGCCATCGGTAAGCACTTGTGATGACAGATTTTCAAAATTGCCCTTATAAACTGCGATGTCATGTTTATAAACCGCAATTGTTTGAGCAATAGCATCTTGCAATTGACCAGATTTACTTTTTTGCAAATATGGTTCAAGCAAAGCATAGGTTTTGTTTGCCGCAGCACTTCGGTCTATTAAGTACGAAACCAATTGGCCTGCACCAAAGGCGAACTCCTCAGGTGTTTCCAAATTTGCATTACCGAATGTTACGGACTTCATTTTCGTTAACAATTCTGTTACTTTTGAAGCCATAATACAATTATTTTTGTTGTTAATAAATAAACTATATAAACTAAACCAGATATTGATTTTAGTTTTTATCGAATTATTTGAAGAAAAACGATCTGTCCTAATTTCATCTTTTCTAATGTTGGAAAAGATTGACTGATACATTATATCATCAAACATGTTAATATTCAATGCATTTTCTTGTGATTTATATATGTAATCATAAAATGCCTTGCGGTATTTCATAATTAGTTGATACATAATATCACCTCCTGACACAAATTCAGGCTTTATCTCCCCGAAATAATTGGTCGAATAATTACCGTCTTTAATTTTAACCAGCGAATTGTTAAATATTTCTTTAACAACAAAAAACTCAAAATCAAACACATTTTCGATTTTTACATCTGGTTTAATCTCGACTTTCTTGTTTCCAAGAAAATCAACAGACTCGGTGACGTTGCTAATTTTCAACATCGAACTAAATTTAAAACGGAATAGCGGAACAAAATCCAAATCATCCAACACCATTCCATCTTTGGTATTGCGGTAATTCAGCAAATAGTAGTTTGAAAGACATTCCTGCTTTGTCTTTTCAAACAGCAATTTCATTAATTCTTTATAAGGAACAGGTTCGATTTTTTCGTTAAAGATTCTGATAATTTGCGTATTAATCTCCTTATTATCAACTACAATCGGCAATGGATTCGGGAAACATTTGCGCTTCCACATCTTCTCGAAATTGAAAAGCACCAAAGCATCATCAACAGAAAATCTGTAACTTATTCCCTTAATCGCAGAACTTGTCTTATGTACAATAAAAGGCTTTTTAGAACTATACGCAGTCAAGAAACCTAATACCCCTTTATTACCAATTTCTTCACCGTTTAAAAGATTATCTTTGACATAACTATCATAAAGTTCTTCTTGTGTATCAATTGGAACACTCCGCAAAAACACTTTTAAATAGTCCTTGTCTGTTAACTTGCCATACTCAGGAAGTTGCTCTACCTTCTTAAATATTTCATCCAACTTATCATAAAAAGCATTCAATTGAACCATATATTTAAAAGATTCATTGTCTGCATTGGAAAACAAATCGGATTTATTATCAGCCGCATCTTTTATTTTATAGATTGACATTGCATTACGCTTATAATCTTTCAATCTGCTTTTTACGACTTCCAACCGTTTAGTCCGAATTATTCGTTCATTATTTGCTTTGATCTCGGGAGTTGGCTTTTTTTCAGTATTCAAACCAAGTCCCTCTTTGTCTTTCGCCGAAAAATTAAAATTAAATATCACGGCAAAAGGTGAACATGAATGAATTTTTTGTTTGCTATCAAACGCTTTCACCTTATTCATTGAAATATAGGTAGTTGCCTCTTGATAACGAAGACAATCGCGGAACAATAACGGCTGTTCGTCCATATTTTTATTGCAATAATCATAGTCCTTGCCTTTCTGCAAATTCTCATTAATCCATTTGCCATTGGCGTCAATATCAACAAAGACATACAATCCATTATCCGGCAGTAACTTCTGTTTTGTTAATTCCGGATAATCAGCAAGAATATCTTTTGTGAAATTTATGATTTCCTGTATCATATTATTACTCTATTAAATGCTCTCAAATATACCAACAATTTCTTAACAAACAAAAAGTTTCTTAATTTTTTTTACATTAGACCTAAGCATCCGAACCCTTGTGAATTGAGTTCACCAAGGCCGGCCTCGTAGGCAATTCTTTGAAGTTCGGGTGCAGTGCGAAGGGCAAAACGACACATAAAACCACGTACACGGGTTTCTTGCGGCGTTCCGGCTTTGATGGTTACAAGTGAGGATTTAGGCTCTGACATAACCGAAAAATCCAAGAAACTTTCTCTCGGAAAATTCTCGCCGTAAAACGCTGAATACTTGTCCAAAAGGTTGACAAGAAGACGCTCCCGAACCCATTCGGCTTGAGCAAAATCCTGCGGAGCCCCCGGATAATTATCGCGCCCGCTTTCGTCCCTGAAACTAACAGAAATCGGCGAAAGTGCATTGTAACACATCGTTTCTTGAAATTCGGGCGGCGGAAGAATTTCTATATTCGCCACCTCAAACTGAACTTTTGATTCACGGTTTCCGATTTCAAAAACTCTGTCTTGAAAAATGCCTTCGATAAACTTCTCTGTTGAGTTTTCTGGCCAAAACGAAATCTGCCACTGCACATATTCAGACTTCAATTCCATTTGGTTCGATTGTCTTAAAATTCTGAACGACGGCACATTAAACCTCGAAAAAGTAAACAGTTTGAATTGTTTTCCTTCTTCAGTTTGAAAACCGTTGTTATGCAGCCAAGCCGCAAAATCTTCGTTGCCCGACGACAATGTTTTATAAATTGCCGCCGACATTTCATACTGATAGTTCAACGGCAACAACCGTCCGAATCTATGGGCGTTAACACGTAATGTAATTATAAATCGCATATCTTTTTAACAATTAAATTATTATCCCAAATATAAAAAATATTTCTTCATTTTGTAACAAGAATAAAAAAACTTTTCTTAGGATTTCTGCGACAAAATTATGGTCCAACTATGCAGCCTTTTTGCATAGTTAGAAAAAAAAATGATTTGCAGAAAAACTCTTCGTCACCTTACATTATAAATATAGATGTTAAACAAGTCCACCAAAAAATAAATAATGAATTGTCGAACAAAAAAATATACATCTTTTTGGTTTGATAAAAAATTTAACTATTTTTGGCATAAGTTTCTTTAATTAATAACCAAATGTAAAAACAAATAATTATGGCAAATCGTCAAACTATTCAATTTAACTCGCTACCAACTTCGGTTGACGAACTAAAGTCTTTGCCTCAAGCCGCAATGAAAGATCCATTTGAAGTTGCAGCTTTGGTGGTGGCAGTATTATGCAATTACGAAAATTCCGACAAAACGACTATCGAAATGCTAAATTACTTAAAAGGTCCACACCCTTTGTCACCTTACGACATCCAATTTTTAAGAGACAGACTCGTTGGAAAATACTACAAACCAAGAAGTTATTTCTTAGGTTCAACGCCAGAAAACGGATACCAGCCGACACAGCCTTACACAATTGAAATTTTCGACAATCCGTATTCATACGTTGACCCAAATTACGCTGTACTTTGGATGAATTCTTCCGGAGCTGATTCTCAACGGCAAATAAAACTCAGACGTAAAGGCGACGGACATTGGTTCTACTGGACTGACATGCTTTTGGCAGATATCCGTATCCCAAAAGCAGAAGATCCATGGGCATAAGAAAAAACAGAACAAATTCAAAAAAGGCTGTCTCAAAAAAGGCAGCCTTTAATACTTTTAATATTAATAGAATTTGTAACAAATTTATTTGCCACCAAGAAAACCTTTGGCAACATTCAACAAATTCAAAACATCAGAAAGATTAGTTTTTTGTTCAGAATTCAAATTAGAAGAAGAATCGCCACTCAACATATTTTTGATAATACCGGCTTTAGAAATAATCTGGTTCAACAAATCAGAATTTTCAGACGCCTTCTCAGAGCTAGCACCAAAAAGATTTCCCAAACTACCCAAAGCTCCGGAAGAAATAGCACTTCCAATTAAAGAACCTAAACCGGATTCAGAAGATTTATCAGAACTTGCACCACCCCAAAGACCACCAGCCATTTTGGTAAGTGACGACAAATCCAATCCACTGTTAGAAATACTTGTAGACGGATTTTTGATAACAGTTTCAGCTAAAGAAAGAAGCTGTTTTATTATTGATTGAATATCCATAATTTAATTGAATTAATAGGGTTATTAAAAGAACTAAAAATTTAATGAGTCCAAGGTAAGCTAATTATTTATATCTGCAAAAATTATTTTAAACTATTTTTTCAATTTAAATTCAATAGTCCAATTTATAATAGTAAAAAACAACCTATAATATACATCAAAATGAGTACATAAAACGAAAAAAAGCGAAACCATTATTTCTAACGATTTCGCTTTGTAAAAGGTGGCGGTTACCTACTCTCCCAGTTCGTATCTCAGTACCATCGGCGCAAGCGAGCTTAACTTCTCTGTTCGGAATGGGAAGAGGTGGAAC
>JAFXZT010000076.1 GCA_017541145.1 Bacteroidales bacterium | reverse complement strand
CAAGACTTGATTTTCGAATTTAGGACAGCTTATTCGGCAAAAGATTAACCCTTTGCAATTTATAATCAAAAAAAAGCCCTCCAGGTATGTGTAGAGGGCTTGGGAGCGTATTGTCAAATTTTTCTCGGACACTAATAATTAAAATTATTTCATTTTTTGTTGGTTAAAATTTCTCTTTTAGGTATATTTGCACGAAAATTCAGAATATAAATTTTTACGAAAAATTCTAAAGAAATGCAACAGTTAGATACAGAAAAGCAAGTGGCTAAGTATCTTCTTGATATCAAAGCAGTTGAGCTACAGCCAAATATGCCATTTACATGGGCATCGGGATGGAAATCGCCAATCTATACCGACAATCGCAAAACATTGTCGTATCCTGAGGTAAGAAATTACATCAAACAGGCTTTTGTTAACATCATCAAAACGCAATATCCTGATACAGAATTGATAGCAGGAGTAGCAACGGGAGCAATTGCAATAGGCGCATTGGTAGCTGATGCTTTGAATTTGCCTTTTGTATATGTAAGAAGTTCCAACAAGACCCACGGTTTGGAGAATCTTGTAGAAGGAGTTTGTCATTTCGGACAGAAGACAATCGTTATCGAAGACTTGGTTTCTACAGGTCAGAGCAGTTTGAAAGCTGTTGATGCTTTGCGTCAACAAGGTTGCGAAGTACAAGCGATGTTAGCAATTTTCTCTTATCTCTTTGCGATTTCAACCGAAAGTTTTGAGAAAGCAAATTGTACACTCAAGACCTTGAGCAATTACAACTCATTGATAGAATTGGCATTAGAGACTGGATATATTCAACAGTCACAATTGTCAGCATTGCTTGATTGGCGTCATAATCCCGATACTTGGGGACGCAACGAAGAATAGGCAAATTTTGTTTAATATACTTTATTAAATACAGTAATGATGAAATCGATGACCGGATACGGCAAGGTAACAGAAAGCCGCAACGGTAAAAATTTTGAGATAGAAATCCGTTCGTTGAATGGTAAGTCTTTGGATATCAATACAAAGATTCCTTCTAATTTCAAGGATAAGGATTTGGAAATACGTTCTCTCATAGCATCGAAACTCGAGCGTGGCAAAATCGATTTTACGATGACATGTACTGTAGATTCTACAGCCGACGTACTGAAAATCAATGAACCTTTGCTTGAGGCTTATTTCAAGAAAGTTGTAAGTATTTCTAAAAATCTCGGTGTTCAACCCGATGAAAATATGATATTTACCGCTCTTTTGAGATTTCCTGATATCCAGAAAATCGAGACAGAAGTAAGCGAAGATGAATGGGATTTCATCAAAGAACTTATTACAAAATCAATCGACCAGCTTGATAGTTTCAGAATACAAGAAGGTCAGAACCTCAAAAAAGATTTTGTTAAACGTATTGATTTGATTCTCAGTTATTTGGATAGGGTAGAACCTTTGGAAAAAAACAGAATCACAACTATACGTGAGCGAATAGAACAGCGTTTTGAGGAACTGAAATCTACTGTTGAAGTTGATAAAAACCGTCTTGAGCAGGAGTTGATTTATTATATTGAAAAACTCGATATTACCGAAGAAAAAGTACGATTGAGAAACCATTGCAAGTATTTTATTGAGAATATCGATTTACAGGAATCCACCGGCAAAAAACTCGGATTCATCGCACAAGAAATGGGTCGCGAAATCAATACACTTGGTTCCAAAGCCAATGATGCTGAAATTCAGAAACTTGTAGTGATGATGAAGGACGAATTGGAAAAAATTAAAGAACAAGTATTAAATATATTATAATATGGAATTGTTAAAAGGAAAAGTTGCCCTTATCACAGGTGCAGCACGCGGAATTGGCAAGGCATTGGCTTTGAAATTCGCTTCTGAAGGTGCAAATATTGCATTTACCGACTTGGTAATCGACGAAAACGCAAAAGCTACTGAAGCAGAAATTGCTGCTTTGGGAGTAAAATGCAAAGGTTATGCAAGCAATGCTGCCGATTTTGAGCAGACTCACACTGTTGTTGACCAAATAAAAGAAGAATTTGGTGCAATTGATATCTTAGTAAACAATGCAGGTATTACAAAAGACGGCTTGCTCCTCAAAATGACTGAAGCTCAGTGGGATGCAGTTTTAACTGTAAACTTGAAATCAGCATTCAATTTCAGCCATGCAGTAGTTCCGGTGATGTTGCGTCAGCGCAAAGGCAGCATTATCAACATGAGTTCTGTTGTAGGTGTTCACGGCAACGCAGCTCAATGCAACTATTCAGCATCAAAAGCCGGCATGATTGGTTTGGCAAAATCTATCGCTCAAGAATACGGTAAAAAAGGTATCCGTGCCAACGCTATTGCTCCGGGTTTCATCATTACTGCTATGACTGAGGCTCTTCCGGAAGAAGTAAGAAAAGAATGGTGCGAAAAAATTCCGTTGCGCCGTGGCGGTACACCGGAAGATATTGCTAATGTTGCTCTTTTCTTGGCTTCTGAGATGTCATCATACGTTTCCGGTCAAGTAATCCAAGTAGACGGCGGTATGAATATGTAATAAAAAAAATTTTTCTATAAAAAAGACTGATACATTTGTTTGTGTCAGTCTTTTTTTATACATTTGTTTCAGTAAAAAACAAATAATAATTCATTTGAACTATGGGATGGTTTTCTAATCTCTTTGGAAGAAAAAGTTTATCTGATGTCGTGAAAAATAGTAATGTTTCCGATGTTCCAAAGGTCACTAAAACTACAACTACAACAACTTCTACAACTACAACAACAAATTATAAGAAGGGAATGGTGAATGCCACCACTTTGAACGCCCGCGAAAAGGCATCTACAAGTTCAAAAGTACTGTACAAAATTAAGAAAAACACTCTTGTAACAGTTCTCAAGACCGAAGGTGAGTGGTACAAAATTTCTACCGAAGCCGGTGAGGCATATTGTATGGCGCAATATATCACGTTAGTACAAGTTGTAGAAAAAGTTTCTGTAAATGCCAACGTATTGAATGTCAGATCTTTTTACAGTACTGACAGTACAATTCTCGGCAAAGTATACAAAGGCAACGTACTTGTAGTGCTCAGCAAGCATCGCGGATGGTACGGCGTAGATTTCAACGGCAAAAAAGGTTTTGTAAGTGCAGAATACGTTACATTTCTCAGCGACAGTACATCGTCAAAAACTTCAGGCAACAAAACCAAAAAGTCTGATAGCAATACTTCTAACACTACTTCGCGAACATTTTTCAACAGTCGCAAAGACCTTGAAAAAGTGGCTTTGGCTCCGAAAAAACTTCTTTCGGACGAAGGACAAGATAAATTCGGCAAAGTAGCTGTAAAAACCTGGAACAATTACGGTAACCTTATTTCTGTGATTTCCAAGGAGTTGGGCATTGATGTAGAAATAGCACTTGCAGTAATTTGCGTGGAAAGCGGCGGCAGCGGATTTTCTTCTGACGGCAAGATGATTATCAGATTTGAAAACCATGTATTTTACACTTATTACGGTTCAAAATCAGACGACAACAAGAAAATTTTTGACGAACATTTTACATTCAATACCAAAAGCAGACGCGACGGTCACAAGTATCGTAAAAACAAGTCTGACGAATGGATTACAAGTCACAACGGACAAAAAACAGAATGGGAATCTCTTGAAATTGCTCGCAAAATAGATGATACTAAGGCACTTTACTCTATCAGTATGGGTGCGCCTCAGGTTATGGGATTCAATTACAAGAGTATAGGTTACAATTCTGTAAACGAGATGTTCAACGCATTCTCAAAAGATATTCGTTATCATATCATGGCATTGTTTGATTTTTGCAATGCTAAGAGTACAAGAATTCAATATCTTTTGACAGGTGATTTCCTTTCGTTTGCCAAAGAATACAACGGACTTACCGCTCCTGAGGCTTACGAAAAACGCCTTCAAACTTATTACGATATTTACAAGAAACTTTTGTAATATATTTATTTTCAATATCATGTAACGTCTGTTTTTCGCTTTTCGATTTTTTTTACATCAATTTCAGATAAATCGGAACGCAAAACGGACGTTTGTGATTTTTTACATTTTTTAATCATTTCACTAACAAGCCCCGTTACGGGAATTTTTCAAAATTCGCAAAAATGATAAGGACAATTGTTTCGGATTATCCTTGGTATTATCCGGTTTTATGTTTTGCCGGAGCTTTGGCACTTACCGCCGTTTCTTATTACAGAAATAGAAAACTCGCTGAATTTCAGTCGTATAAGATTTATATTTTGGCAGCATTGCGATTTTGTGCGTTATTTATAATTTCGCTGCTATTACTAAATATTTTTGTGAAAACGCAAACCAACCGTACCGAAAAACCGATACTTGCAATTGCCGTTGACAATTCGGAATCCGTTTTGATGCGTGGCAACGAGTCAAAAGATTCCATGAAAACATTTGTTTCAAAATTGTTGGAATCCTCACAGAGACTCAAAGAAAAATACAACGTAAAATTTTATAAGTTCGGAGAAAAACTTGCTCCCGCAGCCAACGATTTTACTTTCAGTGACAAGTATACAAATTTTTCGGAGATGTTTGAGAGCATGAAATCAGTGCTTTACAATACCAATGCCGGAGCAATGGTGGTTTGTTCTGACGGAATTTTCAACAAAGGGCAAAATCCGGTATACGCCGCTACATCGCTCGGTCAAAAAGTTTATACCGTAACGCTCTGTGATACAACGTCTTACAAAGATTTGAGTATTATAAAAACAGTTTACAACGAAACCTCATTTCTTGGCAACGAATTTCCTTTGGAGATAACAATAAACGCCAAGATGTTAAAAGGAAAAAATACAATTTGTCAAGTTTTACACAACGGCAAAACAGAATTTCAAAAGCCGTTGACCATAAATTCTGATGATTTTTCACAAGAAATTACTACAACTTTGAAAGCCGAGACCAAAGGACTTCAGAAATATACAATCGTTTTGAAATCCGTTGAAGGCGAAATTACTACAATCAACAATCAACGCGAGATCGTAATAGATGTAGTTGACGATAAGTATAAAATTCTGATTCTTAGTGCAATGCCGCATCCCGATGTAGCTGCTTTGCGAAGTGCATTGAGTTTGAACCGCGGTTATGAACTTGAGGTTGCAACTATTGATGATTTTCAGAAAAATGTTTCATCGTACAATCTTGTGGTTTTAGTTCAATTGCCGTCGGTTAAAAACAAGGCAGAAAAGATTTTCGCAGAAATCAAAAACAAAAATATACCTTCGCTTTTTATTTTAGGTTCCGAAACAGATTACGCCGTTTTTAATGCTAACAATATTTGTATTAATGTCAGCAAAAAAGGAAATAATTACGATGACGCCGGCATTTCTATGAATCCGCAGTTTTCGCTTTTCTCGTTTGAAAATGGTGTTGACGAATTTTTGGACAAAGTGCCGCCGTTGTATTGTGCATTTGGTGATTACAAAGTAATGCCGGCAACGCAAGTATTTGGTACTCAGAAAATAAAAGGTATCGCAACACAAAAGCCGCTGATTGCCGTAGCCGAGCCGTCAAAATCCAAATCCGCTGTAATAGCAGGAGAGGGGATATGGCGTTGGCGTATAGACTGTTACAAAAGATATTTGAATCATGAAAAATTCGATTTGATGTTTTCGCGTCTTGTACAATTTTTGCTTACCCGCAACGACCGTGAGCGTTTTTCCATAACTTCAAAACGAATTTTCAGCGAAAACGAGCCGGTATATTTCAATGCAAAAGTGCTTGACGAGATGTTGGAACCCGTTTCGGATGCCGAAGTAAAAATGGAAATTTCCGGTGAAGATGATTTCAAAGTTAACGAAAAATTTGAAAATACAGGTTCGGGATATTATTTACGAATTGATAATCTCAAACCCGGAAATTATGTTTACAAAGCCACTGCCGCAAGCAATGGTAAAGTGTTGACTAAGAACGGTTTGTTCTCTGTTGTTGAAATCAAAACCGAGGCAGAAAATCTTACGGCAAATCATAATATAATGCGTAAAATTGCGGTTGCTACATCTGCCGAAAGTTTTAGTTCAGAAAATTATGACAAGCTTGTGGACGAGCTGATGAATAATGATAAAATCAAACCGATGATTTATGCTGATACAGAATTGGTTGCGCTTATGAGCAAGAAAATTTTGTTTTACATCATAATCTTGCTCTTGGCGGCAGAATGGTTTTTAAGAAAATATTGGGGGACGCTTTAGTCCTCCTCTTTATTTGACTTTTTTTCGTTTTTAGGTTCAGAACTGAAATTTTCTTTCAATTCGTTTTCCAAACTTTTGTCGAAATCCGGATTATAATTTTCGTCATTAAATTCCGGCTCTTGATAGTCGCGGACAAATTTGCTGTTTGTCGGGAAATTTACTGAGCAAAAAATCATTGAGATTACAGATACTAATGCAAACTGATTCAACAAAGTAAGTCCGAACATCAAAATATTAAGTCCGAAAACCAAATAAATCATTTTGTTTTGCAACAGTTTGGAACTCAGATATTTTTCCTTTTTTACTTCAGCGTCTTTATCGTTTTTGTACGCTTTAAGAATCTTGTCGTAATGATAATAACCGTACCAAATGCCCAAACCGGTAATAATAATTCCAAGATATTGCAGAGTCATAAGCATTTGCGGATTGTTGATCATTTCGAGTTTAATTACTCTTGCGTTTTTCATAATCCAGATTACCAACAGCGCACAACTGTAAACGCAGAGCACAATCGAATGAATAGCTTTGTATTTTTTGAGAGTTTTGCGTAAATCCATGTCTTTGTGAGTTTGTTTTCTGATAGTTACAAAAAAAGCCAGCACAAAAGTACCGGCATAAAAATTATTAATAGAATGAATTAATATAATCGAAAAATTAAATATTAAATCTCTTCGTCCAAACCATCATCAAAGCCACCAGTTGATTCTTTAAGAATAATTGGCACTTTTGATACATTCTGAAAGTCTTTACCGGCTTCCAACAAATCGGTATCGCTATAAAACCAAATGATAGTCAGTTCCTTACCCGGAATATCATTGATTTTATTTAGCTCTTTCAGGATGTTGTAAATCCATATTTGAGACGATGTGTTGTAGTAATCCAATGAAAGATGTACAACAGTTTTGTCTTTTGGTGTTGCTACATATTCGCTAAGAACCTTAAACACAGGCTCGTAGAATGAAAATGTATTTTCGATTATCGATCTTCCCCGTATCTCGAAAAAACCATTTTCACAATCAAAATTGATGTAAGGGCTTTTTGCGCTTTCTGCAACTTGTAAATTTTCCATCTTAAAAATTATAAAGTGTTCTTCAATATTAGTGTTTGATGATGTCAGATTATTTAGTTTTATCCTTTGCAAATTTAAGTAATAATATTGATTGAAACAATTTTTTTTGTGATTTTTTTAATTAAAATAATTTTTTATTGTTTTTAACTTGGTCAATTCTACAATAAATCATATCTTTACGCATCCAATAAATTTTTGATCATGAGAAAAGTTTTGATTTTAGTATCGGTTTGGATTTTAGCTTTAAATGCTCATGCACAAGATGTTGAGTCATACGAGGCTGATAGTGTTGACTATTACAACAGTTTGTATAATCCGAATGACTATGCGAAAGCACCGATAAAAGGTCCTCAAAAAAAGATAAAAGGTGAAAAATTCAGTACAAATGTTAACTTAGGAAGTCAGTTTGGTACATATGGTTCTACTGAATTTATCAATCCTAATTTCAACTATCAGGCAACCAAGAAATTGCAGTTGTCAGTAGGATTTGGTATGGCATATTCCAATTTAAAATACAGAAGTTTCGGTAATAATACGGAAGGTGTTACATATCAAAATCTTAAAGCGTTGACAAATTATTATTCTGTATCGGCTAATTATCAGGCGTCAGAAAAATTGCAATTGACATCGAGTGTGATTTATTTTCAAAACAATTATACTTCTGCATCTGACAAAAATATGTTTAATCGTGACGCGTATATGGCAACATTTGGAGCTACATATCAAATTACGCCGTCGTTTTCAATCGGAGTAGAAGTTAGCAATTACAAGAATGTAAATCCATGGGGATATGGTTATGGTAATCCATATTTTGGATATTAATAATCAGCTACTTATCAAATTAATGTTAAAAATCTTAAAAAAAATAATATTATAAATTGTAGTTCGTATTGATTTTTTTGTTAAAATTGCAATATGAAATTTTTGCAAAACATAAGGGAAAATATAGGATTTTCGATGCTGTGCAAACACGCAGCTAAGTTGAAGCGTAACAAATCCTTCAATAATTTGGATACGGCAAAGACCGTTGGCATATTGTTTGATTCTGCACAGCAGCAAAATTATGAGTCTGCCAAACATTTTATGAAAACGTTGTCAGACAATGGAATCGAAGTGGAAGCTTTGGGCATGGTACTCAACGAGGAGATGCTCAGATATTTTCCTCCAACAAACAATGTTTCGCTTTTCCGATTGGATAAGCTTACGTTTTTCGGCTATCCTGACGACGAAAGAGTAAAGCCATTTCTTTCGAGGGAATTTGATATCTTGATAAATTTATGTTTAGACGAAAATCTTTGCATAGATTATGTTATGGGTATGTCAAAGGCAAAATTCAAAGTTTCGATGAATTTGAGAAGTGAAGACTTTGCGGATTTTATTTTGCAGTATTCGCCGGAAAATCGACCTACAACAGATGAGTTGATTGTAAAAATACAAAAATATTTGTCCGCATTACGCAAGGCATAATTTTTTGCATCAACATACACATTTTCAAGAACTAATACAAATCATGAGGAATGATAAACTATTTGGACTCGGTGTCGCTTTGGTGACTCCGTTCAAAGACGATAACACGATAGATTACAGCGCGTTGAGCAAATTGCTCGCTCATATTATTGAGGGTGGCGTTGATTATATAGTTGTTTCCGGTACTACAGGTGAACCGCCTACGATGTCGGCTACTGAAAAAGCTGAATTAAGAAGTTTTATTGTTAAGGAAGTTAACAATAAAGTTCCGCTCGTTTTAGGTTTGGGCGGCAATAGCACAGAATCGGTTGTCAACGAAATTAAAAACACAGATTTATCCGGGTTTGACAGTATTCTTAGCATATCGCCATATTACAACAAGCCGAATCAACGCGGTATTTATGCTCATTTTGCAGAAATTGCTAAAAATTGTCCTTTGCCTGTAATTGCTTACAATGTTCCGGGTAGAACTTCCAGAAATATTGATTCTCAGACAATTGTAAAACTTGCCAACGATTTCAAAAATATTGTGGCTGTAAAAGAAGCCAGTGGCAATATGATGCAGGTACTGGAAATTATGAAAAACAAGCCGGAGGATTTTATGGTGATTTCCGGTGACGATGCTCTTACATTGCCGATGATGTCGGTTGGTGTTAGCGGCGTAATTTCTGTGGCTGCCAACGTTGTTCCAAAGCAGATGAAAAAGATGTTGAGTCTTGCTTTTGACGGAAAATTTGCTGAGGCTTCTGATATTCATTACAAGTTGTTGGATTTGATGAATGCCTTGTTTGAAGACGGCAGTCCGGCCGGTGCAAAAGCAGCACTTAATTTCCTCGGATTTTGCAAAGAAAATCTCAGACTTCCGCTTGTTGCGGTTTGCGACCAAACAAGAGAAAAAATCAAAACAGCACTCAACAAAGCTCTTACGGCATAATGGCAAATTATCCTTCTTGGGCAGCCGAAGTAGTTTGGTATCAGATATTTCCGGACAGATTTTGCAGGGCGAATCCAGAAAATCCGATTTCTGCTGAAAATCTTCTTGGTACAACTCCATGGAATCTTGATTCGGACGATGCTTGGCAGATTCATCCATGGACTTCGGATTGGTATGCAAGGCAACCTTACGAGAAGGAAAATACTAAAAACCTGAAAACTAACATCTTGCGACGTCGATATTGCGGGGATATCAACGGCATAATTTCCAAACTCGGATATTTACAGGATTTGGGAGTTACAGCATTGTATATCAATCCGATGCAATATTCGCCGTCGCTTCATAAATACGACGGTACAAATTTTCTCCACAGCGATCCTTTTCTGGGGTCGAACCCGTCGGAAGATATTCTGTTGATTGAAAACGAAGATTTCAACGATTTTGAAAACGCATGTTGGACAACTGCCGACATGGAAACTCTTAAATTGATTTCCGAAGCGCATGCTCACGGTATGAAAATTATTTTCGACGGTGTTTTCAATCATATCGGTTACAACTCCAAACCGTTTCAAGACGTACTGAAAAAACGTCAAAAATCGCCTTATTCCCAGTGGTTTATCGTAGATTATCAAAAGTCAACTCCTAAGAAACTTTGTTACGAAAAATTCTGGGGATGCGTAAACGAAATGCCGAAACTTAATTACGGTTGTCAAGATGTAAAAAAATATGTTTTTGCAACGTTGAAGAGATGGTTGAAACCAATTGTAAATGGCATTGAGTTTGAAGGAATTGACGGCTGGAGAATCGACCATGCGATAGGTGTTCCGGCTACGTTTTGGGCGGTGGCATGTCAATTTGTAAAGTCTGTAAAACCTGATTCATTGTTTTTGGCGGAACTGATTGAACCATTGCATGTTGTAAAGCCATATTTGGACAACGGATGCTTTGATAGTGTGATGAATTATGGTTTTTACTATGCAGCATGTCAATTTTTCGCGGCAGAAAAAAATGCGATTTCTTCTTTGAAATTTGACAACGAATTGCGCAGTCAACTCAAACTTTTCAACACAGACGCCAATTTTCTGATGATGAACCTTTTAGGCACTCATGACAGCGAGCGTATTGCGTCGTATATTGTTAACCGCAATCTAAAAAAATTTGGTACACAAGCCGAGTTTTGGGAAAATTCTCATGTAGAAGACAAAAAATACACTTCGCGTAAACCGAACGAATTGGAGCGGAAGATTCAATGTATGATGATTGTTTTTGAGTTTTCGATGATTGGCTCGCCTGCTATTTATTACGGCGACGAACTTGGGATGTGGGGTGCAAATGATCCCGATTGTCGCAAGCCGATGATGTGGCCTGACATGAAATTTGAAGACGAGCATCTTGTAACCGGCAACCGTCATCTCAAAAAGTTTGAAAAAATAGAGCCGGATTTTCAGATGTTGGATTTTTACAAAAAAATTATTTCTCTGCGGAAAAAATATCCGTGTTTGTCGCATGGCAAATTTGTGACATATTTTTCGAGCGGGGAAAAACGTGTGTACGTATATTCTCGCGAAGACCAAAATAATACCGTTCTTTTTGCTTTTAACCGCGAATCCGAAGCTTGTGATGTGAGTTTGGATATTTCAGTTTCAAAACAATTTTCTGATTATTTTAGCGGCAAAATTTTTAAGTTAAAATCCGGAAAATTATCTCTGAATTTAGAGCCTTACAGTTTCAAGATTTTAGTTAACTGATAATAGTTCCGCGTGATAAAATTGTGTTTTGTTCAAAAACTTGAATTAATCATGCTTAAAGTCTTGAAATATAAGAAACTGCGGAAAAATTTTTAGATTTTTAAAAAGAAATAATTCTTTAAAATAAAACCTGTAAACCTCTTATCTGTAATTAGTTATCGTTGTAGTATTGAATTTTTGGTGAAATAAAATGCTGTAAAAAACGATATTTCAGTGAGTTTTAACTTCACATGGCATGCCCTTTGTTTAAGTATAGGTACAAACTATAAACATAAACAAAAATGGCAAAATTAAATTGGGCAGGAGTTATCTCAAAGGGAATTTTGAAGATGAAACTCGCATTTGATGAGAGCGTAGGAGCCTCAGAACGTAGCAGAATTTTGGAACACGCAGCTGAAGAATTTGCACATTCTAATATCAGCGATATCGAAATCTGTCATTTCAAAGAGATGAGCAGTCTCAAAGCAAGGTTAATCCGACCGGATTCTCGAAATTGAAATTAAAAAAAACAATTAACTCTCGACTAAAAAAAACGCTCCGTAAAGTTTTTATTTTACGGAGCGTTTTTTTGCGGATATTTATTAATCTTCGAGATCGTCTTCAATCTCTTTTTCGATTTTCTTTTTAGCCGTTTTTCGTTCTTCCACCGCATTATTTTTGGTAAGAGTGAAATAATTTTCGATAGTTAGCGAAAGCAGTTTTTTCAGCTCCTCGCGTTGAACGTATGTGAGCGACGGTTTTACAAATTCGTTTTCGTCCAATGTCAGATAACTAACTGTAACGCCCAGAGCATCAGCTATTTTAATCAGATTTTTGATTGTATAATTGTTAGGCTCTTCGCGACCGAGCATTGTGCGCAGGCTCACGAGCGGAATCCCAGATTCTCTTGATAATTGGGCTATTGTCCAATTTTTTGCAATTCTCAGTTGCTGTATTTTTTGGGTAATATTCATACTTTTAATTGTTTTTTTTTGTTTGATATATCGTTTTTAGATTCTTTTTCGCCTCAAAAGTAATCTAAAATAATCATAATTCCAAAAAAATCTCGGATTTATTTCTCTAATATACCTTGCAAAAATGTCAATGCTTTTTCCGTATTGTCAATTTTATCTATTACCATTCCTGCTTTTCCGTTAATCTGTTTCATCTGTGTATTTCTTTGATGCTTTTGCAGATAAAGCAAGATATCTCCGAAAGTTTGAGAATGGTAATATGACGAATTGTTGTCTAAAACAAAATAACAAAGCATTTTGTTGTTTTTGAGAGTGATTTTTTCGATACCGAGTTTTTGCGCTATCCATCTCATTTTCACAACGTTGAACAACGACAAAGTCTGCTTTGGAATTTTTCCGAATCTGTCTTCAAGTTTGGTTGCAACGTCTTGCAATTCGTTTTCGTCTTTTACATTGTCAAGTTTCCTGTAAATTTTGATACGTTCTGCTACATTTTCTACATAATCGTTTGGCAACAAAACTTCCATATCAGTATCAATCTGACAATCGGTAACAAATTTGAAATCTTCCGGAAGTTTAACTTCAGAATCCTGAGAATCAGAAGTTTCCATTTTATTTCTGAACTCTTCTTCTTTGATTTCGGACAGAGCTTCGTCCAAAATTTTCTGATAAGTTTCGATACCGATTTCCGTGATAAATCCGCTTTGCTCACCGCCCAAAAGGTTGCCCGCGCCTCGAATATCCAAATCCTGCATTGCGATATTGAAACCGCTGCCGAGTTCGCTGAAATTCTCTATCGCACGCAAACGCTGACGGGCTTGCGGCGTGAGGTTTTCTTCGGGCGGCGCCATGAGGTAGCAAAATGCTTTGCGGTTGCTTCGTCCCACGCGTCCGCGGAGCTGATGAAGTTCGCTTAGTCCGAAATTTTGTGCATCCATTACGATGATTGTGTTTGCGTTGGCGATGTCAAGACCGTTTTCGATAATCGTGGTGCTTATCAAAACGTCGGCTTCGTTGTTGATGAACGAGAGCATGATATCTTCCAAAATTTTGCCGTCCATCTGACCGTGACCTGTTAAGCAAACTGCCTTTGGACACAATTTTTTCACCAATTTTTCGGTCGGGTAGATATTTTTAACTTTGTTTTGTATAATGAAAACTTGACCGTGGCGGCTCATTTCGTAATCAATAGCCTCTTTTATAACTTCTTCGTTGAATGTATGTACCTCTGTTACAACCGGATACCTGTTGGCCGGCGGCGTATTGATAATTGAAAGATCCCTTGCGCCGAGAAGCGAAAATTGCAATGTTCTCGGTATCGGTGTTGCCGACAGAGTAAGTGTATCAACATTGAGTTTCAATTGTTTGAGTTTTTCTTTTACTGAAACTCCAAATTTTTGTTCCTCGTCGATAATCAACAATCCTAAATCTTTGAAACTGATTGTTTTACCTACAAGTTTGTGAGTGCCGATTATAATATCAATTTGACCTTCAGAAATTTTGCGTTCTATCTCCTTGATTTCCTTGGCAGTTCTAAGTCGCGAAATATATTCTACAGTTACCGGAAAATCTTTGAGACGTTCGCTGAAAGTTTTGAAATGTTGGAGCGCGAGAATTGTGGTTGGTACCAAAACAGCCACTTGTTTGCCGTCGGTAGCCGCCTTGAAAGCCGCGCGAATTGCGATTTCAGTTTTTCCGAATCCTACGTCACCACAAATCAAACGATCCATTGGTTCAGGACGTTCCATGTCGGCTTTTACAGCTGCCGTTGCTTTTTCTTGGTCAGGAGTGTCTTCGTAAATAAACGACGCCTCAAGAGCTTGCTGCATGTAAGAGTCGTGAGAAAATGCAAAACCCTTTTCTTGTTTGCGTTGAGCGTAGAGTTTTATAAGTTTTTCGGCGATGTCTTTAACCTTGGATTTGGTTTTTTGTTTGAGTTTGCTCCAAGTGTTGGAACCGAGTTTGTAAATTTTGGGCGGTTCGCTGTCGCCGGCTTTGTATTTTGAAATCTTGTGAAGGTTGTGAATGCTTACAAACAAGATATCATTGTCCTTGTAAACCAATCTGATAACCTCTTGCGGGCGGCCGTTGATTTCCTGAGTTTCCAATCCGCCGAAAGTTCCGATTCCGTGATCCTGATGCACAACAAAATCTCCGGGTTTCAGAGTGTTCATCTCGTTGATAGTGAGCGCATCACGATTTCTTTTGATTTTTGCTTCTTTCAGTCGGAATTTCAAATAACGCTCAAAAATCTGATGGTCGGTGTAGCAACAGATTTTCAAATCGTTGTCTATAAATCCCTGATTTAGAGAGAGAATTATATGTTTGAAATCAACTTTGTTTTGTACTGCGTCTGACTTGAAAATATCATGAAGTCTGATATTTTGATGGTCGTTCATCACTGCAATATAAACTTCATAATTATATGACTGGTATTCGTGAATATTGTCAGCGAGATAAGAAAAGTTTTTCTTGAAAACCGGTTGGTCTATAATATTGAATTTCAGAGTATTGTCTGTGTTTTGAGAATCAATATTCAGTCCGGAATCAAAAATAAATTTGTTTTGAAAAGTTTTTGTAAAGCTTTCGATGTCAACGAATTGCGGTTTGTCTGGATCCGGTTCGCCGTTTTCTGTGGTGTTGTCATCGTTTTTCAGATACAATTTCTTGATTTGTTCTTTACAAAAAGTCAAATCATTGAACCACAGGATACAATCTTTGTCAACAAATTCCAAAAACGGTATTTTACTGAATTCCGATTCGTTTTTGCAAATATCCGGAATAATTGAAATTTGTTGTACCTTGTTGATTGACAATTGGTTTACAACATCAAAAGTTCTGATTGAATCGATTTCGTCTCCGAAAAAATCAATTCTGTATGGTTCATCATTTGAGTAAGAATAAATATCAATGATGCTTCCGCGTTGGGAAAATTGTCCCGGTTCTGCCACGAAATCCACGCGTTGGAAACCGTAGCTATCTAAAACTTCCTCAATAAAAGCGGTGTTAACTTTTTCGCCAACTTTTAGGGAAAGTGTATTTTTATCAAGTTCGTGCGAAGAAATCACATTTTCAGCAATTGCTTCGGGATAAGTTACTAAGATATAATTATTTAGTTTAGAAATTTTGTCCAAAACTTCGGTTTTTGAAAGCAGTGATTCCGGACTTACATTTGTTTCGGCGTTTTGTAGGGACGAATGTTTGTGAGAAAACGGGTAGAAAAATACATCTCTGTTTTTTTCCGCGCTCTGAAAATCGTTGTAAGTATAAGCTGCGTCTTCCTCGTTGTCCATTACTACAATTACCGGACGAGAATTTAATTGTTTGTCAGAAGAAATAAAAAATGACAATGCGGATGTGTGCATCCCTTTTACTAAAATTTTTTTTGAAGATTTTAGTAATTTGCTAAGTACATCGTGATTAGGATGCTTGGAATATAATTCGGTTAAATTTTCCATTGTTTTTTGTCATCCGTAAAAATAAAAATCGGATGTAAGGATGTAAAGAATAAATATTAAAATTGAAAAAACAGAAATCCGAACGGAAAATATTCTCCATCCTGATTTCTGTTTTGATATTGATAATTTATACCATTCCAAAATAAATTAGAATGTGGAGTGGGGTAGAGGACTATCCTGCAGCACCCTCTTCCTCAAAGTATGAATTGTCAACTGTAGTGACTTCGTCACCGTAAGTAGTTGTGGTAGTAGAAGTTGAAGTTGTATGAGTGGTTGACTGAGCGATAGCAGCTTCTGCAATAGATTTGGTTTTCTGCTTGTCGGTACTGTTGATATGGTGCATAACTTTGGCACCGAAGTAGAACGCAACCATCATTTGGAATGCTGCCATAAATTCAGGAAATTCAGCTTCAAGTCCTATAACTCTTACGTTTTGTAATTCGAAAACCACTGTTATGAAAAGTAAAGACATCGTAAGTACGCCACGGATAGTACCACGAGGCATGTTGAATGTTTCACCGTCACAAGGGTTCGGGTTTTCTTTTGTCCAATCTCCAAATGTGTATTTCTTGAACATTATTACAATAAATACAACAGAGATTACCATCCAAAGCATCACCGGAATGTATACACCTAAGTAATATTCTCCAAGATGTTCTTTGTAGTAATCTACTATAGTCATGTATTGATTTTCTACCATGATATTTGTAGTTTTTTATATTACTTTTAGATTTTTTATTAACTTTTTTATTTGAATATTAAGTAGCCGATAGCAAAACCGGCAATAGCACCAAGACCGATTCCTATTGAAGCTAATCTTGCACGTCTGCGGTATTTTTTTGCCATCATACCTGCTTCGATGGTATTTTCATGAGCTTTTTGTTGTTCTTGAAACCATCTGTCGCCTCTGGCTTTCAGTGTGTCTGCGAGTTCTGTTTTTTCGGTGATGATTTGCTGCAATGTATCGCATTTTTTGGTCAGAAGTTCAGATTTTTCTTTTTCCAATCTGTAAAGTCTGCCGGTTTCTATCACCTTTACCATTCGCTCGTTGTTCATCACCCAAATTGTATCGTTGTCGGGTTTTACTAAAAGTTCTTGACCCGGTTTTACGCTTTGGAGAGTGATTTGAGCGTTGGCAAATTGAAAACTTATTGCTGCTAAGCACACTACCAAGAAAAGTTTAAGTTTAGTCATCTTTTTGATTACCGTAAAGTTTTTCAAATTCTATGGCCATTTCTTCTGCACTCAATTCTCTTACATAAGTAGGTGTATATTCTTTTTCTTGTTCTACCTTGTTGAGTTTTTTGTTCAGATTATTAACCTTTTCTTCCAGTTTTGATATTTCAGCTTCTTTAGCAGAGATGTTTTTCTGATAATTATCTTCAATACCTTGATTTTCAGCTATACTTTCTTTCGCCTCTTTGATAAGTTGGTTAACATTATCAGGACTGTTCTTATTGAACAATTTGTTTTTGAGATAAGTAAACGGACTTGCCAAAAAAGCGAAAATCGTAGTGAGAGTCTGCCATTTGAAATTGAGGTATCCGGCTTCGTGCAACACGCCGATAACTATCAGAGCTACAATTATGCAAACGATAATTATAATCCACTTTTTCATAGTAATACAGATTAGTTAACATCGATATATTTTCCGAAAACCCATCCTTCGATAGTTGTTCTGACCTTGTACCAACCGTTTTTCTCGTCTACTATGCTTACCATTGTTCCTTTAGGAAGCGGCTGAGCTATAAGTTGACCGTCTGATTCCGGTACATTTCTGATATTAAGAGTTTTAGCAGCTACTCTACCGGTTTCCGGTATTTCAGCAGAGCCGTCGGATTTTGTGTCAGCACCAAGGAGTTGCTCTCTCAATTTGTCGAGCGGGAAAGCAGGACCCGGATCAGTTTTGCGTCCCGGAGCAATTTCTTCATGTCCAACGATATTCCTGATATTTGGATATGCTTCAATCAGTTCGGCGCAAAGTTGTCTGACTGTTTCTATTTGTTCGGCAGTGTATACATGCCAATATTTTGCTGTAGATTGGTTTCTGTGAATAGCTTCTACCACGTCTGACGGGTTGTAAGCTGCTCCAAACCAGGATCTATAGACATTGCCGCTTTTGGTAAGAGGTCCGGAGTTAACTATCTCGATACCAATTGAATACTTGTTTAAACCGTTTCTGCCTTTCCATGAACTTTCGCCGGCGTGCCATGCTATTTCGTTGAATGGAATCATCTGTGTGATGCTTCCGTCTCTGTCTATAAGTACATGAGCAGAGGCTTTTACTTTGGGATTTACCAAGGTGTTGAGCGATGATTGGTAAGGACCCGCAGTATAGTGTATTACAATTGTATCAGGTAAGTCTTTGTCGAATTCTCCGCTGGTTTTGGTACTTGTTACCATTTTCCTTACGTTGTCTCCACTTACCAAATAATCCTTTATTTGTAACATTTTCGGAATATTTAATTTTGTAAATAATCTTAAGCTAAGGTATTTGTTAATTTTATTAATTATAAAGGAATTCGTTATTTTCTGAACGATTCCACGAGATTTGCTCCTACAAGGATTTGTTCTATAACGTTAGGAGGGCCTTCGTAGCCGCATTTTTCGGTTTTTACCAATACTGCTACTCTGTCCTCAAACGGACTGACAAGCACCCCCTGAACGATTTTTCCGATACAAAGGTTGAATTCGTTTTCGGTGTAAGAGTATATCTGTTTGGTTCCCAACTGAGGTGACTTTATATAAATATTGGTACCTTTTACGACTTCAAAACCGAAATCTTCGTTGGGTTCCATTTTGTTTTCGAGAGTAACTTTAAATTTGTTGTCCTTGTAAGAAAATTCAGTACCCAACAATTTCATATCTTTTTGTTGGATAATTTTGTATTCATTGAGTTTACAAGTGAAAGTAGTGGCATAATCTTTCCACATCTGGCGAATATTACCTTTTTCGAGTTCTTCCTCCGGTTTCCAAGAATATACCTCTTTGTCGCTAATCATATTTTTGATCACGAATTTGAAATAATATAATCCGGCAGCTTCGTCGGCGGGCTCAACGATGTAAGCGAACAAGCCGTTTTTGCTCCAACCGATTGGGTAGAATTTTTCAAAGATATACTCGTCGCTCTGCTGATAATATTTCATTTCAACAGGGCATGAGTAAGATTGTTCAATTTCTTCAGCGGTTACAGGTTCAGCTTCAAAATCATCTTTAGATTCTTCTTGTTTTTGAATAACCGCTTCAGCCGGATTAGGTTCATCCGAAGTCTTTTCTTATGTCTGTTGAGGCGTATTATCTGCAATTTCTGCTTTGGAAGGAGCAGAATTGTTGTTGCCGTTGCACGCCCACAACGATAAAAATACAGCAAGTGTTGCTGCTAAGTAACTGATTTTTAAAAAGTTGTTCATCACTAGCAAAGTTGAAACTTTTGATAATTTTAGTTGAGATAAATTTAAAAACAATTTTTGAGAAAATTCAAATAAAAAGCCAAAAAAATTAATAAAAAAATTTTTAGGAGTAACAATACTACCTAAAAAATTGATAATTAATAAACTACCATAGTCAAAAAAATAGAATTGAACAAATTTGTAAAAAAACACGAAAAAAAATGTCGAAAAATTTTTGGAAATAAAAAAAACGCTATATCTTTGCATCGCATTTGAGAAAAACACCATCGGGGTGTAGCGCAGTTGGTAGCGCGCTACGTTCGGGACGTAGAGGTCGCCAGTTCGAGCCTGGCCACTCCGACAACATAAAAATTTCAATTATGCCGCTTATTTTCGTAAATTACTGAAAATAAGCGGTTTTTTGTTGCCGTTTGGTACAGATTTATACAGTTGGTGACATCATTTCGGACGATGATAATAAAATTCCCACGTTTTTAGAGTTCGCAACAAAGGAAGCAAACGATAAAAATACGTCTTACAAGTCCAAAAATCTATATTATAAGGTGATTGAATTATTAAAAGATTTCGCCGGAAAGGATTTTTATTATGATAAAATAACGTTAAAGTTTATCCGCGATTTCGATAGATACCTTTATTCTCTTAATTTGCACCAAAACACTGTGGCCATAATTTTCAAGAATTTATTTGTAAAAACGGATTAAATTCCGTAACTTTGAGACAATTAGATAACATTATAAACGATATACAAAATGGCAGAATCGAAACAGACACCGACAGAAGGCTTAGGAGAATTGAGGCCAATCCTCACGCTTCAAATTGCCGACAACTAACGACGGAAGAATGGTTGGAAATAATTACAAACCCGGAAGTGAGAGCGTTTCTCTTATCGCCGCCCAAATCTGCGGAGGAAGTAGCGGACGAACTAATAGAAGCACATCAAACTATTTTGTCGAAGGACTAATAGAACAATGGGCGAAACACGCAGGTTATTATACTACACAACTTCCTTTTTGGTTGTGATACACCATTAAAAATAAGCGGTTTTACCCAAATCAACCATTATCTACATTTTGTACTTGTGCAGCCTATAATAAAGTATCAAAAGGTATCATATGCAAGCACTTGAGGACATCAAACGTCAAGTATCGGAATCTTATAGAGCGCAAGAAAGACATTCAGGCGCAGAGAACGACAACACGGATAACCCGCAGAATTAGAGTGTATTTGGTATAAGTCAAAAGAAAATTTTTACCCAAAATACAGGGAAAATAAATAAGGTATTCAGTGGCTCATGTCATAATGACTCGAAGTTTGAACACCTTTTATCCTTATTGGACACTGCAAAGTTAAAACAAAAAATCCTACAAATTTCATATATCTATTAAAATATTATGCAAATTTTAATTGCACAGATGTTACAGGACGAATTCAATATTTCTGAACAGACTTTGGATGCGTTTTTGTTGCAAAGTAATATTTATCAAGAACTTAATAACGAAAATTCTAACCTTAGAAAGCAATCTGCGGAATATATTTATCAGTCAATAAAAGAAGAATATCTTGCGTGGATGTTTGATGACGACGAAATAGGAGAGATGCCGGAGGGGCAGTTTGTTAGGTCGAAATAGGTTAAGTATTGATGTTAAAAACAAAAAAGGGAAATCGGTTAATCACCAATTTCCCTTTTTTATTTATTTTCATTACAGAATTTACTTTCCTAATTTTATTTTCATAGCTTGGATGTATTTTTCAGCCAATGCACCTTCTCTTGAAAGCGGGTATTCTGTTTTGATTTTTTCGTAGATGTTGAGAGCGTCTTGATATTTCTGCTGAATCTCGTAAGTATTAGCAAGTTTCTGCAAGATATAAGGAGCTATAAAATCGTTTTTAGCAGCCTTGTCAGCAGCTTTTTTGTAGTAAGAAACTGCTTCGTCGTTGTTACCTTTTTCAGAGTAAGCATCGCCCATAAGACCGATAGAAAGAGGTTCGATGGTAGGATCGCTGCTTGAGAAACCTTTCAACATCTCGATAGCCTTGTCAAATTCTCCGATATGGAGATAACAAACAGCTGCATAATAATGAGCATTGTTGCCGGCTTTTGTGCTACCGTAATTGTCGATAATTTTCAAGAAACCGGGATAGTTTGCGTCGCCGTTGAGAGCGAGCTTAAACGAGTCTTTTTCGAGATTTTGTTCTGCCATAAACATTTCGGCAGCTGCTCTTTCCTCTTTTGGAGCTTTAAAATATTTGAAGTAAGCCATTACAGCTACTATCAACAAAACAATTACAGCGAGAATAGTAAACAATTTTTCTTTGTTGTTTTCGATATATTGTTCTGTTCTACCTAACTGATTTTCAACGTTTTCTAATTGATCTTCTTGAGGTTCGTTTATTTCTGTGTTTGCCATTTTTATAATATGTTTTTCTTAATTCGGGTGCAAAATTAGCTTTTTAGTTTTAGATTAGCAAAATTTTAGCAGCAAATTTTCAAATTTATTTCACGATTAAAAAAAAATCCCCAAACGTTTGGGTTTGAGGATTCTTTGTATTGTAAACTTTCTAAAGAAATTACATTCTTTTTTCTTTGATACGAGCTTTCTTTCCGGTAAGTTCTCTTACGTAGAAAATTCTTGCTCTGCGTACGCTACCTTTCTTATTGATCTCGATATTGCTGATAAATGGAGATTCAACAGGGAAAATTCTTTCTACGCCAATATTGCCGGACATTTTTCTTACTGTAAATGTTGCACTGATACCGGCTCCTTTCTTCTGGATAACTACGCCTTTGAATTGCTGAATTCTTTCTTTGTTACCTTCTTTGATTTTGTAACTTACTGTTACTGTGTCGCCGCTGTTGAAATCTGGCCATACTCTCTTCAATGAGTATTGTTCTTCAACTACTTTTAATAATTCCATGGGTTTATTTTTTATTACGTTATAATCTTTTAATTTTCGGACTGCAATATTACGGACTTTTATTGGATTTTCCAAATCTTATATGAAATTTTTTTTACGTTTTTGAAGTTATTTTATTGTTAAAAGAGTTAACTCATTGATTTTGTTGGTTTTATTATTTTAACAAAAATATCGTTTTAACTGTTGGATTTTTCAATGAAAATATTTTTATATCTTTGCAGCCTAAAATTTTTCAATTAAAAAATCAAAAATGTTTTTTCAAGGAAGACACTTTTTTATATTATTATCTGTTTTGGGCTTAATGGTGGGTTGTATGGCAAATTCCAAAGATCAGGTAGAACTTAATTCTTTACCTACAGGCACTTTTAAGCCGTTACCTAAACCTTTGGTTTCTGCTTATTTACATATCGGAAATCGTAAACTTGATATCAATTCTCTTAATCTTGACGGTGTTGATATTGTAAATTTTGCTTTTACAAAACTCAATAATTCACACATGGGGCTTATCCATCCGGGTGATGCTGAAAATTTTATGATTGCTCGAAAACTAAAACGCAGATATCCGGAAATGCGTGTGCTTGTTTCGGTTGGCGGTTACGGTACTTCTAAAGATTTTTCCGCTATGGCTGTCAATCCTGAGCAACGTGCTGTGTTCGTTGACGATGCAGTTCGTTTCGTGCGGTATTATGATTTGGACGGTATCGATGTCGACTGGGAATTTCCGGGAATGAATAAGGATACTCGCGACACCGACCGTGTGAATTTTACCGCTTTGATAAAAGAATTGCGTGCTGCATTCAACGAGGCGCAAAAAAAAGACGGTAAAAAATATATTCTTACCATTGCGGCAGGTGCTTTTGATCTTTATCTTACTTTTACTGAGCCGCGAAAAATTGAGCCTTTTGTTGACTATTTTTATATTATGACATACGATTTTTATGGACAGTGGAACAATTATACCGGTCATCATACCAATCTTTATGCATCGTTGTTTCAGCCAAAAGGTCATTCTGTCAACAAAGTAATTTCTAATTATATCAATTGTGGTATTCCGCGTGAAAAAATTATACTTGGTGCCGCTTTTTATGGTCGTCAGTGGAAAGATGCCGGACCTGTTAACAAAGGTTTGTTTCAACCTGCCAAAGGTATCGGCTCAATTTCATTCAACAAGATTACTTCGTTGCTTCATTCCGGAAAATATATCCGCTATTGGGATCCGAAAGCTATGGCGCCTACACTTTATAATAAGGACGAAAAAATCTTTGTTTCATACGAGGATGAACGCTCTGTGGCTCGCAAGGTAGATTATGTTTATCTTCACGATTTGGGCGGAATTATGTATTGGGAGTATTTTTCTGATGACAGATTCCGACTTGCTAATGCAATTAAGCATCAGGTAAAAAGCGTGAAAAAACAATATGTAGATTACGGAATGCCCGGTTTTTAGTTTTTCGAGGTTGTTATTTTGTTTGGGGGATTTCGATTTTATTTTGAAATTTTGTTAAAATAAATTCTGTAATCTCCTTTCTCATAATTATTTTCATTGGTTTGATTTGTTCCGCCGATGGTGTAAACTTCTTTATCGCTGATTACATCGAGTATCATTTGCGAAGAATTTATTTTTTGAACATGATAAGATATTGTTCTGCTGTTGTAGATAGTTTCGTCAAGAATATTTTCTTCGTAACTTCCTGATAATTGCAAGTTTTGACCGACCAACGACCAATTTGCTTCCATTTTAATTTTTTCTTGAAAGTCTTGAAAAACAGCTTTGTTATTTGTAAAAGTCAGTTTGTATTTATCGGTTTCTTCTGTTGTTTTGTTTTCAATAATTTTTGTACTTTCCCATGTGCCAATGAGGTTTGCTGAAATATCTTCGCTTTCTTCATCAGTACAAGAAAGTCCTGAAAAACAGAGTAATACAATAAAACAGATTAAGTATTTTAAATTTGTATTTTTCATAATAATTTATTTTTGAAAGGTTATTTTTTAGTATCGTATTTTATTCCCAAAAATTGCAGTACAAAAGCTGTGCAAATTATCATGAAAAATACACTTTTTGTTACAACTTTTCCATTTCTTCTTTAAGTTCAGAAATTGCGGCGGTAATATTTTGTAAAAACATGTCAACCAAATACTTATATTGATTTTGATTTTCACCTTTAGCGGCAAAATTCTGTAAATTTTCCATTTTTTCGGCAATTGAATTTATGCCCATAACTTTCAGTGACGATTTTGCGGTGTGAGCGGTTTTTGACAGTAAGTTTAAATCGTTGTCTTTCAATGCGTTTTGTAAATCAATAGAAGTTTGTTGCATTTGAGAGAAAAACATCGCGATTAATTGTTTTTTGGTTTCATTATCGCCGTTTGTTATTTCGTTCAGATAGGTTAAATCCGTTAATTTAGTCATGATGTTGTTATTTTGTAAAGTTATTTGTAATAAAAAAAACAGAAACCAAAACAATAGAAATTTTGGTTTCTGTTTATAGAATGTATTTTAATTTTCAGCAATACTATCGTTTTGATTCTTAGAATCTTTTGGTTCTTCAGATTGCTCTTTGGTGATAATTTTGATGTCGATTTTATCACCTTTTTCGTTGATATCAGCCACAATTTCATCGCCGGCTTTAATTTCAGAATCGATAATTACGCCTGCCATTTCGTCTTCGAGATATTTTTGAATAGCGCGTTTCAATGGTCTTGCACCAAATTTCGGATCAAAACCTTTCTCTGCGATAAAGTCTTTAGCTTTGTCGGTAAGAGTAAGTGTATAATCCAAATCCTTAACGCGTTGGAACAATCCTTTAAGCTCAATATCAATGATTTGATGAATATTTTCGCGTGTCAGACTGTTGAACAAAATTATATCATCGATACGGTTGAGAAATTCCGGTGAAAATGCTTTCTTCAATGCTTTTTCGATAATTGACTTGTTGTTTTCGTCGGTATTATCCTCAGTTCCGAAACCTACACCGTGACCGTAATTTTGAATATCACGGGCTCCGATATTTGAAGTCATTATCAAAATTGTATTCTTGAAGTCAACTTTTCTACCCAAAGAATCTGTAAGGCGTCCTTCGTCCAAAACCTGCAACAAGATATTGAAAACATCCGGATGCGCTTTTTCGATTTCGTCCAAAAGTACCACTGAATACGGTTTTCTTCTCACTTTTTCAGTAAGTTGACCGCCTTCTTCGTATCCTACGTAACCCGGAGGCGCACCAACCAATCTTGTTACTGAGAATTTCTCCATGTATTCACTCATGTCTATTCTGACGAGGGCATCTTTGGAGTCAAACAAATATTCAGCTAAAATCTTGGCTAACTGAGTTTTACCGACTCCGGTTGGACCGAGGAATATAAAAGTTCCGATTGGTTTGTTTGGATCTTTGAGACCTGCGCGGTTTCTTTGGATTGCTTTTACAATTTTTTCGATAGCAGTGTCCTGACCAATTACTTTGCCCTGAAGTTCGTCAAACATCTTTTTAAGGCGTTGACCTTCAGCCTGAGCAATTCTTGTAACAGGTACGCCGGTCATCATCGCCACTACCTCTTCTACATTGTTTTCATCAACAGTTTCGCGCTTTTTGCTGAGATCTTTTTCCCATTTATCTTTTTCAGAATCAAGAAGTTTCAACAATTCGCCTTCTTTGTCGCGGAACGATGCTGCGAGTTCAAAATTCTGACTTTTTACAGCTTTTACCTTATCTTCGCGAGTTGCCTCAATTTGTTTTTCGAGTTCGTCAATCCTTTGCGGAACTTTAATTTTTGAGATATGAACTCTTGAACCTGCTTCGTCCAACGCATCAATAGCTTTGTCCGGCAGACAACGGTCGCTGATATATCGGTCTGTAAGTTTTACACACGCGGTAATCGCTTCAGGAGTGAAAGTTACATTGTGATGACTTTCGTATTTATCTTTTATATTGTTGAGAATTTCGATAGATTCTTCCACCGAAGTTGGCTCTACGATAATCTTTTGAAATCTACGTTCCAAAGCGCCGTCTTTTTCAATATATTGACGATATTCATCAAGAGTTGTAGCGCCAATACATTGAATTTCACCACGTGCCAAAGCCGGTTTCAACATATTACTTGCATCGAGCGAACCGCTTGCACCGCCGGCACCAACGATTGTATGGATTTCGTCGATAAACAAAATTACATCCTTGTTTCTTGAGAGTTCGCTGAGAATCGATTTCACACGTTCCTCAAATTGTCCTCTGTACTTTGTACCGGCCACAATCGCCGCCAAATCAAGGGCAATAATCCTTTTGCCGTAAAGCACACGTGATACTTTATGCTGAATAATTCTTAATGCAAGTCCTTCTACTATAGCTGATTTGCCAACGCCCGGTTCGCCAATCAGTACCGGATTGTTTTTTTTGCGGCGACTGAGAATTTGTACCAAACGCTCAATTTCTTTGCCGCGTCCCACTATCGGATCCAGACGGTTTTCCTCCGCTGCCTTTGTGAGGTCGGTGCCGAAATTATCAAGCACAGGAGTTTCCGAGCCGGAACTTTTTGGGTTTGACTTGTTGCCACTTTGCTGATTAGAATCGTAATCGTCGTCATCTTCCTCGTCGTCAGGAATTTCTGCCATATCTTTGGGCATATACTCGAAACGCTCTAAGTCAGCATTGTATTCATTATCTTTTCGTTTAAACATAGTTTTGTTAAGTTTCTTTTTTACTTTAACATCTTGTTGCTCAATTGTTTGAGCCTTACTTAATTAATTTCCCCGGTATACTTCTTTATGTTAAGAAAAAAGCCGGTTAATTTAATTCTATACTATAAATTGTGTCTTGTATTTCAAAATTCAAATGTAGTTATTAATTTTGAATCCCGAAAGTTTTTAAGTTTTTTTTTGTAAAAATAAAAATTGTTAAAAAAAATCTTTAATTATACACTTATTTATTATGTGCAAATTTTAGAAGATTTTGTGTTAAACATCGCTAAAAACTTTTCTCTACTTGATTTATTTTCTACATTTGCATAAATTTTTGTAAAAGTGTTCAAAATAAAATTTATTACAACGTTATTACTTGTAATTGCGACAGTTAGCGATGTTTTTTCTCAATTACAAGTTTATGAGGTACGCGGATGTCTTGTGGACCCTAATTCCAATCCCGTGCCGTTTGCTCAACTTATAAATATTAACAAACGCGCTGCTTGCATCAGCGATTCGGCGGGATATTTTCGTATTTTGATGTTGAAAACCGACACCGTAAAGATCTCTTGTCTCGGTTTTGAGACTACGGGATTTTCGTTGCAAGGTGTTAATATCAACGACGAGGATGGTAATTCTGTTAATTTCGGATTAATCACCTTAAAACCAAAGGTTTACGAACACGAAACCGTAAATGTTTATAGTGAACGTTGGAAATCTTTTCTTTATGATTACGAACAAATTGAGGTTGCCGAAGAACCGTATTATGTTAAACAAATAGAAAATTGGAAAAAAAATCTGATAAGTACCAACGAGTTGCAACAACTTGCTACAGCTGCCCGTGGTGGCGGATTTTCATTACCTTTCGATGTTAAACGTAGAAAAGCAATAGCAAAAATCAAAGAATCAAAACGTCAGGACGAACTCAACAAAGAGGCTTACGAAAAATATAATCCTACAATAATTTCAGATATTACGGGATTAACTATCGAAGAATCGCAAAATTTTATGCAACATTTCAATCTTGATCGTGATTTTATTTTGCATCGAAACGATTATGAATTAGTGTTGATAATCAAGCAGTTGTTTTCAGAATATAACAAATAAAATTAATAAATGAAACGATTTTTTCAGTACATCTGTTACCTTTTGTATAGGTGTGTGATTTTTGGATTTAGAATTACACCATTTTGGTTGCTTTATTTACAATCTGATATCCTTTCATTTCTGTTTTTCAGGGTTTTCCGATACAGAGTAAAAGTAGTAGACCGAAATTTGGAAAGATGTTTTCCCGAAAAATCAAAAAAAGAGCGCGACCAAATTAAGAAAAAATATTATAGTTTTATGGTCGATGTCATGCTCGAAAGTTTCAAAGGATACACATATCCGGCAAATAAACTTCAAAAACATCTTGTTTACGACGACAAGTCATTATTTGAAAAATTTTACAAAGAAGGTAAATCCATGATAGTTGCTTTGGGGCATCAGGGCAATTGGGAATGGCCTACACAAACTGCATTATATGAATATCAGCATCATTTTGTAGCATTTTTCAAGCCGCTCAAGAATCCGTTTATCAACAAATTTACCGAAAAATGTAGAGAATCGCGCGGTACACATCTTTGCGCAATCGACAAAACAAGATTTGCATTTTCGTTGCGTGAAAAATATCCTGTAGGTTTTTGCATGGCGGGCGACCAAAATTCTACTAATATGAAACGTTCCATTTGGGCTGACTTTTTGGGAATAAAAACCGCTTGCCTTCCGGGAACTGAAATTTACGCCAAACTTTTGGATTTGCCGGTAGTTTTCATGTGGTCACAAAGAATAAAACGCGGTTATTACCGTCAATATTTTACCTTAATTACAGACAAACCCTCTGAATGTCAGCCCGGTGAAATTACTCAGCGATATATGACATTGCTTGAGGAAGCTATCAGAAAACAGCCGGAAATTTGGTTGTGGTCTCACAAGCGTTGGAAAAATTATAAAAACGAAAAAGGCGAAATTGTTCGTGATTTTTACAGTAATTTGTAAAATGGTATTCTCAATAATTCGCATATTAAAAAACATCAAAGACGATCTTTTGGATATCATAAGTCCAAAAGTTTGTCTTAGTTGCGGCAAACATATTAAATCCGAAACAGAGGATTTGATATGTTCAGAATGTTTAGCCGATCTCAGTCGTGTGGATTTCTACAAAAACGACGAAAATGTTATCACCGAATTGCTTGACAATCAAGATTGTAGGATAGAATACGGATGCGCATTTTTGCGATTTCAAAAAGGGGAGAACACACAGCAAATATTGCACAATATCAAATATTACAATCATCCGGAACTTGGTTTAAAACTCGGTAGGATAGCGGGTTACCAGTTGAAACGTTACAATCGTTTTTCTGACGTTGACTTTATCATACCTGTTCCGATGCACCCCAAAAAACAGAAAAAGCGTGGTTTCAATCAAGCCGAACGAATTGCAGTCGGTTTGTCGGAGATTTTGAAAATTCCGATTCGTGAAGGAATTTTGGAAAAAGTAATAAATACAAAATCGCAAACCAAAATGGACAAAAAACAGCGTCTGAACAATTCCAGACAAGCTTTTGGATTTGCAAAAAACATCGAAACTCAAGACATCGAAAACAAACATTTTCTAATTGTAGACGATGTTTTTACAACCGGTTCTACAATGAGAGTTTGCGCATCATTACTAAAAAAACATCTGCCGAATTGCAAAGTCAGCATATTTGCATTGGCAAAAGCATAAAAAAAACGCGGTTGAAATTTTTCAGCCGCGTTTTTTTAGATATAGATGTTTTTATTATTTTTGGTTTGTTGTATTTGTAACCGGTTTTCCGAATACTTTGTAGCTACCATTAGAGAGTGTGAAAGTATCGCCTGCTTTATTAGTCATATTAGCAGAGAATGTTCCTGTAGCATAAAGAACAAATGTATTGTCAAATGTTACAGTTGCTTCGGTAGAAAACCAATAATTACTACCACCTTCTACTTCACCTGATTTTCTGTAAATAATCATTGCATCTGTTTGAACATCAACAGCATCTTTAATAGATTCAGTTACTGATTTACCGCTTAAAAGATTAATCAAAGTATTAGTAACAGCTTCTTTACCATTTAAAGAAAGTTTATATGTTCCGGCAGTTGTACCTTTGATTGTGATTGCCAATTGCATTCCATTAGCAGTACCTGCAATTGTTGTAGAACCATCTGTTGATGAAAATATTTCTCCGAGTTTTGTTGTTCCGGTATTTTCAGATGATTTTGACGAATAAAAAGCTGCAAGAGAAGTTGAGAATTCACCATCAACAACTGTAGCTTTCAAAACTGAAAGATCTGATTCTTCATCATCATCATCATCTTTGTGGCAAGAACTAAACAAAGTAGATGCCGCAAGAGCGCATGCCATAAAGGCATAAGTTAATTTTTTCATTGTCTTATAAATTAATTGGTTGTTTTAAATATAACGGCAAAGATAAGAATTAATTATTTCATTCCAAATTTTTTTTTAATTAAAATAGCCGGAAATATTGTGATTATAAGAAAGAGTCGTACCATAATAATCGTAAATAGTAAAATTTACTTTTATTTGATTATGTTATTTATACTATATTACTCTATTTAACATAATCATTGTTGGCGCGATAATCTTATTTTGATTTTATATAAAAAATATAATAAATCTACATACTTTTTTTGATTAATTTTTTACGTATAAATTCCTGAAATTCAGAAAATTAATTGTTTGAATAGGGGAGAGGAGTTCAAATTGTGATTTGGAAAGAATTTTTTTGTTTATGAGAAGGACTCCCGGATTCGCGTATATGTGATTAAAAATTTGGTACTTGCGAAAGTCGAGTTAATATGGGATATGAAAAATAAATTTGCAAAATTACTCTATTTAACATAATCATTTATATCACGATAATTTAATTTTTTATAATTATTAATTAATTTGACCGAAATTGAAATTGAATTTACTTAAAAATATAATTTAATTGTTTGAAAATCAATTAATTGCATGATAAAAGTAGGGGAGATGGATTTCTGTAAAATATGGTTGTATAAATTGTACTATTTATCATAATTTTAATTTCGAAAAATTATAAACAATTCTTTTTGTCTTAAATCTGAGATTTGAACCGATTTTCTGGATAATTTTATGAATTTGAGCTGTTTACTTAAATTTTCAATCCATAGATACAATTATCGATATTTGCCTGATTATTTCACTATTTCTATTTAACATAATATTATATTGACGGATTCTTACCACAAGTTATTCAGAAGGAGAGTGCTTTTATAAGGTTTCCCGGAACGGATTTTTTATGATTTTTGGATAGATTATTTTTGTGGACTTATGATTTCTCTGTTTAGGTTTTAGTTTTTTTCAATAAAATCTCTTAAAGATATTTTTCATGAAAATGAGTAGTTTACAACTTCTTTCAATATTCTATTTAACATAATATCAATTATCGGACAAAATATGAAATTTTTTTTTTGGGTGGGGAATTGTGATTTTGGATGGATTTCAAATTTTTGAACTTATTTTTTTAACTTGTTTGATCTACAAATTTTACATAATCTTTTACAAAATCCCAAAGGTCTAAATTTAAATAATTGCTGTATGTTTCATCTATTATTTTATTTTTATTGTAAAATTTTTTTAAAACTTTAGTATCATATTGATAAATAAATTTTTCTAGAATATTTTTATTACAATTAATACAACGTTTTACTGTTTCATTATAATTGTCTTTATTGCATATTTCAATAAGAAAAATAATTTTACTTTTTTCGCCCGGTTTATATTCTTTTATTGTAAATTCAACGATATTTTCGTTATTAGGTATATATATTCCGGTCTCTAATGGTGTAATTTTACCTATTTCTCGAGTTAAATAATTTGCTATTCTCAAATGATTTTTTGGTCTATTCATAATAGTCGTTTTACAATCATTATACGGATTAAAAAATAAAAGGTTTGCAATTTGATTTACTTCTTCTCTCCTATTTTAGCACAAAAAAAGCCATCCAAAACGGATGGCTTTTTTTATAAGTATTTGAAAATTAGTTCAAAGAGTCTAATTTTGCTTTTACTACATTCCATTTTTCGGTTTCACCTAATTTGTAGTAAATGGTTTTCAAGTTTTTAAGAACGTCTGTTTCTTTCGGTTTGATTTGAGAAGCTTTTTCAAAGTTTGCTGCTGAGGCGTTCAAACTTTCTTTAATAAGTTTGTCTTTTGCTGCTGCTTTTGAGCCGTCTTTGTCTTCTGAATATGGAATTGCGTTCTTTTGTTCTGTAATGAAATCAGCTTTGTCGTAGTTAAGAAAACCTAACATGTAATATGCATCGTAATATTTTGCATCTTTCTGAATAATCTGATTGTAGATTGCTTCAGCTTTTTTCTGGTTTTCATAGTACTGTTTTTCTGTTTGATCAGCTTTTGCTTGCATTGCATCTTTTTCTGAAGTCAATCTCTTTTCTTCTGCTGCATTGTTTCTGTTTCTGAATGCTGCTTTTTTCAAAGAGTCAACTTTACCAAGCTGAGCTTTGTATTCTTTTGCAAGTGAATTGTATTCGTTGACATACATGCTTGCTTTTACAGTGTAAAGGCTTGTATTTTCAGGATATTTCTGAATAGCTTTGTCAAGATACTTTTCTGCTTCTGATGTTTGTTTTTTACCCAAATAGTAGTTGATTACATCATAAAGAATTTGTTCTTCTTGTGGATATTTTTCATAAGCTGTTGTGATAAGTTTCAATGCTTCAGCGTCTTTACCGTTGTCCATGTTGATTTGGTAAAGATAGTGGTAACAACCACCGATTTGATAATTTTTGTTGGCAGCTTCTTTGAAAAGTTTAGCAGCTTTATCTTTAGAGTTGTCTTCGTAAGCGCAAATTGCACCGTAGTAAGCAATCATACCGTCAGCAATTGTTGTATCTTTGGCATCTCTTGGAAAATCTGACAATGAGTATGCACTTTCAAAGTTTTGTGCTGCTGATTTGTAGTCTTTCAATTGATAAGCATTGAGACCGTTAGTGAAGTAGGTGCTTCTCATATCTTTTACAGCGTCCATTGTGCTTTTTTTAGATTTGAAAGCGCCTTTCGGATCAAGTTCTGCTGCTTTGCGGTATGCTTCAGCTGCTTTGTCAAGTGCTTTTTCGTCAGCTACATAAGTTTCTTTCCAAAGTACCAATTGGTTATCCTTGATGTAGTAATTGATTGTAGGATAAACCCAAACTTCGTATTCTCCTTCTGTTTTTTTAGAAGTTGGCTGACCCAAAAGCATTTCCATGTTGATGAATGGGCTTTGATCGCATTTTGCAGCATACATACCCGGATTTACGCTTTTGGTATTGATTTTTGCTGCATCAAGAAACAATTTACCTCTTGATTCCCAAGTCTTTGATAAACCACCTTTTTTGGCGTCATTGATGTCTTTGTTGCTGTTTTCAATTTTTGTTTTGGCTTGATCAATGAGTTTTTTGCTGTCTACAGGTGTTGTACCTACAGCTTGAGCCAATACAGAACTTGCTGCTATTGATGCTACAGCCAATGTTAAAAATATTTTCTTCATTTGTTTTAAATTTTTATTGATTATTTTCTTCAGAATTTTCATTCTCTGAAGTGTTAGCTTCTGTTGTATTTTCCTGTGTTTCTATTGTTTCTACAGTTTCTCCGTTTACAGTTTCTCCATTTACTGATTCCTCGGTTTCTTCCTCGTCTTCGGTATGTGGTACTACGGCGATTGATGCGATTGAATCTTTCTTCTTGGTATTGAGTTCAATCAATTTTACGCCCTGTGTAAGACGTGAAGCTGTTCTGATAGCCTCGCTCTTAACACGGATTGTGATACCTGATTTACAGATAATCATCAAATCGTCGTCGTCAGTAATCTTGTCGATAGCAATCAACAAGCCTGTTTTGTCGGTGATATTGATAGTTTTAACACCCTTGCCGCCTCTGGTTGTAACGCGGTAGTCATCGATTTTTGAACGTTTACCGTAACCGTTTTCTGAAACCACTAGGATATTTTCGTTTTCGTTTTCTTTGTCGGCAACAACCATTCCGATTACTTCGTCGCCTTCAGGAACAGTAATACCTCTTACGCCCGAAGCTGTTCTACCCAAAGGTCTGGCATCTGTTTCGTCGAATCTGATAGCTTTACCGCCTTTGATACCTATAAGGATGTCATTTTTACCATTTGTAAGTTTGGCTTCAAGCAAAGCATCGCCTTCACGGATACCGATTGCATTGATACCGTTTGCTCTTGGACGTGCGTATTCTGACAACGGTGTCTTTTTGATGATACCGTTTTTGGTACACATGATGATGTAATGGTTGTTAACATATTCTTCGTCTTTGAGCGATTTAACATTGATATACGCCTTAACCGCATCATCGCTTTCGATATTAAGAACGTTTTGAATAGCGCGTCCTTTTGAAGTTTTGTTACCTTCAGGAATTTCGTAAACCTTGAGCCACATACATTTACCTTTTTCGGTAAAGAATAACATCGTATTGTGGTTGGTAGCGCTAAAGATATGACAGATAAAGTCTTCATCGCGAGTTGTACTACCTTTAGAACCCTTACCGCCACGATTTTGTGTCTTGAATTCTGCCAAAGGTGTTCTCTTGATGTAACCGAGTTTTGAAATTGTAACTACCACATCTTCATCAGCATAGAAATCTTCAGGATTGAAGTTTTCTGACGCAGTGTACTCAATTTGAGTTTTGCGTTCATCGTGATATTTTTCTTTTATTTGGAGTAATTCTTCTTTTACAACGCTCATCTGTTTGTCGTGATTGGTGATTACCTCGTTCAAATAATCGATGTATTTCATAATTTCATCGTATTCGTTTTTCACCTTTTCACGTTCCAAGCCGGTGAGTTTCTGCAATCTCATTTCAAGAATTGCGCGGGCTTGAGCATCGGTAAGACCAAAGTTATTCATAAGCCCAACTCTTGCTTCTTCCGGAGTAGCAGATGCTCTGATTAAAGCGATTACCTCGTCAAGATGGTCAAGAGCGATAAGTAAACCTTGAAGTATGTGAGCACGTTTCTGAGCTTGTTCAAGTTCGTATTTGCTTCGTCTGACAACAACATCAAGTCTGTGGTCAACAAAACATTCAATAAGTTGTTTCAAGTTGAGCAACTTAGGACGACCTTTTACGAGGGCGATATTGTTGACATTGAATGTAGTTTGCAACTGAGTGAGTTTAAACAACTTGTTGACAACAACATTAGGAATAGCACCGTTTTTCAATGTAACAACGATACGCATACCCTTACGGTCAGATTCGTCGTTGGCGTGAACAATATCTTGAATTTTATCGTCTTTTACAAGGTCTGCAATATGTTTAATTTGCTCAGCCTTGTTAACCATATAAGGAATTTCGTCGAAAACAATCTGAGGTTTACCGCTGTTTGAATTTTCGATATGATATTTAGATCGGATTACGATTCTACCTCTACCTGTCATGTAAGAATCCACAACACCTTGATAGCCGTAAATAATACCGCCGGTAGGAAAATCCGGAGCCTTGATAATCTTAATCAACTCATCAATTGAAATATCATTGTTGTCGATATAAGCATCAATAGCATCAATAGTATCCGACAAGTTGTGAGGAGCCATATTAGTTGCCATACCTACAGCGATACCAGAAGCACCGTTTACCATCAAAAGAGGAATTCTGGTAGGCAACACAACCGGTTCTTTCAACGATTCATCAAAGTTCGGTATAAAATCAACAGCATCTTTATCAAGGTCGATAAGAGTGTCTTCTGCAATTTTTTTAAGTCTTGCTTCAGTGTAACGCATCGCAGCAGGGCTGTCACCGTCCACAGAACCAAAGTTTCCCTGACCGTCTACAAGCGGATATCTCATAACCCAATCTTGAGCCAATCTTACCATTGTGAAGTATACAGAAGAGTCGCCATGCGGGTGGAATTTACCCATAACTTCACCTACAATTCTCGCTGATTTTTTAGTCGGGCGGTTGGCGAAAACGCCCATTTCATTCATTCCGAAGAGCACTCTACGATGTACGGGTTTCAAACCGTCTCTTACATCGGGAAGAGCTCGCGATACGATTACTGACATCGAATAATCGATGTAAGCAGAGCGCATTTCTTTGTCTATGTTTACTTTAACGATTTTTTCGTTTGTATCTGACATGGTTTTCTATTAATTTTTTCTTTTACTTCGTCCATTCCGGACATCTTTTTGCAAAGATATGAATTTTTTCTGAATTGTTAAAGTATTTTTGCCTTCAATTTTTATGTTAATTAGATTGTTTTTAATACCTTTTGAAGTAAATAAACTACAGAAAATCAGTATATTAAATCCATAAATTTTATATAAAAATCATAGTTTAACATTTTTTAACACGTTAACTTAAAATTTAAAATCCCGATTGTTATGAATTGTAAAATATAATTGATTCGTGACAAACAAACTATGTGATTAAGTAAATGTGTTTTTAATAAAACAGTCAGATTTTCAGTACTTTAGAGTGTTAAAAATATATAAAAATATTGATAATTTGATGAAAACTGTATCAAAAGTACATCTTTTTCGTAGTTAATTGCTTGATTATTTGGTAATTTCAATTTTTTTTTGTATATTTGTAGTACATATCAATAATATTGATATGAATTACAACAAACTTTTTCAACAATTTTTAAATTTTTAGAATTATGAGAACAACAAATTTTATTAACAACAGCAAGTATGTCGTACTCCTTATCGGAGTTAGTACATACAACAACGCCAAATTAGGCGACATTCCGAATGTTAAAACTAACATCTCGGATTTGAAACAATTATTCCTTGACAAACGTTATATCGGTATCAAAGAGTCTAATCTTGTTTTTTCTTTGGACGAAGGAGAACAAGCAATTAGTCGTAAGATTACCGATGCCGCTAAATTGGCCAAGGATCAGGATTATACTTTGTTTGTGTATTACACCGGACATGGTATTTTGAGTCCTGAAAATTTTGAATTGTATTTTGCGACAGCTGACACTGACGAAAAATATTTGGAGGATACCAGCGTAAATGCGAAAAATATCCTTGATAAATTGAATCGTTGTGTGGCTTCCCGTAAAATCTTTGTGGTTGATGCATGTCATAGTGGTCAAATCCATAATACTATGGGTGACGTAAAATCTAATGTTGCGTCTTTGATGAAAAACTATGAAGGCGTTCACTATGTGTCTGCCTGTGACGAATATTCGTCTGCATTATTCCCGAAAAATCCTAATGCACCTACATATTTTACCGGTGCGCTTGTATCGCGTGTACACAAAGGTATGGATATCGATAAACCTTATCTTACTTTGCGTGAAATTGTAGATGATATTAGTGATGATTTTAAGGGTCGTAAAAATATGCCGTGCCCGCAACAGTCATGTGTCCTTAATGCGGATATGATGCCGTTTGCGTTGAATGCTATCAACAAAGATTTTAGTAATCATTATGTTGCTACAGCGGTAAAAACTCAGACTGAGGTTTCGGAATCTGAATGGAAAAAAACAGTTAAAGCTAATACTTTGGCTGCTTACTACGAATATGTAGAAAAATTTCCTAAAAGTCCATACAAAAAAGTAGCTCAAAATAAGATTGTTGAGCTTGAAGAGGACGAAAAATGGAGTCAAACTGAAATTCTTGGCACTCCTTTGGCATATAGTAATTATGTAAAAGCTTATCCTTTGGGTAAGTATTTGAGTAAGGCAAACGCCAAAATTTATGAGTTCAAACGTTTTAAAGAAGATAATGATATGTGGGCATCTGTTTGCAATATTGATACATTGGGTAAATATCAAGATTATTTACGTATTTTCCCTAAAGGCTGTCACGTGGATGAAGCTTATGCGAAAATCAAAGAGTTGAGTGTAAGTATTAAATCGAAAAGAAAATTTTTCGCTTTGTTTTTTACTTTGCTTATTGTACTTTTTATGATTCCGCAGAATTCGGATAACGGTAATTATTGTAATTCGGTTTCAGATACATTTGCTGTTAGAACTATCAAAAAAGATACTAACAAAAATCATGTAGTTGATACTTACAATAATAGTGATTTCAATAAGGCTTCAAAAGAACAGCAGGCCGACAAAATCTTAGAAGCCAAAGACGAAATGCACTTTGGTGCTGCTCTTCAGCTTTATGAACAAGCTTTGTCAGAAAATCCTGATAATGAACAAATTTTGCGTAAAATAGCTGATTTGAAAAAACTTATCAACGAAAAATATGACTATTATATGGTTCGTGCTGAAGTTTTTGCTAAGGCTGACTGTGGTTCTGATGATGCTACCCGTTATTACGGTATGGCACTCAGATTGAAACCCGGTGACCTCAAGGCTTCTCAAGGTATCGAAAGTTTGAAAGTCAAGGGTAAATAATTTACCTTTGACTTTTTTCTTTATTGTTTGGAGTAATCTCTTTCACCGAATATTGTTGAGCCTATTCTTACAATTGTACTTCCACAGTTTATCGCAAGTTTATAATCTCCTGACATCCCCATGGAAATTTCGGTAAACCCCTCTCCTACACCACTTTGATAATTAGTTTTGATATAGTTGAACAAGTTTTTTACTTCGGTAAACTCTTTTACAATTTCATTTTCATCGTCTGTATTGGTTGCCATTCCCATCAGCCCTTTTATTTTGAGATGTTTGAACTCTGAGAAAGCATTTTGGGCGCATAAATCTTTCAATTCTTCGGGAGCAAAGCCAAATTTTGTTTCCTCGTTAGCGACTTTTAATTGTAACAGACAATTGATAATCTTGTTGTGTTTTTCAGCTTGTTTGTTTACTTCTGCTGCAAGTTTCAGACTGTCAATGCTGTGAATCATATACACGAATGGTATGATGTATTTTATCTTGTTGGTTTGGAGATGACCGATTTGATGCCAGCGAATATCTTTGGGAAGATTGTTGTATTTGCCGGTCATTTCTTGAACTTTGTTTTCTCCAAAATCTCTGCAACCTATATTATAAAGTGCCATGATATCTTCTTCCGGCTTGGTCTTAGAGACTGCCAAAAGTGTGACATTTTCGGGTAATGTTTTCTTGATTTCGAGATATTTTTCTGCGCAATTCATAGTAATATTTTTCTTGCAAATATAGTGAATTTTTTTGATTGTTTTAGTAGTTACAAATATTATGACTTAAAGTAATACTTTAGGTATAATTAAGTTTAGATGTTGAATTGTAACTTCCATAAAAATAACTGGTTACAACCCCTCTCCCCCACTCCTACCCTACAGTAAAACAATTAAATTAATAGATTCATAACTGTCTGATAATTAATAAGTTATAAAATATTAATCAAAAAATGAACTGTCGAAATCGAGCGGAAGAATATCTGTAACACTATTGATAATCAAGCATTTATTTCGTGACGAAAGTATGATTTTTATCGGTGATTTATATCTTTTTTCGGTTTCGAGAATTACTTGTCGGCATGATCCGCAAGGTGTAATCGGATTCTTGATTATTGAGCCGTCAAAAAATGCAGAAATTGCCATTGCAACAATCTTATTTTCAGGGTACATCGAGTTGGCATAAAAAATTGCAGTACGCTCTGCGCATGTTCCTGAAGGAGATGCAGCGTTTTCTTGATTTGTACCATTTATTATTATTCCGTTGTCGAGTTTTACGGCTGCTGAAACGCTGAATTTTGAATATGGTGCATATGCGTGAGGCAAAAAGTTTTCGGAAGATTTTACTAATTCCAAATCTTCTGCTGATAATTCTGATTTTTCGCACTCTATGATATCTGCTGATATTCTGATAGTTTTCATATTGATTACGTTTTTAATTTTGTAATCATAAAATTATGAAATCTATCTTGAATTTGCAAAAAAATATTTGAAGCAATTATTAATTAATCTGAATTTTTTTTAAATAATAACGGACGTTAATGCAATAAAATAGTATATTCTTACAGCATCAACGCCCGTGTATAATAATACAAAAAGATGTTATTTTTTGAGGGCTTGCGCCATGAGTTTTCCTAAATCGGCAGGAGATTCAGCAACAGTGATTCCGCATTCTCTCATTATCTGCATTTTAGCAGCAGCTGTATCAGCTTTGCCGCCGATGATTGCGCCTGCGTGACCCATTCTACGGCCTTTTGGAGCGGTTTGTCCTGCGATGAAACCAACTACAGGTTTGGTTCCGTGTTCTTTAATCCAATAAGCTGCATCTGTTTCCATAGAGCCTCCGATTTCGCCAATCATAATGATACCTTCTGTTTCCGGATCTTCCATGAATAATTTTACAGCGTCGAGGGTTGTGGTTCCGATAATAGGGTCGCCGCCGATACCGATAGCTGTTGTTTGTCCCAAACCGGCTTTAGTAACTTGATCTACGGCTTCGTAAGTTAATGTACCAGAGCGAGATACGATGCCGACGTGACCTTTTTGGAAAATAAATCCCGGCATGATTCCTACTTTTGCTTCTCCAACAGTAAGAATTCCCGGACAGTTTGGTCCGATAAGTCTGCAATCTTTTTCTTTGAGATATTCTTTTACTTTTACCATGTCCTGAGTAGGAATACCTTCTGTAATACAAACTATTACTTTGATTCCTGATTCAGCTGCTTCCATGATAGAATCTGCTGCGAATGCGGGCGGTACAAAAATACAACTTACGTTAGCACCGGTTTTCTCAACTGCTTCTTTTACAGTGTTGAATACCGGTTTGCCTAAGTGTTCTTGACCACCTTTGCCCGGAGTTACGCCGCCAACAACGTTGGTACCGTATTCTATCATTTGACCGGCGTGAAATGTTCCTTCACTGCCTGTAAATCCTTGTACAATTACTTTGGAATCTTTGTTTACCAGTATACTCATTTTAGTTTTGTTTGTGTTTTTCTGACAACAAAGTTATATCATTTTTTTCGGTTAGAAAAATAATATTTATAAATTTTTTTACGATTACGATTTTTTCTTATTTGTATATGAATACATTTTTATTAATTTTGATACCGAAATTATGGGTTAGGCAATATTTATTTAATTTTGACGTAAATTTTGTTAACAAATAATTTTGGTTTAATTATATTTTTCCTTATATTTGTGAGATTAAAACGCTATCAATATATTCAACAATTCTACTATTATGAATGAGTCTATTTTAAGCGCATTGATGCAGATGTTTGCAATTTTGGCAACTATCAACAAGGATGAGATTTCTTCGGATTCCCGTACTATTGTGGAGTCTTATCTTAGGTTGCAACTTAGTCAACAACTTGTTGAAAAATATCTTGCACTTTTTGATGAGCATCTGGCAAAGCAAAGTGGTTCAGTAAAAAAGAATTCGGATACTAAGCAGCAGAAAAGGAATTCTATGAATTCTGTTAAGGTGCTTAAAATATGTAATCAAATTAATGAGACACTTCAGCAGAGGGATAAGGTAATTGTTGTAATACGTCTTTTGGAATTCGTAAAAGATACAATTACCGATAAAGAGCTTGACTTTATAAATACTGTGGCTGAGACATTTAATGTTCCGGATCAAGAATACAATGATTTGAAGACTTTTGTGCTTTATTCGGAAGCTGATATTGTTGACAAATCACAGTTTATGATGATCGGTTCTAATAAATCTGTGCCGCCGGAGTTGGCTTCTGCCAAATTTATCTATGAGAAAAATTTGTGCGGAGTTTTGGAAATTATTCGTATGAAATCTACCAACTTGTTGTTTTTTAAATACAAAGGTGATGATTCGATTTACATGAATAATTCCCAAATTTTGTCTGAGCGAACTTATCTTTTGGGTACGGGTACGGTTATCAAAAATTCAAAAATCACACCTATATATTTTAGTGATATCTCCGGGCGGTTTATTTTGGACGATCAAAAGGCGCGTTTGGAATTTTGTGCTGATAATATTGAATTTAAATATGATAATACTGAAAACGGTATTCATAAGTTTTCGTTTTATGAAGAGTCGGGTAATTTGATTGGTATTATGGGCGGTAGCGGTGTTGGAAAATCTACATTGCTAAACCTTTTTATCGGAAATTATCCGCTTTCAGGAGGTAAAATTACAATAAACGGTTACGATTATTCACACGGTAAAGAAAAACTTAAAGGTGTGATTGGTTATGTGCCTCAGGATGACTTACTTATAGAGGAACTTACTGTTTATCAGAATTTGTATTTCAATGCAAAACTTTGTTTCAGCGACTTGTCGGAACTGCGTATAAAACAGTTAGTTATCCGAATACTTATGGAAATGGATTTGAATGAAATCCGCGATTTGAAAGTCGGCGGACCTCTCAACAAATTTATTTCCGGCGGTCAGCGCAAACGTTTGAATATCGCATTGGAATTGATGCGTGAGCCTTCGGTGCTGATTGCTGATGAGCCGACTTCGGGTTTGTCTTCGGCTGACTCTGAAATGGTAATGACACTTCTTAAAGAGCAGACTTTCAAAGGGAAACTCGTGATTGTAAATATTCACCAACCATCGTCTGATATTTTTAAGATGTTTGACAAAATATTGGTTTTGGATCGCGGCGGTTATCCGGCTTATTACGGCAATCCGCTTGATGCAATTGTATATTTCAAAAATATCTCCAATAATATTTCGGCTCAAGACGGTGAATGTCCTGTTTGCGGTAATGTTAACCCTGAACAAATTCTTGAAACTCTTGAGGCTAAGATGGTTAATGAGTATGGTAAACTCACCAGAAATCGTAAGGTAAGTCCAAAAGAATGGTACGACCTTTTCAATAAAAACATTGCGCCGAAAATCGAGGAGCGAAAGAAAAATTTCCCGTTGAAAGAAACCGAACTTCCTGCCAACAATTTCAGTGTTCCAAATCGATTGAATCAGTTTAAGATTTTTTTGAAGCGAAATGTACTTTCAAAAATTGTTGACAAGCAATATTTGTTGATCAACTTGTTGGAATCACCGGTTTTGGCAGCGATATTGGCATATTTTGTAAAATATTTTAGCGGTGCTCCGGGCGATCCGGGTGCTTACGTTTTTGCGAACAACGAAAATATTCCGGCATATATATTTATATGTGTAATTTGTTCGATGTTTATCGGTCTTACAGTAAGTGCCGAAGAAATTATCCGCGACAGGATGATTCTGAACAGGGAACGGTTCTTGAATTTAAGTTGGACAAGTTATATAAATTCCAAGATTGCAACATTGTTTGTGATTTCGGCAATTCAGACATTTTCATTTGCATTGATTGGTAACTTAATACTTGAAATTCACGGACTTACGCTCAATTATTGGATTGTATTGTTTACGACCTCGGCATTTGCCAATCTTGTGGGATTAAATATCTCGGCGGCGTTGAACAGCGTTGTAAATATTTACATCCTGATACCTTTTATAATAGTTCCGGAATTGTTGTTCGGCGGTGTTTTGGTAAGTTTTAGCAAAATCCATAAAGGCTGGGCTTCAGCAGATTGCGTTCCGGTAGTTGGCGATGTTATGACTTCGCGTTGGGCGTATGAAGCATTGGCAATTTCGCAATTTGAAGACAACGAATACAGCAAAAATTTTTATTTGATTGAACGTGAAATCAGTCAGGGAAATTACGATGCAACATTTTTAGTTCCGAATCTTAAGACCCGTATTGAATTGTGTCATAAGGCTTTGAAAACTGGAGAACATTCAGAGCTTATTGACAAAGATTTGAAAATTATCAAGAATATGGTTTCGGAAATGGAAACTGTAAAAGGTGAAAAATTTTCTAGAGTAAACGATTTGGTACAAGATAAATTTAATGATACAGTAATTGAAGAATTGTATATTTATCTTGATAAAATCAAGCGAGATGCCGAGCAGCGACAATCTAATGCAGCGGCTAAGAAAGATGCTGTTTATATGGAGTTGGTTCAGCAACTTGGCTCAAGAGATGCGGTTAGACAGCTTCAGGCTGATAATCAAAACAAGCGGTTGGAAGAAATGCTTCTAAACAAGAATGAGATTGATAAAATCATTGAAACTCAGGATTTCAGACTTGTTCAGATGAAAGATCCGGCATATCATATTACACGCTTTAAAAACGGACGTGCTCATTTTTATTCTCCGGTGAAATGTCTTGGAAATTATACAATTAACACGTTTACGTTTAATATCATTTTTATTTGGATTACAACAGTATTGCTTTATATAGCATTAAATTTCAATTTGTTGAAAAAAGTGCTTGACGGTTTTAGTAATTTGCAATTGAGATTGAAATTCAAAAGAGAAAAATGAGTGTAGATTTTGATAAGAATGCAAGTATATTTCTTATGAATAAAAAAATAATAATAGCGTCAGTCGCATTGGTGGTTTTAATAGTCGGAATTATTTGTTATTTCCTTATTTTGAAACCATATTTGATTGAAAATGAGGTGCATATAGCAGAAAAAATCCATCTGTTGAAAGAAGAAACCATTCCAATCAGATACAAAATAGTTTCAAGACCGGATGGCGAAATTATTGCTGCCAAGTTTTTCGATCTTGACGGCAAGGTTGTAGGTCGTTTTGAAACTGCGTACAACGATGGCGATATTTTGTTGGAATTTACCAATATTGATATCAATTTGCATCATATTTTTTTGCCGGCGAAAATGAAATTTATAAAAAACGGAGAAGTAAACAGTATTGAACTTACTGATTATTATATTCGTGATAATTATCCTCAGATTTATAATTCTACAATGATTGACCCGATTTTGAAAAAAGAAATTGGAAAAATTTCAACTTTGTTGAGGGAATCAAAAGAGGAAACAGTTGCAAAAAAATACGGTGGAATTACTGTTAGTCGTGTGTCGCTTACTCATCCCTGCGAGGGCGTGATGTATGAACTGAAAATTACGACAAACGGAGATATTTCATATTCAAATAACTAAAAAACTGATTTTATGAAGATTGTAATTACCGGAGCTTCATCCGGTTTGGGACGCGAAGTTGCAAAACTGTTTATAAAAAACGGTTGGCAAGTAGTTGTTTGCGCCCGTAGAATTGAAAAATTGGAAGAACTTACAAAATTGTCGGACAAGGTTACGGCAGAAAAAATTGATGTTAACGATACAGAAAATACTCCGTTGATTTTGAATAGATTGCTTTCAGAAAACGGTAAAACCGACATCTATTTTCACGCTGCAGGAATCGGTTGTCACAACAGGGAACTCGCTTTGGATAAGGAACTTGCTGTAATGCAAACCAATTGCAAAGGTTTTGCATGTTGTATTGATACCGCTTTCAACTATTTTAGAGAAAACGGTGGCGGACATATTGCGGCTATCAGTTCTATTGCCGGTACAAAAGGTCTTGGCGCCTCCCCTGCCTACAGCGCAACCAAAGCGATGAATAACACTTATTTACAGTGTCTTGCGCAGTTGTCAACAATGACAAAAGCCGGTGTAAAAATCACGGATATCAGACCGGGATTTGTAGCTACCGATTTGTTGGATAAAAACAGACATTATCCGATGTTGATGAATGTAGAATATGCTGCGAATAAAATTTACAAGTCAATTCTTAAAAAGAAACGTGTCGCGATAATTGATTGGAAATACGCTATATTGGTGTTTTTCTGGAAGTTAATTCCAAATTTTATATGGGAGCGATTGTCGATAGACGCAAAGTAACAGAGGTGATGTAGAAAAAAATTTTTTGAGTTTGAAAATTATTTGTACATTTGAGCCCGAAAAATCAATCCAAGAAAAATTCAAAAAAAACTCGAAAGAAAACAATTATGTTAGAGCCAATAGTAATACAAGCAACCAACGATACACCAAGTGTGGAGCTCAACAAAGAGCACGGAGTGTTTAAGTTTGAGGGAAAGTCTTTGCCCGAGGATGTTATAAAATTTTTCGGACCTATTCAGAATTGGTTTAATGATTATTGTAACGATCCGAATCCTAAGACTGAAATTGTTTTCAATCTTGACTATTTCAACTCTTCAAGTGCAAGAATAATTGTAAAAATATTAATTGCATTGGAATCTATACATGCATCAAAAAGTCAAGTACATATTTCATGGTATTATTCCGAAAACGATGAAGTGATGCACGACCGGGGCATGGAGCTGAAAAGTGTATTGAATTTGCCATTTGATATGGTTGAAAAATAGTAGTGATTACAAGATGTAAAAAGATAATAAGCGTATTCAATAAACGGATGCGCTTTTTTTGTTTTTTTATCAAAAAATTAATCCTGCATTTTTCTTTTTTTCATTAATAATCATTAATTTCACGGTTTGAATTTGGGAAATTAATGTACCCAGAATTTTCAAAATAAGATTACAAATAAAATAAGTTTTAATTACAAAATTTCATTTACAAATGGAATCACAAGACCCAATCTCTAATCAAAATCAGGAACAAAATCCTGATAATGTTACTACTAACACACCCGCATCCTCTGAAAGCGAAAACTCGCAAAGTACACAAAAGTTGAGCGCTGCTGACATCGTGCTACAAAAACTTGCAGCACTAAAGCAAGAGCCTTTGGAGAAAATCATTAGCGAAGTTAGTAGTGAAAGTATGGCTCAGCCTGCACAAGAATTGCTTTTGGATTCTGACGACGATGATGCTGACAGTAATGAGGAAGTTCATGTAATGAATGCTGATTATGCGGAGATGTCTAAAGAGCAACTTATTGATGCAATGGTTAGCCTTGTGAATAATGAAGAAGTGTTGTCGTATCGCGATGATGTAGAAAATGTTAAGGCTTGTTTCTACAAAAAGCACAAAGCAGATGTTGCCGAACTCAGAGCTAAATTTGTGGAAGCCGGCAACGATGAAAAAGATTTTAAAGCTGAGGTTGATCCGCTTGAAGAAAAGTTGAAAGAGCTTTATAATCTTTATCGCGAAAAACGTAACAAATTCAATGAACTTATTGAACTTCAGAAAGTAGAAAATCTTAAACAGAAATATGCTATTGTTGATAAAATCGAAAAACTTATCAACTCTCAAGAAACTCTCAATCAGACTTTTGAGGAATTTAAAAATCTTCAAAAACAATGGCGTGAAATCGGTCTTGTTCCTCAAGCTGATGCCAAAAAGCTTTGGGAATCTTACAATTACCAAGTTGAAAGATTTTATGATTTTGTAAAAATCAACAAGGAATTGCGTGATCTTGACCTCAAGAGAAATACTGATCAGAAAATAAAACTTTGTGAAAAGGCCGAAGAATTGCTTCTTGAACCAAAAGTTGTAAAAGCTTTCAAGGAATTGCAAAAACTTCATGACCAGTGGCGTGAAATTGGTCCTGTTGTGGCTACTCAGAAGGAAGAACTTTGGGAACGTTTCAAACAGGCTACTACAAAAATCAACAAACGTCATCAAGAGTATCACGAAAATATTAAGAAAGAGCAAGAGTCAAATTACAAGGCTAAAAATCTTATCTGCGAAAAGGCGGAAGAAATTATTGCTCCGGATTACAAAACCCGTAAGGAATGGGAAACTAAATCTACAGAAATCCTTGAACTTCAGAAGATTTGGAAACTTATCGGTTTTGCTCCTAAGAAATATAATAATAAGGTGTATGAACGTTTCCGCAATGCTTGTGACAAGTTTTTTGAAAAGAAACGTGATTTCTACGCTCAAAACAAGGAAGAAGCTGACAACAATCTTCAGTTGAAAGAAGATCTTTGTATTCAGGCTGAGGCTCTTAAAGATTCTACTGAGTGGAAGAAAACTACAGAAATTCTCAAAAATCTTCAAGCAAAATGGAAAACAATCGGAGCTGTTCCTCGTAAAAATTCAGAAGAAATTTGGCAGCGTTTCCGTGCAGCTTGCAACGCATTTTTCGACAACAAACAGCAGTTTTTTGCCAACAAAGACAAGGAACAAGACGAAAACCTCAAGCTCAAAGAGCAAATTATTAAAGAAGTAGAATCCTTCCAATTCTCTGATAATGACGAGGCTAACATCTCTGCTCTCAAAGAATTGCAAAAGCGTTGGTCTTCAATTGGTCAAGTACCACGTGCCAACAAAGATTCTGTACAAGACCGTTTCCGCAAAGCTATCGATGCTCAGTTCAACAAAATTAATATCGACGAAACCAAGCGCAATGAGGTTCGCGTTAAAAATCTTATTGAGTCTGTTAAAAACAGTCCTCAAGCTTATGAAAAACTTCGCGCTGAAAAAGAACGAATCAAAAACCGTCTTGAATCGCTTCGTCAGCAATTAATTTTGTCAGAAAACAATCTCGGATTTTTTGCTAAATCCAAAAATGCGGACAATATGATTGAAGGTTTCAAGAAAAAACTTGAGAAATCTAAAAACGAGGTTGCAGCACTCAACAATTTGGTAACAATGCTCAACCGCGCTATCAACGATATAGCACGTAAAGACGGCAAAAAATAATTAAAAGAAATCAATTTGTAAAGTTTAATAAATAATTATATTGTTGTGGCAAACACTAAATTTATTTTTGTAACAGGTGGTGTTACTTCTTCTCTTGGAAAAGGAATTTTGGCATCATCGCTTGCAAAACTTATTCAGGCAGGTGGTTATTCAGTAACTATCCAAAAATTAGACCCGTATCTTAATGTAGATCCGGGTACACTTAATCCTTACGAGCATGGAGAATGCTTTGTAACTGACGACGGTGCCGAGACCGATTTGGATCTTGGTCACTACGAAAGATTTTTGAATGTGCCTACTTCTCAGGCTAATAATGTTACTACAGGTAGAATTTATCAGTCTGTTATCAACAAGGAACGCAAAGGCGATTTCCTCGGAAAAACAGTTCAGATTGTACCTCACATCACAGACGAAATCAAACGTCGCATCATGTTGCTCGGCAAAAAAGGCGAATATGATGTAGTTGTTACAGAAATTGGCGGTGTTGTTGGTGATATCGAATCATTGCCTTTTGTGGAAGCTGTTCGTCAATTGAAATGGGAATTGGGTAGCGATGCACTTTGTATCCACCTTACATTGGTTCCATATTTGGCTGCTGCCGGCGAAATCAAGACAAAACCTACTCAGCATTCTGTAAAACAACTTTTGGAAAATGGTGTTCAGCCTGATATTTTAGTATTGCGTACCGAACATCCTTTAACAGATTCAGTTCGTCACAAAGTAGCATTGTTCTGCAATGTTGACAGAAATGCTGTTTTTGAGTCTCCGGATGTACCTTCTATTTATGAAATTCCGTTGGTATTTCAGAAACAAGGTCTTCACGAAGTTGCAATGACCAAGATGCGTCTTCCAATCAAAAAAGAACCGGATCTTGAACATTGGACAGCTCAGCTCAATCGTTTGTACAATCTTTCAAACAAAGTAGATATCGCTGTTGTTGGTAAGTATGTAGAACTTCCTGACGCTTATAAATCTATTCACGAGGCGATTATTCATGCCGGAATGGTAAATGATACCAAAGTAAATATCGAATGGATTCATAGTGAGAAAGTAACAGACGACAATGTAGCTGAATTGCTCAAAGACAAAAAAGCAGTTCTCGTGGCTCCGGGATTTGGTCACCGTGGTATCGAAGGTAAAATTATCGCTACACGTTATGCCAGAGAAAACAATATTCCGTTCTTGGGAATTTGTCTTGGTATGCAGTGTGCTGTGATAGAATTTGCCCGCAACGTATTGGGACTCAAGGATGCCAACTCAGCTGAGTTTAGTACAACTCCAAATCCGGTAATCGATATCATGGAACAGCAAAAGACAATTACAAACATGGGTCACACCATGCGTCTTGGTGCTTATCCTTGCAAAATCGATGATGAGGATACCAATGCATTCCGTGCTTACGGCAAACATCTTATCCACGAGCGTCATCGTCACCGTTATGAATTCAACAACGATTATCTAAAAGCAATGGCTGAAAAAGGTATGAAAGCTGTTGGTAAAAATCCGGATTCAGATCTTGTTGAAATTGTGGAAATTAAAGAACACAAATGGTTTGTTGGAGTTCAATTTCATCCTGAATACCAAAGCCGTTTTGAAGCGCCGCACCCACTTTTTGTAGCATTCATCAAGGCTGCTATCTCAGAATAAAATTTATTTTCAACACGTAAAAATGGAAAAAAAACAATTAATAGCTTTTGGACTAATTATTTTAGTATTTATTGGCTTTCAATTTTTTATGCGCCCTTCAGAAGAGGATTTGGCAGCGCAAAAGCGTTATCAAGATTCTCTTTCTGAAGTTTATCAGAAAAAACTCGCTGCAGAAGCTGAGCAGACCAGAATTCAAGATTCATTAAGAAATATTCAGAACGGAAATTTTGATATTTCGCAAGTTGATTCGGCTCAATTGGCAAATTACGTTGGACAGTTTGGTAAATTTTCAAATTGCGCAGTTGGTGAAAATCAGACAGTTTTGTTGCAAAACGATAAAATCAAAGTTTCACTTAGTTCAAAAGGTGCTCAGATTTCAAACGTTGAAATTTTTAATTATAAAACATACGACGGAGAACCTTTGAATGTGGTTCGTGAAGACCCGCAAAACGAGATGAATCTCGATTTCTTCAACGAAGCATACGCTATTTCTACCAAGAAACTTTACTTTAAGTACATGGGAAGCAGTAACGAACTTACTGCTACAGATCAAGCTCCGGTAAGAGCAGTTTTCCGTGCTTATGTTGATTCTGCTTCTTGGCTCGAATTTGCTTACACATTGAAAAACGACAGTTATTTGCTTGATTACGATGTAACATTTCATAATCTTGACAACGTAATCAACAGAAATTCAAGTTATCTCAATTTTACATGGAATCAGTTTTTACCGGTTCTTGAGCGAGGTAACAAATGGGAATCTCAACATTCAGGACTTTATTACAAGTACGAAAACGAAGATGCTGAATCACTTTCTTTGACTTCGGATAGTGATGAACAGACACTTGTAGGCGGTACAAAATGGATTGCTTACAAAGGACAGTTCTTTTCATCAGTGTTGATTGCAAAAACCAACTTCCCAAGTTCAAAAGTTGCATTCAAAAATGTTGATGTCAACACCAACAAAAATTTCAAATACATGGTTTCCAGCATCGACTTTTCTGTAGCAGATACCACAAGAGCGATGTGTTTTTACTTCGGTCCTAACCAGTACAAAATCCTCAACAACGTAGTTTTGGATTCACACGCTGAGGACGAAAAAGAACTTGGTCTCGAAGAATTGGTACCGTTGGGATGGTTTGGTATAATTTCAAAATGGATTATCATTCCGTTGTTCAACTGGTTGGGTTCATTCATTTCAAGTTACGGTATTATCATTTTGATTATGACTATCATTATCAAAATCGTGATATTCCCGTTGACCCGCAAGTCGTACAAATCTACTGCTTCGATGAGAGTTTTGAAACCGCAAATCGATGAAATCAGCAAAAAATATCCGAAACCAGAACAGGCTATGGAAAAACAAAAAGCAGTAATGGCTTTGTATCAACGCGTTGGAATTAGTCCGATGGGCGGATGTTTGCCATTGCTTTTGCAGATGCCGATTTTGATTGCGATGTTCAACTTTTTCCCGTCATCAATCGAATTGCGTCAACAGGCATTCCTTTGGGCAACTGATTTGTCTTCTTATGATTCAATTTTGGATTTGCCGTTTACAATTCCGTTTTATGGCAACCACGTTAGCTTGTTTACATTGTTGATGGCAGCTGCAATGATAGTTTCCACCAAAATCAATTCAAGCCAAATGGATACCGGACAGTCAATGGCGGGTATGAAAATGATGATGTATTTCATGCCAGTAATGATGGTTTGTTGGTTCAACGACTATTCTTCAGGATTGAGTTACTACTATTTCTTGTCAAATATCATTACCATACTTCAGATGTGGATTATTCGTAAGACACTTGATGAGAAAGCAATTTTGGCAAAACTCAATAGCAAAGCTGCAAAAAATTCCGGCAAGAAAAAATCTGGCTTAATGGCTCGTCTTGAGGAAGCACAGCGCAGACAAATGGAGATTATGAAAGAACAACAGAAGAAAGGCAAACGCCGTTAATTTAAGTTGTTACAAACAATAATTAAAGCAGTCAGAGATTTTATTTGACTGCTTTTTTTGATGTGTTTATTACGCATTTTCCTTTTAACAACGAAATATTTCCAAATTCCGCAAGCGACAGCGAATCAAAACGAAAAATACAATTACAGTATAATTTCCACGGCACTTTCATTTAAACTGTTATCACCGAATAAAACAAATTAAACAAACTGTTTTACATTTAATTCTAAGTCTCCTAAAATCAAAAGGCTGTTTAAATCTTTTTCTAACGTATTTAATTTACTCACTAACTCTTCTATTTTTATCAATCCGCTGGCTTTATTAACATCGTTGTTAAACTTTGTGAAAAGCCACACACCAACCGCGGCGACTACGGCTTCGGTACTTTTTTACCAATGTTTTTTTTAGAAACTGTCTACCGTATGTACCGCTATAGTATTTAACTTATACTTTGCCAATTCCATTAAAATCTTGTTGGTAGTTTCCAAAAGTTATATAATTTTGGCAAGAGGATCCATAGAGGTATTAACATACTTAACGTCACTTACACTGTTAATTGTTTTTAGCAAAGTGTTTAGTTCGTCTGTACCGGTAGGAACTATATTTATTTCATAACTTAATTTATTATCCATGATGAAAAAAGAAAATTATTATCTTGCAGCAATTGGTGTTAATATAGTACTCTCTATTATAATATACCATTCTATCAGCTCTATTGTATTTGGATTTTTGTTTTTGATGCTATGTGCGCACCTCGTATACAAACTGATAGAGTGGTTTAAGAACAACGACGGCAAAAACTCCGGGCAAAACGGCTGGAGATTTTAAATATCTAAGAGCCGCCAATATAGCGGCAGTATCATCGGCACTGAGAGAAAACGCCTTTGTGTTCTCCGGTTTCAAGACTCATGCGGAACTGGAACAGGTGTCTCAAATGTTGGTTGACAAAGACGGCAATATAAAGTCTTTTTTTTATGAAAGAGGTAGATGCACTGGGTAAAGACTACAACCACAACTACCTACGAAGTGAGTACAATCAAGCATTACAGGCGGCGCAAATGGCGGCTAAGTGGCAGAATTTTGAGAAGAACAAGGATTTTATCAATCTGCAATACCGCACAGCCAACGATGAGAGAGTGAGAGCCTCACACCGCATACTACACGGGACAACATTGCCGGTGGATGATCCATTTTGGAAACAGTACACACCGCCAAATGGCTGGGGTTGCAGGTGTACGGTGGTAGCAGTTCTTAAAGACGATTACCCCGTGCAAGACAGCCACGGAAGCATAGCCAAAGCCGAAAGTTGCTTTAAGACACCAAAAGAAAAGATGTTTAAAGAGAATTTGGCAGAAAAAAAACGGCTATTTCCAAGTAAGCATCCGTATTTGCCGAAAGGATGCGGGGAATGTGAGTTTAAAAAATTGATTTTTGAGAGTGAAAAGGCTATATGCAAAGCGTGTAGAAAGATAGATGCTGCAAGTGCAAAATGGTCAAGCGATGTAACAAAACAACATTTTCATAATCTCATACAAAAAGACGAACATCAAAAATGGACAATAAACAATGGACCTGTTAAAGAAATAACAGTAACAAGAAGTAATTTAGACCTTCTTGTTTGGAAACCTCACAAATATTATTTTGCCAAAAATATGGCAATATACTATTTAAAACGACTTTTGCAAGACAAAAGCAAAGCGGTTTACCTTGGTAATACTCCTGATGCCAAAGGCATAAAAGCAAGAGGACATACAGATGTAACAATATGGCATTACTATAAAATGAAGTTCCTAAACGGCTATTCTTATATTGTCATCAAAGAGTACAATGGAGAATTTATTGTTCATCAAATCCAAGACGAGGATCATTTTAACGAGGATAAAATAAAAAACAAAGTCTAATACAGTCAACGGCAAGGAGACCGCTACTTGTGTAAAAGGCTTTGTCCACTGCAAAAGTAGAAATAAATTATTGGATAACAAAATAAAAAACGAGAAAAAATGGAAGGAACTATAAAAAAGACAACAACTGGCTATATCGTGTATGGGTATACTGATCTTAGTCATAGGTTTGGCTATCACGGCATAGGAGATAAAGGTTTTCCGCAGGATGCCCTGACGGCTTGTATTCCGTTTTGCGCCCCAAGTGCGGCAAAGTGTTATATCAAAAGACACATGAGAGACGATGCGGAGATTATCGAAGTGCAATACGACACTACATACACATACAAGACACTCAAATAACCATAGCCGCATAAAATGCGGCGGAACGGACGGAACAAAATAAAGAACGGGCGGACACGCAGGTCTGCCCCAACAGACCGCCCAACTGACCGCGGTTTTTAATTTTCAACTTTTAATTAATCATGGCAGAACCGATACTAAAACAGATGATGCGGGAAATAGCCGTATCGCTGGGAGATTTGTTTGATAAGAGTTTTGAGACTAAATCCTTTGGCGGAAAGGCTTGGCCGAAACGGATTCTAAACCACAAAGGCAGCCTGATGATGCAATCGGGTGCGCTGAGACGGAGCATTAATGCCAAAGTAAGCGGGTTTAAGATAACTTTTACTTCCAACCTTCCATACGCCAAAATTCACAACGAAGGCGGCAAAATAAAGGTGACAGCAAAGATGAAACGCTATTTTGGGGCGATGACCACAAGTATCACAAGAAAGTAAGAAAACGCAAAGACGGCAGCGTGATGAAAGCCTCAGTAAAGAACAATGCACTGGCAATTACATTAAACAAATGCCGCAAGCGGCGATGAATTTTACAAATACGCAAAAAAAAGTTTTAATCTATTAGTAATAATTAAAAAATTGTTTTATTTGTTAAATTCGGTGTTAAATGAAATTGCCGTGTTTAATTTCGTAAAAAACATAATTAACTTGTTGATTTTGTTAGTAAACAAATTTCGTTTTATTTGTTTGATTCGTTGTCAAAATGAAAGAACAGTCAACAAAAAAGGCTGCCAAAAAATTGACAGCCCGAAAAAATGTTTTGCAAATTCATCAGTTAAAATTTCTCATAATCAGAATCTTTGCTATTGTCTTTCATGTCGATAAATGTGCCTTTGTTAACATGAGGTTTTGCAACGAACGTTTTTGGCGTTACTTTTGCCGGTTCGTTATGTTTTTTCGTGTCGAACTTTTTAGTCGGTTCGCTTGTTTTTTCAACATCCTTTTTGTGCTCAAATTTTGTAGAATTATTGGTTGAGCGCGATGTCGTTGTATTCTTAACCGGTGAAGTCGGTTTGGAGAATTTTGTTTGATTTACAAGCTTTTCGTTTTTTTCGATTTTAAAGAAATTCGTAGTATTTTTCAGTTCTATGCTCTTTGCTGCAAGTTGTTGACTTGTAGCGGCCAGTTCTTCGGCAGAGGCTGCATATCGCTGAGTGATTTCGTTTAGCTGTTGTACAGCGTTGTTGATTTGACCGATTCCGGAGCTTTGTTCCGAACTTGACGCCGCAATTTCGCGAACCAAATCTGCTGTTTTTTCAATATCAGGAATTATATCTTTCAAAAGATTTTCGGTGTTTTCTGAGAGTATTACGCCTTGTTTTGAAACCTTGTCGATTTCGGCGGCGGCAGTGGCAGAACGTTCGGCAAGTTTACGAACTTCGGCGGCTACTACGGCAAATCCTCTACCTTGGTCGCCCGCTCTGGCTGCTTCTACACTCGCATTCAGCGCAAGAATATTGGTTTGAAACGCAATTTCATCAATTATTGAAATTTTGTTGGCGATGTCTTTCATTGCCAACATACTCTGTTGACTTGCCTCACTACTTTTCTTGATATTCATCAAAGTTTTCAAAGCAATTTTTTCAGTAGCTTTGGCGTTGTCGGAATTCAGACAAATACCCGCGCTCATTTCCTCGATCGACGATGAAACTTCCTCAGCTGATGAGGCTTGTGTTCCTGCGCCTGAACTCATTTCTTGTGATGTTCTGGCAATTTCCTCGCTGCTGGTAGAAATCGTGTTCGCACCTTCTTTGAATTTGTTGATAATTTCGCGGAGTTTAGCAAGCATGTTAATCATCGATTCGTTCATTTTGCCAAACTCGTCGTTGGAATCTACAATCGGTTCTTGTGTTAAATCGCCGTTTGCTATGCTGTCGAGATTTGCCAATGTCCTTTTAGCGGTTGATGTGATTTTTTTGTTGATAACTTGTCCCGTAATAAAACTTATCAACGCAATCACAATCATAACGATTATGAAAAATTTGATGATATATATCAGATTTTCCGAAATTATATTGATATGGTCGGAGGAATTTTTGTGAACCGATTCTATCAACAAATCTATAGTATCATTAATCTTTTCGCTGGTTTGAATAATTTCTGCGTTTTTGTAGATATATTCGTTTTGTTTCTCGTTATAAGTGATATTTTTAGCAATTATATTCTTGAAAATTTGATAATTGGTGTTGTATAATCCCGATGGCGCCCAATTTTTTATATCGCTGAGCATTCCATTAATTTCTGCACCTCTTTTTTTTGCGATTTCGGGGTCAGAAACTTCATTTGCAGCAATTTCCAAACCCCTTACAACATCCGATAATACTTTTATACGACGTTGATTTTCAGTTGAATATTTGTTGTTGATTTTTACAAGTGAATTTCTGTATGACAAAAAATTGTTAACAAACTGATTTTTCATATTATCCAAATCGGTTTTGTAATTTCGTATTTCTATTGCCAAATCAAAAATATATTGAAATCTTTCGTCGTAATCCTTAATATAATCTTTTACTCTTTGGTAATTCGACTTGTCCTGATCTTGAATCAATAGGTCTAATTCAGACATAAGTTTTTCGTTTTTTGTGCTGAATTCATCAGCTTTTCTTATATCTGCATCGCTTTGGCTTTGCAAATATGTAAAACGAAATTTCATGTTTTCAAGCACATTAAATTTCAACTCTTGAAGCATTAGATTTTGAGGAATGATTTTGTTGGTTGTCAAGTCAATAGTCTTGAGCGACTCATTCGCAAAAAATATTATCATAGTTCCGACTATCAGAACAATGGCGATAACCTCCATCAGACAAAACGTAATTTTGCCTCCGATGCTAAATTTGCTTAAAAATCCTTTTGACTGCATTCTCAATTTCAATTTTAGGGTTTATTATATGCTTACAAATATCTTGCAAATTTTTTTAATTACAAAAATATTTGTAAGTTTTTTTTCCTAAAATTTATTATTTTTCAAAAGGATTTCCTTCTTTTTTGAAATCGGGTCTGTAATTTTCGTTGCTGTTGAGTTGTTGACGCCATCCTTTCATCATGCCGAGTTCTTCCGATACGGTGACAATTTTATTGTATTCGTCGGCGTTCAAAGTGCGGTTCAATTCATTCATTTCCAAAGCTTTGAACTCCGGATAATATTGTGACATCAACGATAAATGAATATTCGACGAAATATCGTAAGCAATATTTTTGAGGGCTTCAATAGAATTTTCAATATTATTTGGCAATACAAGATGCCTGATAATCAATCCGTTTTCTGCGATACCGTCATCATTAAGTTCAAGTCTTGAACCCTTTTGATAATACATCTCTTTTATGGCTTTGAGAGCGATTTCCGGATAGTTGGGAGCAGAAGAATACTTCTCTCCTATTTCTTTGATACCGTATTTATAATCAGGAAGATAGATATCTACATAATCTTGAATTTCGCGCAAAGTTTCCGGATCGTCGTAACCGTTGGAATTATAAATAATTGTTGGATTATAGCCGCGTTTTCTTAGCATATCGATGATGGTTTTCATCTGAAAAATTTGGTGCGACGGCGATACAAATCCCACTGTATTAACGCCTTGACACAGAAAACCTGCTATTGTACTTACTGCTTTTTGATAATCGGTAATTTCTTTTTTCTCCGGTTTCAGTTGCGAGATTTCATAGTTTTGACAAAATACACATTTGAGATTGCATGACGAGAAAAATACGTTGCAAACACCTTTTTCGCCGCCCAAAACAGGTTCTTCGCCTTTGTGAATACATATTTCCGAAATATGCGGTTTGCCGTCGATATTGCAAAATCCGAGTTTGTCCGAAGTTCTGTCTGCATGACATTTTCTCGGACACATCGTACAATTATGGATGTCCATTTCTAATAAAAAAAAATTAAAAAAAGGATTGAATGTTTTTTATGTTTATTTAATTGATTTACTGAATGATATCAGGATTGTAATTAAAAAAATATTCATAGTTGATACCTGCGGGCAAAAATTTGCGGGCATCGCGCTTGTAGCTTATAATTTCCCTTACAACGGAGCTGCTCAAACTTGTGTATTCGGGCAGGGCGAGTATAAAAACAGTTTCTATTTCGGGGCTCATCAGGCGGTTGGCTTCAGCTATTGAATGTTCGTATTCATAGTCGGTTGATGAGCGTATGCCACGGAGGATGTGACGGGCTTTGTTTTCTTTACAAAAATCCACAGTCAAATTACTAAATGTTTTTACTTCAACTCTTTTTTCGCCTTGAAAAACAGATTTTATAAGTTCCAATCTTTTCTCAATTGGCATAAATCCTTTCTTTTGAGAGTTGATTCCAACTGCTATTATTATTTTGTCGAAAATGTCCAACCCTCTCTTTATCAAGGACTGATGACCGATTGTAAAAGGATCGAAAGACCCTGGGAATACTGCTGTTTTGCCCATATTTTTTTTGTTATATTCGCGGCAAACTTACAAATTATTTTATACTTAGATTGCGTTTTGCAAGTTAATTTTGAGATAATTTTAATATTGAGATAATTTTTTTTCATTGAAATTTTTTTAACATAAATTGCAAAAAATCTTTTTTTAGTATGTACAAATAATTTAATTTTACGACAAATTTTATAACGATGAATGTCAATTTTTCAACAGCCGATGTCGTTGTAATCGGCATATTTTTCTTAGTGATAATTTTGATAGCCAAGGCGGCTACAAAACGCACAAAATCAGGCGTTGAGGATTATTTTCTCGCCGGTCGCAAAATGCCGTGGTGGCTTTTGGGAGTTTCCATGGTGGCATGTACTTTTTCTGCCGATACGCCAAATCTTGTTACGGGAATGGTTCGTGAGTCCGGCGTTGCAAAAAACTGGGCTTGGTGGTCGTTTTTGATTACGGGAATGACTACCGTTTTTATTTTTGCACGTCTTTGGCGCAGAACAGGAATTGTAACGGATTTGGAATTTTATGAAAAACGCTATTCCGGCAAGGGCGCACGCTTTTTGCGCGGTTTTCGTTCCTTGTATTTGGGTCTGTTTTTCAATGTGTTGATTATCGGTAGCGTAACTTTGGCTGCAATAAAAATCGGTTCGGTAATTTTCGGACTTCCGCCTATCGTAACAGTAATCGGCGGATTTTCGGCGGCTGTGCTTTATACTGCTTTCGGCGGTTTTAGAGGTGTGGTTTGGGCTGATTTTTTTCAGTATTTTGTGGCAATGCTCGGAGCTGTGGTTGCGGCTGTTACGGCTGTAAATCTTCCTGAAGTCGGCGGTTTGAGCGGATTGGTTAACAACGAGTTGATTGCCGATAAGATTAACTTTTTGCCTGATCTAACAGATCCTTCGGTTTACATCCCGATTTTGATAATTCCGATAGCAGTTCAATGGTGGTCGGTTTGGTATCCGGGAAGTGAGCCGGGCGGCGGCGGATATATGTGTCAAAAGATGTTGTCAGCCAAAGACGAAAAACATTCGGTGGGCGCAAATATGTTTTTCAATTTTGCTCATTACGCGTTGAGACCGTGGCCGTGGATTATCGTGGCGTTGGCATCGTTAATTGTTTTTCAACCGGATTCCAAAGAGGCTGTTACTGAGGCAGAAACAGAGCTTAATTCGCCAGAATTGTCGAAATATTACAGCGAGTATACCAAAAATTTTGATGAAACAGTAATTCCTAACAATTTGAGAACCAAGGTTGTAGATTTGTATTTTCAGAAAGAAGGCCTCAGCTCGTTGCACAAGGCATTTCCTGAGGCTCATGCGCAATATCTGAAAAACGATGCAGCTTATCCGATTATGATTACAAAAACTTCAAGTGGATGGTTCGGATTGATAATTGCTTCACTTATAGCGGCTTATATGAGTACAATTGCAACTCATCTTAATTGGGGTGCATCGTATTTGGTCAACGATTTTTACAAACGTTTTGTAAATCCCGACGCTTCGGACAAAAGATTGAAAAATATTGCTGTTCTATGTACAGTAATTTTGGCATTTTTAGGCGGATTGGTTTCGTTGACTATTATGGATAATGCAACGCAAGCTTTTGATATATTGTTGCTTAGCGGTGCGGGAACGGGTGCAGTTTACCTTCTCAGATGGTTTTGGTGGCGAATAAATGCAGCTACCGAAATTGCTGCCATGATTGCCGCTTTTGTGATGTCGATTGTGATGGTTTTTGTAATTCCCGACGGATGTTTGGCGAATAGTGTAATTGACCATAGTACAATGAGATTGCTGATTACAGTTGCAGTAGTTTCTATAGTTTGGATTGTTACGGTATTTGTTACAAAACCCGAAGATACTGCTGTTTTGCGCGAATTTTATTCACTTACTCAAGCCGGAGGTCCGGGCTGGAAAAAAGTTACGGAAGATGCTCGTAAAGACGGTGTAGATTTGCAACAAGCTGACAATCATTGGGATATGCCGAAACAGATTTTATGTGTTTTTGTCGGTATAATTACAATTTACGCTTGCTTGTTTTCCGGCGGATATTTCGTTATGCTTCAACCCGTTGCAGGTTCGATACTCGCTTTGGTGGCAGTTATAGGTTTTGTAATTTTGTTCAAACTATCTTCCAAACTAAAATTAATTGATACGAAATAAAATTAAAAAACTTGAAAATTTTTTGCTTACTTTTGCAAAATAAATCAATCAAACAATTTATCATGATATTTTATTTTTCAGGAACAGGCAATTCTAAACATGTTGCACAAACATTGTCGGGACTTATCGGTGACAATGAAGTGATTAATATTGCTGATTTTCACGACGATATTGCAAACAAAAAGGATGTGAAAATTACTGTAAAAAACGACGGATTTTTGGGTTTTGTTTCTCCCGTACATTCGTGGGGACTTGCTTTAACTGTGAAACGTTTTTTGGAGCGTTTGAGAATTCAAAATCCTCAATCAATCAAAAAAATATTTTCCGTTTTTGTTTGCGGCGATACTTGCGGCAAAGCGATGGAAATGATGAACGAACGTTTGAAAAAATATAATAATATTCAACTCGATTTTTACTGTTCAGTACAAATGCCGAACAATTATATTGTAATGAAAGGTTTTGGTACTGACCCGAAAGAGCTTGAGCAACAAAAACTTAGTAAAGCCGAAATCGAAATTCCGAAAATTGCGGATGCTATTTTGAACGGTTCTGAATACAAAAATTATGTAATCGGACCTAAACCTTTTCTTAAAGGTCGCATTATTTATCCGTTGTTTATGAAATTTACTTTGGGTGACAAGAAATTTTTTGCTGACAACAATTGTAACGGCTGCGGACTTTGTGAGAAAACTTGTCCTGAAAAAAATATCAAATTAGAAAACAACCGTCCTAAATGGCTGGGACACTGTGTAAAATGCCTTGCTTGCATTCATCGTTGTCCTAAAACAGCCATTCAGTACGGTGATATTACCCAAACGATGGGCAGATATTATTTCAAAAAGTAAAATTATTTTTGGTAATAAACTCTGATATCGATTGAACTGTTCGGATCGGTTCTTAGCACTTGACTCAAAATCTGAATCATGGCGTAAGAGTTGTCGTAAAGTTTGAATTTGTAATATCTTGCTTTTCCTAAACTGCTTAAACCATATCCGAAATTTGTATTGTCGTTGAGGTAATAATACAGCCAACCGCTTTCTGAATTTACGGTTTTTTCGTCTATTTTACTCCAATCGAATGGATGGTCTGTGTTTGGAATTAGCTCACCGCAATAAGTTGTTCTAAATCCGAGAGAACTTTCTTCGTAAAGATAAGGATCATCTTTTGTTTTCGCTTCAAAATATTCATACAAAAACGCGGCGTCCGGACTTGCAAATGAGCTGTTCATATTATTTAATGCCGGATTTTTGTCGTTGAGTCCAAACGGATTGATGTACACTAAATCGAAGTTGTGATTCTTGTATTCAGAATATTTGTATGCAGTTTTATTCTGAATATCCAACAAACAAAGACCGTTGTAGATATCGGACGAAAGTGTGATATCAAAAGAATCTATTTCGGGATATCTGTATTTATATTTCAACGTTCTTTTTGCTGTTGCCGAATCGTTTTCGGTGTAAGCCAAAAATTCAAGTTGGTAAACTGAATCCGGTGCTATTTGAATTTTTACGTTTGGATATGTGATGTTAACGTTAAAATTAACATTATGACAATATTGTGGAAATATAGAATCCCTCGTAAAAACGCTTTGAAACGGCGGATTCCCCCTCATCTGAAACCCGACGATAGCTTCTTTCGAGTGAATATTTACATTCAGCGATGCGGTTTGAATTTCGGAAAAATATATAATATCGTCTTCCGTGTAGCTCACAGTAAGCACCGGAGGCTCTATATCGTATGTTGGCAAGCAACTGCTCAATGTGGCGGCAATTACTGTAAGAATTAAAATTGATATTCTTTTCATGGTATTTTCTTTTGGTTACTAACTTTTAAAACGATGCAATTTTAATCAAAATTATTCAATTAATATTTTTCTCTTGCAAAAACTTTGCAATTATTTTAAATTTGAAATAGTCTAAAAATTTTTCAGAAATAAAATTTTGTTATAAATTTGTGACCGGCAGATAATAAATAATAAATAAGTATGATTTATACCGGTATTTTCAATAAGCACAAATTATTGCTCCAAAGCATTGAAAATTACCTCTCTACGTCGGACGAGATAAAAAATGTAATATCCGTAACCGACAAGGAAAACTTGATTGAAAAAATGCAAGGCCGTACTATCAATGTGTTGATTGTTAACTTTTTTGAAATCTCGCACAACGATTTGGACTTGATAATCTCATTGAGAATGAAATTTCCGAAAACCGCTATTCTTGTAATGGCTGAGTCGCAAAGAGAGGATATTGTTGTAAAAACAATTAAGGCTGGAGCAAAGGGCTTTTTAACATTTGATTCCGAAATTTCGGATTTAATTCAAGCAATTTACACTATTCGCGGCGGACACGATTTTTACAGCGAGTCGATTACTCATATCTTGTTGCAAAAATATATCAACACGATGAGTCCTAATGCAAGTGCTGAAGACGATGATTATGATGACTCATCGGCTTCGCTTTCATCCCGTCAGATTGAAATCCTTAAACTTTGGGGCGACGGTCTTACTAATCAGGAAATAGCTGACAGACTGTTTATTTCTGTTAGAACTGTGGAAACTCATAAAAACCACATCATGCAGAAACTCAATCTGAAATCGAGTGTTGATCTTATGAAATTCGCTATCAGAAACAATATTATTACGATTTAAGTTTTAACACCGAATTAAACGAATTAAGACGAATCAAAATAAATTAAACCAAGAAAAATCCTAATCTTCGATTCTGATTTTTTACGAATTTATACGAATATTAGTTTCTGCAATTTTTGATTTGTTATATTCGGTGTTTAAAAAAATTGCGAAAGTTGAGAAATTACTTTTCAGCATAAAAAAAGAGATTGTCAAAGTAAAATTCGACAATCTCTTTTTTATTATATTTTGTTGACAGTTCGGATTATTTGAACCAAACGCCAAATGTAATCATAAATACGTGGCTTCTTACTTCAGTGTTTTTGCTTTTTGCGATATCTTTGAAACCAAATTGATAATCAAGACCGCAGTAAACGATGTCAGAGTATGTAGCACCGCAACCTAAAGTAAGTCCCATATCGAAATTAGAAAAGTTCCAGTCACCTTTGTTATCTCTGTTTCTGTAGATTTTTACGTCGTCTACGTCTTTGAATTTACCGGCAAAAGCAAAGTCAAAATAAGGACCTACGTGAGGATCAATTGCGATGTCACCAAATTCGATATTGTATTTTACCAATACAGGAACTTCCAAGTGATGTGTGCGGGCTTTCAAATCTTCGTCTTTTCCTCTACCGTTTTCAATTTTCCAGTTTTTCTGAGTGTAGTAAGCACCCGGTTGGATAGAAATACCGCTACCAAGTTCGAAATTGTCAACAACGCCGAGGTGCAAACCAATGCTTGATTTTACGTGTTCTACATCGTCGCCACCAAGGTCACCGAAATTCATGCCCATTCTTACGCCGAGCTGAGCAAATGATGCTGTAACTGAAATTATCATTACAGCTGCAATTAATAATAGTTTTTTCATGTTTAAGTGAACTTTTATAATTAAAATTTAAATTGAATTAGTCATTACCAAACCATACACCAACTGTAATCATGTTGGTTAAGTTTTTGGCTTCTAAGTTGCCGTCTCCCAAACCTTTTTCGCTGTCGATTTTTTGCAAGCCAAGGTCAATATCCCAACCTAAATAAATTTGATTGTTGAATGTAACTCCTGCGCCAAACTGAAATCCCCAATCAAAACGGTCGAGTGTAATGAGATTATCTTTGTCAAATATTTTGATATCGGTATCTTTGTATTTGCCGCCGATTCCGTAAGCAAAATACGGACCTACATGAGTGTCAATTGCCATTTTTTCAGTTACTTGAAAATTTAATTTCAAAAGAATCGGCATTTCAAGATAATTTGCTGTACCTTCGTATTCTTGGTCCATACCGGTAATAATATTGCTGATGGCCGATGAGACACTTGTACCTTTTGTTGTAAGAGTATAACCCTTTGACGAGAAATACAATCCGGGCTGTATACCTATTAAATTGTCTACAATTTGAAAATTGTAAACGCAGCCTGCATGCCAGCCGGTTTTGTTATCCAAAAGGCTTTGATTTTCGTCAACTTTTATTTTGTTGAAGTTGACTCCGGCTCTAATTCCAAATTGTGCAAATGTTGCACTTGTTGCCATTGTTATCATAGCAACAATCAAAAATAACTTCTTCATTTTTGTTTAAAAATTTGACATTAATTAGTTTGTAAATATGTTTTGTTTTTATTAATTTTTGTTTGATAAATAGTCAGCATAAATTTCAGCAGCTTTACCTATTTTAATAGTACAATTTTGTTTGCAATTCAGGCGTTGTTGCTCGGTAGGCTCTTCTCTAAAAGGACGCATTCCGAGGATTTCGCCGCAAATTATTGATCCGTAAATATCTTTGTATTTCTTTGCAAGTTCTTGTACCAGTTTAACACTTTCCAACTGATTGTCAGCACCTTTTTCCAATCCGGCGAGCATAAACATCGCTAATGCAGCACCGCAAGTGTCTCTCATTTTTCCGATGCCGCCGCCAAGTCCTGACGTAAGATTCAGTGCTGTTTTTTCATCTATTCCGTAAATATCGGAATATGCCGCAAATACACATTGCGCACAATTATTACCTTTAGAGCGCAGGGCTATAGCCTTTTGCACTCTTTCATCAAAATTCATTTATCTTATAAAAAAATTAAAAATTCTTGGCGGTAAAATTACACAAATTTATTATCCTTCAAAATAAATATTCATTAATTTTGCATTATGAAAACCAAAGAAGAGCAATATCGAATGATGACAGAAATGCCGGTTAGGAAACTTATACCTCGATTGGCAACTCCTACCATTATTTCTATGATGACTTCAGCGGTTTACAATGCTGTTGATACGTGGTTTGTATCCCGTTTGGGCGATTCGGCAACGGCGGCTATCGGCATTTGTCTTCCTGTAACGGCTATGATTCAGGCAATTGGATTTTGGATCGGAATGGGTGCGGGCAGCAATATTTCGCGATTTTTGGGGCGCAGACATATTTTCAAAGCCAATATTATCGCGACTTCGTCGTTGGTTTTGGGATTTCTTTTCAGTATTTTGTTAGGAGTTTTCGGATTTCTTTGCGACGAACCGTTTATGAGATTTCTTGGCTCCACTCCTACTATATTGCCGTTTGCGAAAACATATTCCAACGTGATTTTGATGGGTGCGCCGTTTGCAGTTATGGGATTTGTGCTCAACAATGTTTTGCGATCGCAGGGAAGGGCAATTTTTGCGATGCTCGGTATTGCTTCGGGTGCTGTAATAAATATAGTGTTGGATCCTCTGTTGATTTACACTTGCAATATGGGCATTGCGGGCGCGGCATTGGCAACAAATATCTGTCAACTAACAAGTTTCAGCGTGATGTTTTTGTCGTTGAGAAGCAGCAAATCGATGATAAACCTCCACTTTAAATATTTGTCGAAAAATATTGGCGTATTTCTACTTGTGATAAGTACCGGTTTGCCGTCGCTGTTCCGACAAGGATGTTCTGCAATCGCAACAATTTTACTTAACCGTGCGGGTGCAGCATACGGCGATGCAGCAGTAGCCGCCATGAGTATCGTCGGGCGTGTTAACTTTCTGATTACGTCGATTGTTGGCGGATTCGGACAAGGTTATCAACCCGTAGTGGGATTTGCTTACGGCGCAAAAATTTTTCAACGAGTGCGACAAGCTTACAGATTTTCTCTTGTAATTTGTTTAACAATTATGATAATTGGCGGGCTTTGTTGCATAGTTTTTGCAGAAAATATAGTAACATTGTTTAGAGCCGAGTCGCCGAGAGTGATAGAAATCGGTGCTGAAACATTTGTTTTTTACGGATTGGCGCTTCCGTTCAACTCCGTAATAATACTTACAAATATGTTGTTACAAGTTACAGGTCAGAAACTTATGGCATCAGTAACATCCGTAATGCGACAAGGAGTAGTATTTATACCGCTGATATTAATATTGCCGCATTTTATCGGATTAAAAGGCGTAGAGATGTGTCAGCCGATATCAGATGCCGTTTCTGCGGTGGTTGCAATGAGTGTAGCAATATATTTTTTTAAAAAACTTCCTAAATAATTTGGAAATTTATTTAAGTTATTTATTTTTGCCTTGTGGTTTAAAAACAAAAAAATACTAAATAGCAACTAATATGGAATTGATTAACAAACTAAAAGGTATTTTCGGTAGGAAAAACAAAGCCCAAAAACCTACCGTAAGCAGACGATTGTTACGAGTATTAATTGTAACTATAGTATCACTTGTAATATTGACAGACTTTGCGGTCTCAATCATTATTTTCAAAAGAATAAACAAAGATTTTATAGAAACGGTGGAAGGTAATATTAATATCCACGCATCCAATGTCGGGCTTACATATTCCAGATATATTGATGATTTAAATGTCATTACCTATATTTTTGATTTTGATGACATTTCCAATTCGCTCAAGCGTGTAACAAATTTTATAGGAAAGCATACCAATAATTGGAGATTTTTTCGTGTGACATTTCCTGACGGCGTTTCGTACAACACTGTAACCGGAAAAGATACCACTGATTTTTCAAAATCAAAATTTTTCCTTCAGATAATGCAGAAAAACTATTCGGCATCATACGGAAATGCTTTCCCGTCGGAATTTATTGAGACTGATACGCTTTACAGTGTTTCAATCCCGATTTATGATTCTGACAAAAATACAATTAAAGCGATTTTTTCCGCATATTTCCCGTGTGAGGTTATCGACAACGAACTGAAATAATTTAAAATCAACGGAGGCGGTTACTGCACAATATTGGAAAATGAAAAACGAGTAAGAGGATTTTTTGAATTCGGTAACAAAACATTGGATCTGAAAGCACTCTTAAAAATCGGATTTGTTGATATTGAAGGTCTTTTTGAGGGCGAACTCGATAAATTGGAAAGTGTACCTGATAACGACAAAACCGTTTACGATTGGCATTTCAAATCGTTTAAAAAGCGCGATATGGTAATGCGTTACATCAAAATTCCGGGAGCAAAAGATATGGCATTGTCGATGTCGCTTTACGATTACCAATTTTACTATAATTATTACATGTTGCTTGTAGTAATTACAATATTGATGCTTGTATTTTCGGTGAGTGTGATTATACTTATCAAAACTCAGATTCGCAGATTTGTAGAAAGACCGTTGAATATCGCAACATCATTTACTTCGGAATTTGCACGTGGAAATATCGGAAATGTAGATGTAAACAGAAATCCCGAAACATTAGAATTTACGATTTTGTCGCAAAACTTTATAAAAATGAAGAGTCAGCTTTATGAAGCGGTAAGTTCAATCCGAAAATATTCAAGAGAAATTGCCGAGGAAAGTGCTTCGCTCAACAAAACCATATCAAATGTTGCACAAGGCGCACAAAATCAGTCAACAACAATAGAAGAAATATCGGTAAGTATCGAAAATATTTATGACACAGTTTCCGAAAATGCCGACACTGCAATACAAGCATCAGAGATTTCAAAACAAATTTCCGACGATATAGTTTTGATTGCGGAGTCCTCAAACAATGCGCTCGATTGTATGCGAAATGTATTGGACAAAACCCGCATGATAGACGAAATTACTTCGCGAACCGATTTGCTTGCGATAAATGCCGCAGTAGAAGCCGCAAGAGCCGGAGAATACGGAAAAGGTTTTGCCGTAGTAGCCGCCGAAATACGTAAACTCGCTGAGAAATGTATTTTGTTTTCAAAAGAGATTAATATCTCGTCAACAGAAACTTTCAAGATGACAGAAAATTCATCTTTGTTGGTGGACAGAATTGCGCCGCGTATAAAATCCAACGCTGCAAAAGCCGCCGAAATTTCTACTAATTGTATTGAACTTCAGGAGAAAAACAAAGCAATTTCTCAAGCCGTGGAACAGTTGGTACGTATCACTGCCGACTATTCGCAATCGGCTGAGCGTATGGAAGAATTTGCTACTAAACTTGGAGAAAAACTTGAACAACTGAACATCTGTGTAGAATTTTTCAATTTGAACAATACTCAAGATGAGGACGCCGATATTATCAGACAAATTGAAAAGCACACGCAAGATATTATAATGCTGAAGTCCAGCTTATCGCATCATCAAAAGTAATTTTTTTTTCATAATTGTTAACACCGTTGGAAAATATTAAATTTTTCAGCGGTGTTTTTTTTATATGACATTTTTACCTTGCCATTTCAGCGAATGCCAACGTTTCATAAGAACAATTCCTCTAAGGTTTTCGTCGCAGGCAAAACCGATCCACATCCCGATAAGTCCGAATCCCATCGGAATTCCAAGAAAATAACTGAATCCTACTGCAATTACCCACTGAAACGAAATTCCAATCAAAACAGGAAAAATTGCATCGCCGGTACTTCTAAGAGTTCCTACCGCAAAAATATTTGATACGCGTCCTATCGACAAAACCACGTCGATGAAAAATATTACAGTTCCGACCCGTATGATTTCAGGATTTTGAGTGAGAAATTGTAACAGCGTATTGCCCAACAAAGCGAGCGTAAAACTTACAATCAATGTAATAAGCATCGCCCATTTAAAGATATAATTTCCCATTGTGTATGCCGCGGCATTTTTGTTTTGTCCTACAAGATGACCTACCAAAATATCGCCGCCTTGTACAATGCTGCAAACAAACAAGTTAACAAACATAATAGCATTGGCGCAGAGAGTACGCGCTGTAAGAGCATCGTTGCCGAGTTTGTTGATAAAATATGTAATTACCACTTGCGACGAACAATAACTGAGCTCTTCGCCGGCTGCCGGAATACCGATTTTGAGAACATTTTTAAGTTCTTTCCACGGAAATGGTCTGAAATATTCCAACGGAAATTTTCCGATATGTTTCTTTGTATGAACTATAATCAGTAAAACCATTGATACAAAACGGCTTACAGAAGTAGAATATGCCGCACCTTCCACGCCGAGAGCCGGAAGTCCGAAGTGTCCGAAAATCAATGCATAGTTTCCCAAGATGTTAACAAGATTTACAATCAAAGTGATTCTCATCGGATATTTTGCCAAATTGGCACTTCTTAACGAGGCGGAAAATGCAAGCGAAACGGCTTGAAAAAACGAGAACGAACCGGTGATTTTCAAATATTTGAGACCGTCGTCCATAAGTTCGGGTCTAAGTCCCATCAAGTCCAATAAACTTTGAGCATTGAAAAATATGAACGCACTTACAGAAAGTCCGACCAACAAATTGATAATTACAGCAATGCCAACTACTTGAACAAGTCTTTTTTTAAGACCGGCTCCGATATATTGAGCGCAAACAATTGCAGCACCCATTGATATAAATTGATAAATCAAAAATACAAGGCTAATAATCTGATTATCAACGCCGACAGCCGCCACTGCATTGTCGCTGTTTACCTCAAGATGGCTCAGCATCACCGTATCAACCGCGCCCAAAAGCATTACTAAGGCAATTTCAATAAAAATCGGCGTTGTCAATGATTTCAATTGACCTTTTAAAGTATCTGATTTTGTGTTCATTCGGGTATAATTTTTTTGCAGTTGCAAAATTAAATCTCTTAAAATATCTGCGTGTAAAAAATTTTTTAATACTAGATTAATTTTTGTACTTGGAAATTTATTACTTTTGCAAGTATAAAAATTAATAATCATAACTAATGGAACAAAATTCAATAAACACAAAATGCGTACAAGCCGGATATACACCCGGTAATGGCGAACCTCGTCAAATACCTATCATTCAGTCAACTACATTCAAATACAATACCTCTGAAGATATGGGCAAACTTTTTGACTTGGAGGCAAGCGGTTATTTTTATTCACGTTTACAAAATCCGACATGCGATTTTGTTGCAGCCAAAATTGCTGCTCTCGAAGGCGGTTCGGCTGCGCTTCTTACTTGCAGCGGTCAGTCTGCCAATTTTTTTGCCTTGTTTAATATCTGCGAATGCGGAAGTCATATCGTTGCATCTTCAAGCATTTACGGCGGTACATTCAATTTGATTTCTGTTACACTCAAAAAAATGGGAATTTCTGTAACATTTGTACCTCCAACAGCTTCCGAAGAAGAACTTAATGCAGCATTTCAAGACAATACCCGCGCAGTATTCGGAGAAACAATTGCTAATCCGGCTTTAACAGTTCTTGATATCGAAAAATTTGCAAAAGTAGCTCATGCTCACGGTGTTCCGTTGATTGTGGACAACACCTTCCCTACCCCTGTAAATTGCCGTCCTATAGAATGGGGCGCAGATATTGTAACTCACGCTACTACAAAATATATGGATGGACACGGTGCAACTTTGGGCGGCGTAGTTGTAGATTCCGGTAATTTCGATTGGATGGCTCATGCTGACAAATTTCCGGGTCTTTGCACTCCTGATGAAAGTTATCACGGTATTACATACGTTACAAAATTCGGTAACAAAGCCGCTTTTATTACAAAATGTACTTCTCAATTGATGAGGGATTTCGGTTGTATGCAGTCGCCGCAAAGTGCATTTATTCTCAACCTCGGTTTGGAATCGTTGCACGTAAGAATGCCGCGTCACGTGGAAAACGGTCAGGCAGTAGCAGAATTCCTTCACAATCATCCGAAAGTGGTATCTGTAAACTACTCCGGACTTCCAACCGATCCGTATTATGAACTTGCTAAAAAATATTTACCAAATGGCGGTTGCGGTGTTGTAAGTTTTGAATTGAAAGGCGGTCGCGATGCAGCGATGAATTTCATGAAAAAATTGAAACTTGCGGCTATTGAAACTCACGTTGCCGATGCCCGTACATGTTGTTTGAACCCTGCAACTTCTACTCATCGTCAGTTGACTGATGAACAATTGAAAGCAGCCGGAATTCCTGCCGGTTTGGTTCGTTACAGCTGCGGACTTGAAGACAAAGAAGACCTCATCGCCGATTTGAAACAAGCTTTGGAGGATTAAATTTTCGGATTATTTTTTTTAACCTCTTCCCGATTGAATCATTGTTTTCAGTCGGGATTTTTTTATTGATTTCTGATAAATCATCCTCGGAAGATGTGTAAACTTTCACATTTTACAATCGAAAAATGTGTAAATTCTCGCAAATTATCATCGAAAAATGTGTAAATTCTCACATTTTAACATCGAAAAATGTGTAAAAGTCAAAATAAAAGCCTATATTTGCGGAGAAATTTTTATTATTATTTTTTTTGAGACCATGAACATCGACAGAGATATATTCAACAAACTTTCAAATTGGAAAGATAAACAGTTCAGAAAACCACTGATACTTATGGGTGCGCGTCAGGTTGGTAAAACATGGATTATGAAGGAGTTTGGACGAAGATATTTTGAAAATACATTTTATGTTAACTTCGATTTGGAGTCGGATGTAGAATCGTTTTTTGTTCAAACCAAAAATCCCGAAAAAATTCTGCAAAGTCTTTCGCTTTATTACAATATGTCAATAGAAAAAGGAAAAACGTTGGTTATTTTTGATGAAATTCAGGAATGTAACGCAGCACTCAATTCGTTGAAATATTTTCAGGAAACCATCCCGGAATTGCATATTGTTTGTGCCGGAAGTTTGCTTGGCGTTTCGCTTTCGCGCGGAGATTCGTTTCCTGTTGGAAAAGTTGATTTTATGAATGTCAGACCGCTGAGTTTCAAAGAGTTTCTCGCAGTAGAGAATCACAATTTAGTAGAATATGTTAACAGTATAGACGAAATTACAGAAATTCCGACGGCGTTTTTCAACAGTTTGAAACAGCAATATTGGACATATTTGTCGTGCGGCGGTATGCCCGAAGCAATGAATATTTGGTTTGAAACAAAGAATCCGAAACTTGTGGACGAAAAGTTGAAAGCGATATTGTTGGCATATCAAAATGACTTTGCCAAGCACGCCGATAATGCTGATATTAAGAGGATTCAGTATGTTTGGGATTCAATACCGTCGCAATTGGCGAAAGAAAACCGCAAATTTTTGTTTCAACTTGTAAAAACCGGAGCAAGGGCGCGAGAGTACGAAGATGCAATTTATTGGTTGTCAAAAGCCGGATTGATTCAGCAGATATTTTTGTCAGAAATTCCGAATTTACCGTTGTCCGCATACAAAAATCTCTCAGCTTTCAAGATTTACATGAACGATACTGCGCTCTTGAGAGTAAAGTCAGATTTACCAAATTCAGTTTTCGTAACAGAAAATATTGCATTCAAAGAGTTTAAAGGTGCGTTGGCAGAAAACTATATCTTGCAAAGCCTTTCCGTAGTTTATAACAGTGATTTATATTATTGGAAATCAGATGCTAACGCCGAGGTAGATTTTGTATTTCAGAGGGGATTAAACGTAATTCCGGTAGAAGTAAAATCCGGCGAAAGTATCACCGGCAAAAGTCTTATTGTTTACGACAAAAAGTATTCTCCGTCGATAAAAATCCGTTATTCAATGCGAAATTTATCATATTCAGGAAACTTGATAAACATCCCGTTGTTTTTATCGGATTGGACAGAAACATTGTTACAAAAATGTTTAGATAAAGAGGTTTAATTTATTCAATAACAAAAAATAACAGTCGGTAAAATTTATTGCCGATGTTATTATAATTTACAATTTTTTGAGGTAAAAAACTACAATCCCTTGAGTAAACAAGCGATAGCCAAAACAATAAAAGCAGCTAAAACGAACCAAAAAGCGTAAGGTGCGAGAGCTGCAATTGCATATTTACCAAGTATTCCGAGAACAGCGAGGGCTACAGAAACGCCCAAAACTGCATTAGTTGGTGCTGACAATTTCATAATATAATACGAATTAAAGGGTTAAACAAAAATTAGATAAACTCAAAAATATAAATTAGTTGTAAATTACCAAATTTTTTATAAAAATTTTTGAGAAAAAATTGCATGATTGATACATCAGAAATAACAATTGCATGGATTTTTGATTCTTCCAGTTGTGATTTTGCTTTCAAAATTAATTTGCAATAAAAAAAGGCGACCGTAGCCGCCCTGTCAATCCTTAGAATGCCCGCGCCGCAGCCCCGGCCAGATTGACACAGCAAATATACAAACAATTTTTTATAACAAAAATAATCTGTTGTAGAGACGGTGTGCACACCGTCTCTACAAATGAACGGACAGACAATTTGTGTTGTGAATTGCTTTCAAAATTCTTAAATTTGCAACTTATTGAAACTTTCCACACCTACCTTGCAGATATTCATTAAAATTTTGTTGGTATTTTTCAAAAGCTGTATTATTTTTGTTAGAGGATTTACAGACGAATTGATTTTGTTTACTGCTGAGCCTATTTTGCTAACAGCAACTACAGCGTTGTTGACTTGATCAGTTCCTTTTGGTACAATCTCGATAGAATATACTGTATTAACACTCATAACTTATATATTATGGTTGCAAAAATTTTAAAACATTCGTATTTGATTATTATTGCGGGATTTGTTTTCCTATATTTAGGCTGTGAGGCTGCCGGCTATTTTTGTTTTATTATTGGAGGTGCGTGTTTTCTTATTTATAAGGGAACTCGTCAAAGACAACAAGACCAAGAACATACAGAAATGCCATTACACAGGAAACACACCATTACTAATTGGTGGTGGCTAAACAATCACAATTAACCTATTAATAAAATGCCGTTAAATACTGTTTTAACGGCGTTTAATTAATTGTGTTTGTCTTACGCATCAACGGCTGGCGAAACGGGGATTACTTACCATGTGAGTGTCGGAGAGCCGAAGGTGCGGTCAGCATAGTATTCTGTGTACGTGTTGTTGCTCTCAAATAATACGCCCATCCGTTCGGTTGTGAATTGCTTTCAAAATTCTTAAATTTGCAACGTTGAAAACATGTATGAATAAAATATTTGAAGAATTTGGAATTCAAATAAAGAAAAAAGATTTTAGAGTTAAATCTAAAGAAGCAACAATTTTATTTGAGGGCGAACAAAACAAAATCGATTTATCAAGATACTTTTTTTACAGGGACGGCGAAAAAATTGTAAATCACACACGATTTAAATTAATTGGAAATTTGCAACAAAAAGATATTTCTAAATTAATAACAAAAGCGTTTTACAAACAATATAAAAATTGTGGAATTAAAAAAATTGAATTACATGCAGACGATAAAATCGGCGGATGGGCATGGGCGCGTTATGGTTTTAGCATTTCATCAAAAGAAGAAGTAAAAAAACTTGTTTCGTTAAACGCATCACCCAAAAACAAACCCTTAATGGAAGCAATTATCGATGATTATTATAAAAATGAAGCTAAAAACGATAATGCACCATTTCCAATGAACAAATTGGCAGAGCATCCCGAATTTAAAGAGGATATTATAAGTTTTGATTGGTGGGGCTTTTTGGATTTGACAGATAAAAAACAAGTTAAAGTTTTTGAAAATTATTTAGATTCTAAATAATCGGGAAACGTTTCTTTGAATAACGAACCCGGAAAAACTTTTTCATAATTATCTCTAAAATCTTGAACTGTAATTTTGTATTTTTTACAAGCATCGGAAAGTGACATTCCGTTTTTTGTTTCAGCACGCGCAGCCATAACCATAATTTCAAGATAAGAACATTCGCCGCTTAACATTGAATAATGCATTTCCGGTGTAAATTCAGATTCAGTGCCTATTTTTTTTGCGTATTCTGGTATCATGATTTTATATTTTTAAAATTTTGTACAAAGAAAAAAAATAAAAACGAATAAACAAAAAAAAGAAAAATATTGATACACTATTGTGCATTATAATAATGTTTTATTTATTTGCAAAAACAAATTTCAAACGTATGAAAGAAACAATATTACAGTTACTTGAAACTAAATTTCAAGGCGCAAGAAAAGACGGTTTAAATCTTTTGGCTGGCGTTTTAGCTATGACAGCCACAGACGAAGAAACCGCACAAAAGGTCGTAGATTCTGTTGTGATTTGCTTTCAAAATTTCTAAATTTGCAACGTTGAAAACATGAATATTCATCCTCACTCTTTTGAGTTTCTGGTTGTGATTTGCTTTCAAAATTTCTAAATTTGCAACGTTGAAAACATGACAGTAAGCCAAAACCTTAATAGGAACGCTGTTGTGAATTGCTTTCAAAATTCTTAAATTTGCAACGTTGAAAACATGAAATTTTTTTTGTTTTTGAATGCGACAAGCGTTGTGATTTGCTTTCAAAATTCTTAAATTTGCAACGTTGAAAACATGTACGGTGGCTCAAAGGCGTGGTTCATTACAGAAAACGGACTAACCGATTTGTTTTACCGCTACGGATATTGCGGTGGTATGGACTTAGAGGGTTACAAAAGTGGTTTAAGAGAGATTATTCGAGCGTGCAAATAGATTAATTGATACTGAATAAAAAAAGCGGCTTTGATAATAAGCCGCTTTTTTTATGGTTAATTTATTTTGTAATTACAAAAAAGTTGGTTATCTTTGCAACCGTATTCAGAAATCTTTATCTGAATACATTGAATTGGCTTCCAACAGCGGCAACAAATGGAGTTGCCCCATCGAGGATAGCCAATTTTTTATTACTTTACTATCGTAGTACCAAATGTCGTTTGTAGCTGCTGTTGCTTTTATTTTGTTTGGGATTTTTACTTCCTCTTGTGAATATACACTTGCAACAAGGTTATAATGTCCACGTTTTTTTAAAACCATATCTACAGTTGTGAATTGCTTTCAAAATTCTTAAATTTGCAACAATTAGTAGATGTAAATAAGGGTTCTTCTTGTTGTGAATTGCTTTCAAAATTCTTAAATTTGCAACTTCTTCAAAACTCGATAGAGCTGTCAAATGGTTGTGAATTGCTTTCAAAATTCTTAAATTTGCAACGTTGAAAACATGAAACTCTTTGCTTCTTACAAACTCCACTCCGTTGTGAATTGCTTTCAAAATTCTTAAATTTGCAACGTTGAAAACATGGTACCATGTACCCGCCCTGAGCCCTTAAGGGTTGTGAATTGCTTTCAAAATTCTTAAATTTGCAACGTTGAAAACATGACTGGCGAAGTACGAAAATATCAATTGACTGTTGTGAATTGCTTTCAAAATTCTTAAATTTGCAACGTTGAAAACATGTAAAACCATTTATTAAAGAAGCGCCGACGCGTTGTGAATTGCTTTCAAAATTCTTAAATTTGCAACGTTGAAAACATGACAGAATCTGAATTATGGCGACAAAATGTAGTTGTGATTTGCTTTCAAAATTTCTAAATTTGCAACGTTGAAAACATGAAGGCGTTAGCGGCTTAGGTGCATTGTCATGTTGTGATTTGCTTTCAAAATTTCTAAATTTGCAACGTTGAAAACATGTGCAACACCACAGGAAACATTAGATTTT